>DAIRVP010000010.1:6104-54010 GCA_036802765.1 Candidatus Rokuibacteriota bacterium
GGGATCTTCGGCTCCGAGATGTGGTCGGACGCGCTGCGTGCGCGCATCGAGCGCGAGCTGTCGATCCGTGCCTACGACATCATCGGCATGACGGAGACGGGCGGGCCGGGCCTCGGCATCGACTGCGCCGCGCGCGCCGGCGTGCACGTGTGGGAGGACCACTACGTCGTCGAGATCGTGGATCCGACCACCGGCGCCCGGCGGTCCGACGGCCAAGAAGGCGAGCTCGTCGTCTCGACGCTCACGCGCGAGGGCCTGCCGCTCGTGCGCTATCGGACACACGATCTGACCCGCATCGTGTCGCGCGCCCGCTGCGCCTGCGGCCGTACGGCGCTTCGCCTCGATCGGCTGCGCGGCCGTACCGACGACATGGTGATCTACAAAGGCGTCAACTTTTACCCGCGACAGGTCGAGACGCTGCTGCTCGCTCACGCCGGCGTGAGCCACGAATACCAGATCGTGCTCGACACCGAGGGAGGCGCCGAGCGCATGACCGTGCTGGTCGAAACGGAGGCCGGCTGCGACGCCCGCGTCGCCGCGAGCATCAAGCGCGACCTGCACGACGCGCTGGCGCTCGGTCCCGAGATCCGCCTGTGTCCAGCCGGCAGCCTCGAGCGGCCGCAGGGCAAAGCCGTGCGCGTGATTGACCGGCGACCGAAAGCATGACTCGCGCCCTCGATGGCGTGACCGTCCTCGCCCTCGAGCAGGCGACCACGCTGCCGTTCCTCACGTACCGACTCGCGTGCGACGGCGCGCGGGTCATTCGGGTCGAAAACCCGCAGCGGCCCGATCCCAATCGCTTCGTCGGACGTGACGTGCTCGGCGAGCCCGCCATGCGTGCGTATTTTCTGCCGAACAACTGCGGCAAGGAGGCGATCACGCTGAATCTCGCGGTGGCGGAGGGGCGCGCGCTGCTGCACGATCTCGTCGCGCGGCTGCCCGTGGACATCGTCGCGACCAACCAGCGGCCCCGCTCCTACGCCGCGCTGGGGATCGACGAGCCGACGCTGCGCGGGATCCGTCGCGACCTGATTTGGGTGGGTATCAGCGGCTTTGGTCCCGACCACGACGAGCCCGCCTACGATCCGATTCTCCAGGCACGCGCGGGCTTCATGGCGCTGACCGGAGAGCCCGATGGCCCGCCCACGCCGTTCGGCGCGCCGATGGTCGACCTGGGCGCCGCCGAGCACGCCTACGGGCAAGTCATGAAGGCGCTCTACCGTCGCGCGAAGACGGGCGAGGGGGCGCGGATCGACGTCGCGATGTTTCGCAGCGCGGTGTCGTGGCTCGTGGCTCCCGTCGCCGTCCAAAGCCTCGGCGAGCACGTGGCGCGCCGGGGCAGCAGCCATCAGTTTTTCGCGCCGGTCGGCGTTCATGCGACGCGCGATGGCCACGTCTATCTTGCCGTCGGCAACGACGCGCAGTGGAAGGCGCTGGCGGCGCTGCCCGCGTTCGCCGGAATCGATCGTCCCGAGTACGTCGCGAACGCCGGGCGCATCGCGGACGCGGCGCGTTTGCACGCGGCGCTCGCCGAGCGGCTCGTGCGCCTCACGACCGACGCGGCGCTCGCGCTGTTGCGCGGAGCCGAGATCCCCGTCGCGCGGGTCGCGACGCTCCCCGAGGTGCTCAGCGATCCGCTGGTGGCGCCGGGTCTGATGCGCGTTCGCGATCCGCGCACCGGCGTGAGCATCGCGCTGCCGCCGCCGCCCGTCGGTGACGCGCGGGCGCTGACATTTCCGCCGCGATTGGGTGAGCACAACGCGCGCGTGTACGCCGCGCTGGGCCTGACCGTGGCACAGCTCGCGGATCTCGCGGCGCGCGGCATCGTGTAGCCCGGCGCGCGGCGATGCTGGCCGACGAATTTCTTCCCGTCTACGACGTCATCATGCATCACGCGATCAGCGTCGCGGCGCCCGCGCCGGACGTATGGGCGGCGCTGCATCGCGCGGACTTCGCGGGCGCCTGGTGGGTGCGCGCGCTGCTCGTGCTACGCGGACTGCGCCGCCCGGCGCAGACGGATCACTTGACGCTCGACCGTCTGATTCGGGGCGGCTTCATTCCGCTCGGCGAGCGAGACGGACGGGAGATCGCGCTCGGACTCGTGGGGCGATTCTGGACGCCGTCAGGGGGCCGCACGGCGCTCGCTCCGCAAGACTTCAAGAGCTTCGCGCGTCCCGGCTGTGCGAAGGCCGTGTGGACGTTCGTCGTCGAGCCCGACGGTCCGCAGGCGAGCCGACTGGCGACCGAGACCCGGGTGGCATGTATGGATGCGTCGAGTCGCCGACGCTTTCGCCTCTACTGGCTCGTGGTCCGGCCGTTCAGTGGCGTCATCCGCGGTGCAATGCTCGCCGCGGTCGCGCGCGAGGCGACACGCCCGGACGCGCCGCGGCCTGTATAGTATCGACGCATGCACGAGCCGTTCTATCTCACCGACGACCAGCGCATGATCTGTGATCTCGCGCGGAAGATCGCGCGCGAGCGCGTGGCGCCCAACGCCGCGCGCTACGACGACGCCGAGGAGTATCCCGAGGATTCGATCCGCGCGCTGATCGAGTCCGGCCTCTATGGGATCTGGGTGCCCGAAGCGTATGGCGGCACCGCCATGGGCGCGCTCGCGCTCGCCCTCGTGTGCGAGGAGGTCGCGGCGGCGTGCGCTTCGACGGGGACGCAGTACCTCGATCAGGCGCTCGGTGGCATCCCGATCGCGCTCGCCGGCACCGAGGAGCAAAAGAAGCGTTTCTTGCCGGCGCTCGCCACCGGCGAGCGGCTGTGCGCGTATTCGCTGTCCGAGCCGGGCGCCGGCTCGGACGCCGCGGGCCTGCGCACGACCGCGGTACGTCGCGGTGACCACTACGTCCTCAACGGCTCCAAGCAGTGGTGCACCAACGGCGACCACGCCGACGTGATCACCGTCTTCGCCACGCTCGATCCCTCGAAACGCGCGCGGGGGGTCACGGCCTTCCTCGTGGAAAAGGGCACCCCGGGCTTTGCGGTCGGCAAGAAGGAAAAGAAGATGGGCATTCGCGCCTCGCCGACCGTGGCGCTGCACTTCTCAGACTGTGCGGTTCCCGTCGCGAACCGCCTCGGCGCCGAGGGCGAGGGGTTCAGGCTGGCGATGCGCACGCTCGACATCACCCGGCCGGCGACGGGCGCGCTGGCGCTCGGCATCGCGCAGGCGGCGCTCGACGCCGCCGTGGGCTACGCGAAGGAGCGGCAGCAGTTCGGCAAGCCGATCGGCACCTTCCAGGGCATTCAATTCATGCTCGCCGACATGGCGATGGCCGTGCACGGCTCGCGACTCATGATCCATCACTGCGCACGGCAGCTCGACGCCGGCATCACGGGCAACACCTACGAGGCGTCGATGGCCAAGTGCTTCGCGGCCGATGCGGCGATGAAGGTCACCACCGACGCGGTGCAGATCTTCGGCGGCTACGGCTACACGCGCGAATATCCCGTCGAGCGCTACATGCGCGACGCCAAGATCATGCAGATCTACGAGGGCACCAACCAGATCCAGCGCGTGGTCATCGCCAAGGAGCTGCTGGAGTGACGGCCGCGCGGCGCCTCGCGCGCTTCGTCGCCGGCCTGAGGCTCGACGCGATTCCGGCACGCGTCGTCGATCGGGCGGTTCTGCTCACGCTGGACACGTTCGGTAACGCGCTGGCCGCTGTCGGCGAGGACTTCGGCCGCGCGGCGCTCGACACGGCCGAGCGGCTGGGCGGCGCCGCCGAAAGCGCGCTGCTCGGCCGCGCGGCGCGCGTGGCCGCCGCCAACGCCGTGCTCGCTAATGCCACGCTCGCGCACGGCCTCGACTTCGACGACACGCGCGAGGATGCAATCGTCCACACGAGCTGCGTGGCGGTGACCACGGCGCTCGCGCTCGCGGAGGCGGCCGGCGCGTCGGGCCGCGCGATGCTCGAGGCATCGATCGCAGGCGTCGAAGTCATGTGCCGCGTCGGTCTCGCGGTTCCCGGTGCGCTGCACGCGCGCCACTTCCATCCGACCGCCATCGCCGGCGGATTCGGCGCCGTCGCCGCGGCGGGCCGCTTGCAGAGCCTGACGGAAGATCAGCTGACCCATGCGTTCGGCATCGTCGGCAGCCAGGCCGCGGGCATCATCGAGTACCTCGCCGACGGCTCCTGGACAAAGCGCATGCACGCGGGCTGGGCCGCGCACGCCGGCGTCGTCGCGACGCTGCTGGCGCGGGCCGGCTTCACGGGGCCGGCGACGGTGCTCGAAGGCGAGCACGGACTGTACGCCGCCTTCGCCGGCGGCCACGATGCCGCACGGCTGGCGGGGCTGCTGGACTCGCTCGGCCGCGTGTGGGAGCTCGAGGCGCTCACCCTCAAGCCATATCCGTGCGGCTCCATCGCGCAGCCCTACATGGACTGCGCGGCTCGGCTGCGCGAGCGCGACGGCATCCGGGCGGACGCCGTGACAGCGATTCGCTGTCGCACGTCGCCGGGCCCGGTGCCGCGGCTCTGGGAGCCGCTGGCTGCCAAGCATGCGCCGCCGAACGGCTACGCCGCGAAGTTCAGCCTGCCGTATCTCATCGCCGTGATTCTGGTCAAGGGGCGTGCCGGGCTGGCCGAGTTCACGGACGGCGCCGTGCGCGACGCCGACGTGCTTCGCCTGGCGTCACGGGTGACGTACGAGCTCGATCCCACGATCGATTACCCGCGGCAGTTCGTCGGCGACGTCGAGGTGACGCTCGCGGATGGGCGTCGGCTGCGCGAGCGACAGGATCGCCCGCGCGGCGGACCCGATGCGCCGCTCACGAGCGCCGAGATCGAGGCGAAGTTCCGCGGCAACGCGGGGCTGGCCCTGCCCGTCACGCGAGCCGATTCGATCATCGCCGCCGTACGCGCGCTGCCCGGCGCGTCGAGCCTCAAAGACCTGAGCGCAACGCTCACCCCGGAGACCCATCGATGACGAGACGATTTGTGAGGGTGGTGGCGGCGGCAACCATGGTGCTCATCGCCGGCCTCGTCGTCGGTGGCCACGCCCAGACGCCCAGCAAGCATCTCGAAGGCGCCCGCAAGGAAGGCAAGGTGGTCTGGTACACCTCGCTGGTGTTGCCGAGCGCGGAGAAGGTCGCCAAGCTGTTCGAGACGGCCTATCCGGACATCAAAGTCGAGGTTCACCGCACGGGCTCGCAGCGAATATTACAAAGAGTGATGCAGGAGCTGCAGGCGAACATCAAGAACGTCGACGTCATCCACACATCCGATGCCGGGCACTACGTGTTCCTCAAGGACAAGAAGCTGCTGGCGAAGTACACGCCGGCCGGCGTCGACGGGTTTCCCGACGGGTTCAAGGACAAGGACGGGTACTACTACGGCCTGCGCGCAACCGTGAACGCGATCACGTACAACACCAAGGCGGTGTCCGCATCGGAAGCACCGAAGAGCTGGAAAGACCTTCTCGATCCCCGGTGGAAGGGCAGGATGGTGACCGCGCATCCGGGCTACAGCGGCGTCATCGCCGCGCACGTGCTGGCGCTCGTGCATCTCAACGGCTGGGACTACTTCAAGGCGCTCGCCCAGAACAAGCTGATGATCGTGCAGTCCGCGAACGACCCGGCGACCGTTGTCAGCTCGGGCGAGCGCGTGGTGGCGGTCAACGGTGGCGATTACAGCGCCTATCAGCTGAAGAAAAAGGGCAATCCCATCGAGATCGTGTATCCCAAGGAAGGCGTGCCGCTGGTCGTATCGCCGACGGCGATCACGGCCTTCGCGCCGCATCCCAACGCAGCGCGATTGTTCACCGACTTCACGTTCACGCGTGAGGTCCAGCAGGTGATGGCCGACAGCGAAGGCCTCTACACGGGCCATCCGGGCGTGACGTATCCCGCCGACAAGCCGAAGCTCAGCGAGCTGAAGCTGCTCATGGTCACTCCCGAGGAGCTGGAGAAGCGCAACGAGGAGATCAAGAAGCGCTTCGTGGAGTTCTTCGGGGCTTAGCGCGTGGACCGCTCGATCGCCGTCTGGGTCAGCGCCGCGCTCGCGCTCGTCGTGCTCATCGCCCTGCCGCTCGGCTGGCTCGGGTGGCTCAGCATCAGCGGCGAGCAGGGGCCGACGCTCGCGCACTATCGTGACGCGTTCACCGACCCCGCACTACAGAAAGCCCTCTGGAACACCGTCGTGCTCGCGTTCTGGGTGGGGCTCGTGTCCGTCGTCATCGGCGCGCCGTTGGCGTGGCTCACCGCCCGCACCGACGTGCCCGCGCGAGGGCTGATCCGCGGGCTGGTGCTCGCGTCGTTCGTGACTCCGCCGTTCCTCGGCGCCTTCGCATGGGTCATGCTCGCGGGGCCGAACGCCGGCATCCTGAACACCGCGTGGCGCTCGGTGACGGGCGCGGACGCGCCGCTGCTGAACATCTTCACGATGCCCGGCCTGATCTTCGTCGTGTCGATCTACACGTTTCCCTACGTCTACATCATGGTCTCCAACATCCTCGCGCTCATCGCCTCCGACCTGGAAGAGGCGGCGGCCATCCTCGGCGCCGGCCGCCTCACGGTGGCGCGCACAGTCACGCTGCCGATGGTGCTGCCGGCGCTCGCGAGCGGGTTCATCCTGGCGGTGCTGCAGGCGCTCGCGCTGTTCGGCTCGCCGGCGATTCTGGCGCTGCCGGCCGGCTTTCACACCGTCACCACCCAGATCTGGTCGCTGTTTCAATTTCCGCCCAAGGTCGAGCAGGCGGCGGCGTTCTCCGTGCCGTTGCTGCTCGCGACGGCGCTGCTGTTGGACGTGCAGAAGCGGCTGCTCGGCCGCCGCGGCTATGCCGCCGTCGGCGGCAAGGGCGGACAGCGTCGAACGATCGCGCTGGGACGCTGGCGGTGGCCGGCGCTGGGGGCATGCCTCGTCGTGATGTCGGGCGCGATCTTTCTGCCTTACGCCGTGCTCGCCAAGGGCGCGTTCTCGCGCGCGTGGGCCCAGCCGCTCAGCCGCGACAACTTCACGCTGGGCAACTTCGCGTTCACGTTTTTCGAGTACGGCGCCACGCGCGCCGCCATCGTCAACACGCTGGAGCTGGCCGTGCTGACCGCGTGCATCGGCGCGGCGATGGTGGCCCTGCTTTCCTATGTCACCAATCGCCGGCTCGTGGTCGGTCACCAGCTCGTCGCCTTCCTGGTGCTGGCGCCTGTCGTGGTGCCTGGCGTCGTGCTCGCCGTCGGACTGTTCATCGCGTACACGCGGCCGCCGTTCGTGCTGTATGGGACATTGTGGATCCTGTTCCTCGCCTATCTCACGAAAGAGATGCCCGTGGGTTACGCGCAGGCGGATGCCACCTTCCGCGCGATTCCTGCTGACCTCGAGGATGCCGGGCGGGTGCTGGGCGCCGGCCGTCTGCGCATTCTGAAAGAAGTGACGGCGCCGCTGGCCAAGAGCGGCATCATCGCCGCGTGGTGCTTCATCTTCATCGGCGTCATCCGGGAGCTGTCGGCCTCGATTCTGTTGTTCACGCCGAGCACGAAGGTGATGTCGGTCGTCATCTTCGATCTCAAGGAAGAAGGTCAGTTCGGTGCCATCAGCGTGCTGGGCCTCGTCATGCTGGCGCTGACGTTCGCCACGGTGGCGCTCGTCCAAGCCGCGCTGGGCCGGGACGTGCTCGGCGCGCGCCGATGACGGAGTCGCGATGCCGGGCGTAATTCTCAAGGGCCTGTCCAAGCGCTACGGTGACGTCGGTGCCGTGGACGACCTTTCGCTGGAGATCAAGCCCGGTGAACTGCTCGCGCTGCTCGGGCCTTCCGGCTGCGGCAAGACGACCACGCTGCGGCTGATGGCAGGCTTTCTCGCCCCAGAGGCGGGCGAGATCTGGGTCGGGGACCGGTGTCTGTCGTCCCCGACGAGCGTCGTGCCGCCCGAGCGCCGCCGCATGGCGATGATCTTTCAGAGCTACGCGCTGTGGCCGCACATGACCGTCGCGCAAAACGTCGGTTACGGCCTGCGCTTCAAGCCGGGCATCAGGCGCAGCGACCGGGACGCGCGCGTGCGTGAGATGTTGCGCGTCGTCCAGCTAGGCGGATACGAAGCGCGCTATCCCGGTGAGCTGTCGGGCGGCCAGCAGCAGCGGGTGGCGGTAGCCCGGGCGCTCGTCGTCGAGCCCGAGATCCTGCTGCTCGACGAGCCGCTCTCGAATCTCGATGCCAATCTCCGTGAGGAGATGCGCTTCGAGATTCGGCGGCTGCACGAGACGTTCGGCATCACGACGCTCTACGTCACGCACGACCAGGCGGAGGCGATGGTGATCTCCGATCGCATCGCCGTCCTGAGGGCCGGAAAGGTCGCGCAGGTCGGTACCGCCGATGACCTGTACCATCGCCCACGAACGCGCTTCGTGGCCGAATTCATCGGGCGCACGAACGTTCTCGAGGGGATCGCGACGTCGTTCGACGTCGTGGCTCACGGCGGGCTGAGACTGCACATCGCCCCGGGCGCCTTGCAGCCCGGCACGCGCGTCGTGCTGTCGATCCGGCCGCACCAGGTTCAGCTGACCGTTCCCGTCGACGGGACGGAGGGCGCGAACACGTTTCGCGGGACGGTGCAGCGAGCGGCGTTCCTCGGGGACACGGTCGACTACGAGGTCAAGCTCGCCGGCAGCGATCTCGTGGTGCGCGCGGCCGCCGCGCCGAGTCCTCGCTACGAGGTCGGCGCCGGCGTGATGCTTCGGATCGCGCCCGACGCCTGCGTGCCGCTGGCCGAAGCCGAATAGGCGGTCCGGCAGCTCGCGCCGGCGTACACGAAGGTCACACGATGCACGGCGCCGAGCTGATTCTGGCTCTCCTCATTGCCGTCGCGGGGCTCGTCACCATCGCGCGCCGCCTCGGCGTGACCTATCCCATTTTTCTCGTGATCGGCGGCCTGGCGCTCGGCGTGGTGCCGGGCGTGCCGCGAATGGAGATCGATCCCGACGTAATCTTCCTCATCGTCTTGCCGCCACTGCTGTACATCGCCGGCTACTTCACGCCAATTCGAAGCCTGCGCGAGAACGTGACGACGATCAGCTCGCTGGCGATCGGGCTCGTGATTGCGTCGGCCTGTGCGGTGGCGGCGGTGGCTCACGCGCTCGTCCCCGGAATGCCGTGGTCCGTCGCCATGGTGCTCGGCGCGATCGTCGCGCCGCCCGACGCGGTTGCGGCCATTGCGATCACCAGGCCGCTCGCGGTCCCGCGACAGATCGTGACGATCCTCGAAGGCGAGAGCCTCCTGAACGACGCGACGGCGCTGACGATGTACACGATTGCCCTCGCCGTGGCCGGCGGACACGCGTTCTCCGCGGGGAGCGCGGCGGTGACGTTCGCGGGCGCAATCGTCGGCGGGTGCGTCATCGGCGTCGTGGTCGGATGGGTCATCGCCCACGTTCGCGCCCGGCTCGAAGACACCCCGGTGGAGATGACGATCTCTTTGCTCACACCGTATGCGGCGTTTCTTCCTGCCGATCGTCTCGAGAGCTCGGGCGTGATCGCGACCGTGGCCGCGGGCCTCTTTCTGGGGCATCGCGGGTCTCAGATCATGGGCGCCGACGCGCGGCTGACAGGGCGAGCCTTGTGGGACACCATCACGTTCCTGCTCAACGGCTTCGTCTTCATCGTCATGGGGCTCGAGGTGCCGCTGCTGCTGCGCACGCTGACGCCGTCGGCCACGATTCGCATGGTCGGCATCGGGGTCGCCGTGACCGTGGCGCTCGTCATCGTTCGGGCGCTGTGGATCTTCGCCACCGTCTTCGTGCCGTCGGCACGCCGGGGACGGCGCGATGCGTCGGCGTGCTCGCTGATTCTGGCGTGGGCGGGCATGCGGGGCGTCGTTTCCCTCGCGGCCGCGCTCGCGCTGCCCTTGACACTTCCGGGCGGATCGTCGTTGCCGCTGCGCGACACCTTGATCGTCGTGACCCTCACGGTCATCGTGCTGACGCTGCTCGGTCAGGGCCTCACGCTGCCACCGCTCATTCGAGCGCTCGGTCTTGGTCGTGACGCCGGGCTGCGTGAAGAGGAGGCGCGAGCGCGACAGCGTCTCCTCGACGCCGCGGGCCGCCGGATCGACGAGCTGTATCCCGTGTGGCCGACACACCATCCGCTGCTCGATCAGCTCCGCCAGACGTATCGGCACCGGTCAGAGCACGTCGAACGCCAGCGGGAGACGTCCGCCGGGAGTGAGGAAGATCGCGAGCTGATCGAGCACCGTGAGATCCGCCGAACCGTTCTCGATGCGGAGCGCGAGGCGCTGCTGCGGCTTCGCACCGAAGGCGAGGTCGACGACGGGGTGCTGCGCGATCTCGAGCGCGAGCTGGATCTGGAGGAGCGGCGGATGGATGCGTGACGACCAGCCAAAACGAAAGCGCCCCGGGGGAACACTCCGGGGCGCTTTGGAATGTGCAGGGCCTTGAGTCTATCGATGCCAGCGATGGTCCCAGCGTGCATGCCGGTAGACCGGCACGGCGCGATAGACGATCACCGGCCGCGGGGCCACGACGACGGGCGCAGGCGCGTAATACACCGGGGCCGGCGGAGCCACGTACACGGGAGGGGGACCATACACAACCGGAGGCGGCGGCGTCACGACCACAGGGGCCGGTGCAACGGCGACCGGCCGGGGTACACCACCGAAAATTCCGACTCCACCGAGAATCTGGTTGAAGACCGCGAAGGCACCGAGGCCAAGGGCGGCGTCGGTCGAAGAGCTGGCGAACGCTGCGCCGGGAAGCAGGACCACGGTCAGCAGGGCAACGGCAGCCAGGGATTTCATGGTTTCCTCCTCTCGCTACGGTAACTTTGACGCCGGGCACGCCCGTGCTATTCGGCCCACACCGGTCAGGGCGCCCTATATAAAGGAGGCATTCCATGGCGGGGGTTCGGGCGGCGATGGCGGTCTTGGCGGTGATGGTGCTGGCCACAGTCGCGGCGGCGCAGACCGCCTCGGTAGACGAGATCGTGTCGAAGCTGCGCGGCGGAGGCTATGTGATCGTGCTGCGCCACGGCGCGACACACAACGATCAGGCCGACACCGATCCGCTGAACTTCGACAACATCGCCAAGCAACGTCAGTTGAACGACAAGGGACGCGCGGACGCGCGCGCGCTCGGCGACGTGTTCCGCCGAGCGAGCGTCCCGCTGGGTCGAGTGTACTCGAGCCGCTTTCAGCGCGCGGTCGAAACGGCGCGGCTGGTTGCCGGCAGGGAGCCCGAAGCGACAGCCGACATCTCCGAGGGCGGTCTCGTGGTGAGCCCCAACGAGAACAATCGCCGGACCCAGGCGCTGCGCGCGCTCATCGCCGCCGCGCCCGACGCGGGGACCAACACGCTGGTCGTGACGCACCGACCGAACATCCTGGACGCGCTGGGGCGAGACTGGTTCGATATCCGCGAGGGCGAGGCCTCCATCTTCAAACCCGACGGCGCCGGTGGGTACACGCCGGTGGGCCGCGTCCAGATCGGGCAGTGGGCGACGGCGAAGTAGCGGTATGATCGCCTGCGGCCATGCCGTTCCGAAGTGACGTCGTCGGCAGCCTCCTGCGTCCCGCCTATTTGCTCGAAGCGCGGGCGGCAGTCGAGTCGGGGCGTCTCAGCGCGCCTGACTTCAAGCGTCTCGAGGACCGCGCGGTGGACGAGGCCGTGCGGCTGCAGGAGGGCGCCGGGCTCGACGTGGTGAGCGACGGCGAGATGCGCCGCTATGCGTTCTTCGGCCACATGATCGAGGCCCTCGCCGGCTTCGACAAGCACGGTGGCTGGGCGATCCCGTTCCGCGACGAGCGCGGCGAAGAGCTCGTTTTCAAGCGCCCGGTCGTCGTCGAGAAGCTGGCGTGGCGCCGCAGCATGTGCGGCGAAGAATTCGCGTACCTCCGCGCGCGCGCCAACCGCCCGACCAAGGTGACGCTGATCAGCGCCCAGCAAGCGGCGGCGTACTACGACCCCAAGCAGTCGGGCGGCGCGTATGCGACACGCGACGCGTTTTTGGCCGACGTCGTCGACGTCAACCGCCGCGAGGTCGAGGAGCTGGTGCGGTTGGGCTGCACGTACATCCAGATCGATGCGCCACAGTATGCGGCGCTCCTCGATCCCGAGCTGCGCGCCGGGTACGTTAAGCGAGGCAGCGATCCGGATCGACTCATCGACGCCTGCATCGAGATGGACAACGCCGTCATCGGCCGCCATCCGGGCGTGCTGTTCGGGCTGCACATCTGTCGAGGCAACAATCAGTCGAAGTTCTACGCCAGCGGCGGCTACGAGCCGATCAAGCGCGTGTTCGAGAAGAGCCGGTTTCAGCGGTTTCTGCTCGAATACGACGACGAGCGGTCGGGCGACTTCGATCCGCTGCGCGCCGTGCCGCCTGATCGCGACGTCGTGCTGGGGCTCGTCACCACCAAGAAACCGCACCTGGAATCGATCGACGAGCTGCGGCGCCGCATCGACGCGGCGGCCAAGCACGTGCCGCTCGAGCGCCTGGCGCTGAGCCCGCAGTGCGGTTTTGCGTCCACCATGGAAGGCAACCGCGTCACTCCAGAGGACCAGCGTCGGAAGCTCGAGCGCGTGGCCGAGGTCGCGCGGTTGGTTTGGGGCGGCTGAGGCGACCGCCAGTCATGTCGGCGCGCACGTGGGTCGTTCTCGCGGTGTTCTCGTGCCTCGTCGGTCTCGTCACGCCGGCGGCGCGCGCCGATTCCGTCGACGACTACATCAAGACGGAAATGGAACGACGTCATATTCCGGGCGCCGCGGTGGCCGTCGCGCGCGAGGGCAAGCTGGTGAAGGCCAGAGGCTACGGCATGGCCAACGTCGAGAACGACGTCTCGGTCACCCCCGACACGGTCTTCGAGCTCGCGTCGGTCACGAAACAGTTCACGGCGACGGCCATCATGCTCCTGGTCGAGGAAGGCAAGCTGCAGCTGGACGATCCGATCACGTCGCATCTGCCGCCGGGACCCGAGGCGTGGAAGTCCATCACCGTGCGTCAGCTGTTGACGCACACCGCCGGGTTCCCTGGCCTGGCCACTGGATTCCAGGCGCTGCGCACCGGCGGCCCACGCCTGAACTACAGCACTGCGGAGATGTTCGACGCGGCCGCCAAGGACGCGCTGAGCTTCGCCCCGGGCGAAGCGTGGCAGTACAGCGACGTCGGCTACTTCCTGCTCGGCATGATCATCGAGCGCACGAGCGGCCGGCGCTACCGTGAGTTCCTCGAGGAGCGCTTCTTCAAGCCGCTCGGCATGACGGCGACGTCGCTCGTCGATCACACGCGCATCGTCAAGCATCGGGCGGCGGGTTACACGATCAGGAACAACGAGCTCGTCAACATCCGCCGCGTCAGTCAGGCCGAGCTGCCGTCGTACGGTGGTGTGTTGTCCACGGTCAAGGACCTCGTGGCGTGGGAAGCCGCGCTCGCGGCCGGCAAGGTCGTGAAACCCGCGACGCTCGCTCAGATGTGGACGCCCGTGCGCCTGAACTCGGGCGTGAGCTATCCGTACGGGTTCGGCTGGGTCGTCGACGCACGCCGCGGCCACCGCTGGATCTACCACACCGGCATCACCGGAACGGAGCTGTCGTATTTTCCCGACGACGAGATCACAGTCGTCGTGCTCACGAACCTCGGTCGAACGCTGGAGCCCAGCAACCGCGTGAACTCGTGGGGACTGACGTACGGGGTGGCGGGTCGCTACATCAAGGGTTTGCTCGTGGGACGCGAGAAGACGCAGAAGGACACCGACCCGGCGCGAACGGCGGCACTCCGTGGCATTCTCGAGGCCTACGCGCGCGGCGAAGAGCCGTTGTCCGTCTTGCCGCTGAGGCGGAGTTATTTCACCGCGCTCGGCCGGGCGTTCATGAGCGAGCAGCTCAAGGGTCTGCGCGAATTCAAGTTCGTGACGTGCGACGATTTCGGGACGCGCCAGCCGGAGCGGCATGGCGAGCGCGTCGCCCGCGTATGCCACTACCGTCTCGAAAAGCCCGACGAGACACGCTACGTCTCGTTCTGGCTGAGGGCCGACGGCGTCGTTGTTGACTTCTGGTTGTCGCCTGAATGATCCCCACTCCCCCACGGAGAACTCGGATGAAGGTGTTGGTTGGGCTCGTGCTGGCGTCGTTCGCCCTCTCGCCGTCGCTCGGGGCGGCGCAGGCGGTCAAGGTCGGCGCCGTTGTCCCCGTGACGGGGCGCTACGGCGCCGGGGGTGCACAGGTCCGCGCCGGCTACGAGATCGCGGTCGAGCACATCAATGCTGCTGGTGGCGTCGCCATCGGTGGCAACAAGATGCCGCTCGAGTTGATACTCCTCGACGACGAGTCGGACGCGACGAAAACCGTCGCGCGGCTAGAGAGCCTCGCCTCGCAGGGCGTGGTCGCATACCTCGGCGGGTTCGGCTCCGATCTGCACGCCGCCGCCGCTTCGGTCGCGGAGAAGAACAAGATTCCGTACCTCGGCGTTGCGTTCGCACTGTACAAAATCCACCAGCAAGGGTTCCGCTACCTGTTCTCGCCATTCTGGAAGTCGCCCGACATTAGCGAGGCGCTTCCGCCCATGCTCAACGCTCTTCCCCCCGCCGAACGGCCGAAGACCGTCGCGATCTTCCAGGAGAGAACGGACTGGGGGCGAGAGATGGCCGCGGCGTGGACAGAGGCGGGCAAGGCGGCCGGTTACCGAGTGGTCGTCAACGCCGAATACGCGCCGGGCGCCAAGGACTTCGCCGACTTGATTCTCAAGGCGAAGTCGGCCCAGGCGGACGCCGTGTTCGCTCTGCCAACTCCTCCGGACGGGATGACGCTCATCAAACAGATGAAGGAGCTCGGCTACGCGCCAAAGCTGACGTTCTTCATTCGTGCGCCCGATCCACCGATCTGGACGAAAAATCTCGGCAAGGATGGCGACTACGTCATGCTCGCGCCGGGGTGGCACCACGCAGTGAAGGCGCCGGGCGTGAAGGAGCTGAACGAGGCGCACGAGAAGAAGTTTGGCCGTCCGGCTGATCCGATCACGGGCCCGGGCTATGCGTGCGTGCAAATCCTGGCCGCTGCGCTCACGCGCTCAGGCGCCGCCGACCGTGAAAAGGTGCGCGATGCCATCGCCTCGACGGACATGACGACGGTGATCGGCCCGGTGAAGTTTCGGCCCGATGGGACCGGCATCGTCAAAGCCGGTCTGTTCGCTCAGTGGATCAACGGCAAGCAAGAGCTCGTATGGCCCAAGGAGTACGCCACGATGCCGCTCGCATACCCGGCGCCGCCGTACGCCAAGCGTTGATCGCGCCGCGACCGGATCGACGAGGGAGAACTCGATGACATGGAAGGCGATGTTCGTCCTGCTTGTGCTTGGCTTGTGGCCCTCGTTCGCGGCGGCCGAAGCCATCAAGGTCGGCGCCGTGGTTCCGCTGACCGGCCGCTACGGCCCGGGCGGCGCTCAGGTGCGCGCGGGCTACGACATCGCGGTCGAGCAGATCAACGCCGTCGGTGGTGTGAGCGTCGCCGGCAAGAAGGTGGCCCTCGAGCTGACCGTGCTCGACGACGAGTCGGACGCGACGAAGACGGTCGCGCGGCTGGAGAGCCTCGCCTCGCAGAGCGTGGTCGCATACCTCGGCGGGTTCGGCTCCGATCTGCACGCGGCGGCTGCCTCCGTCGCGGAGAAGAACAAGATCCCGTATCTCGGGATCGCGTTCGCGCTTCACCGGATCCACCAGCAGGGCTTCAAGTATCTCTTTTCGCCGTTCTGGAAGTCGCCCGACATCGGCAAGCACACGCAGGGCCTTCTCGCGCTGATCCCTGCCGCCGAGCGGCCGAAGACCGTCGCGATCTTCCAGGAGAAAACCGACTGGGGGCAGGAGATGAGCGCGGCGTGGACGGAAGCGGGCAAGGCCGCCGGTTATCAGGTCGTCGTGCTCGGCGAATACGCGCCCGGCGCAAAGGACTTCTCCGATCTGATCCTCAAAGCCAAGGCCGCGAATGCCGACGCCGTGTTCGGCATTCCGACGCCGCCCGACGGCATGACGATCATCAAGCAGATGAAGGAGCTCGGCTACACGCCGAAGCTGACCGTGCTGATCCGCGCGTCCGATTCCCCGCCGTGGACGAAGAACCTCGGCAAGGATGGCGATTACACCGTGCTGGCGGCGGGCTGGCATCACGCGATGCGCGCGCCGGGCGTGAAGGAGCTGAACGACGCACACGAGAAGAAGTTTGGCCGCCCGGCGGATCCGATCGTCGGGCCGGCGTATGCGTGCGTGCAGATCCTCGCGGCGGCGATCTCGAAGGCCGGCTCTACCGATCACGCGAAGATCCGTGACGCCATCGCCGCCACCGACATTACTACGGTCATCGGCCCGGTGAAGTTCCGGCCCGACGGCACCGGGATCGTGCAGGCGGCGTTCGCGCAGTGGCAGAACGGAAAGCAGGAGCTGGTCTATCCCAAAGAGTTCGCGACGGCTCCTCTCGCATACCCGGCGCCGCCGTTCGCCAAGCGTTGATCGGCTCGCGACCGTAGCGGCCGCATGCCTTTGCTCGAGGTGGAGCGGCTGTCCAAGCGCTTCGGCGGTGTCCGCGCGGTGCACGAGGTCAGCTTCGTCCTCGAAGAAGGCGAGCTGCTCGGGATCATGGGCCCGAACGGTTCGGGCAAGACCACGCTCTTCAACCTCATCGCGGGCGCTTTGCGCCCCGACGACGGCCGCATCCGATTCGACGGCCGCGAGATCGGCGGCTTGCCGGCGCATCGCGTCTGCGCGGCCGGCGTCGCGCGCACCTTCCAGCTCGTGCGCCCGTTCGCGGGCCTCACCGTGCTCGAAAACGTGCTCGTCGGCCGCCTCTATGGCCGCGCGCACACGACAGGCGCGGAAGCGCTGACCGAGGCGCGACGGCTGCTGGGCGTGCTCGGGCTCGCCGGGCGCGCCCACGAGCCGGCCGCACGGCTCACGCTGATCGACCGCAAGCGGCTGGAGCTGGCGCGCGCGCTAGCCACGTCGCCGCGATTGTTACTACTCGACGAGTTCATGGCCGGGCTCAATCCCTCGGAGACGGCGACGGCGATGGAACTCGTCCGCGATCTCGTCGCTGCGGGCGTGAGCGTCTTGATGGTCGAGCACATCGTGTGGGCGCTCATGGATCTCGCGCGCCGTATCGTGGTCCTGAGCGCAGGCGAGAAGATCGCCGACGGCCCGCCGGCGACGGTCGCAGCGGATCCGAACGTCGTGGACGTTTACCTCGGCGGCGATCTCGGACGTCCCGCGCGTGCTTGAGATCACGGGGCTCGAGGCCGGCTACGGCGACGTGCGTGCCGTGTCGGGCGTGACGCTTTCGATCGCCGCCGGCGAGATCGTCGCCCTGCTCGGACCGAACGGCGCCGGCAAGAGCACGCTGCTGAACTGCGTCGCCGGCCTCGTGCGGCCGTGGGCGGGCGCGATTCACTGGGACGGCGAGGATCTCCGCGCGCTCGACACCCATCTCGTGATCGAGCGCGGTGTCGCGCTCGTCCCCGAAGGCCGCCGGCTCTTCGGCGGGATGACCGTTCAGGAGAATCTGGAGCTCGGCGCGTTCGCGGCGCGTGTCTGGGCCGATCGTCGCGCCGCTCTCGACCGCGTCTTCGCGCTGTTTCCCGTCCTCGCTGAGCGCCGGCGCACGCCGGTGCAGGCGCTGTCCGGCGGTCAACAGCAGATGGTCGCAGTCGGCCGAGCGCTCATGGCCAGCCCGCGACTTCTGATGCTCGACGAGCCCTCGCTCGGCCTGGCGCCGCGGCTGGTCGACACGATTCTGAAAGCCCTCGACGCGATCAATCGCGCCGGCGTGGCGGTGTTCCTCGTCGAGCAAAACGTCCCGGCCGCGCTGAGCCTGGCGCATCGCGGCTACCTGCTCGAAGGCGGACGGATCGTGGGCGAGGGCAGCGGTGCCGCGCTGTTGGCGGACGCGCACGTGCGTCGCGCGTATCTCGGACCGCTCGCCGTCCGAACCGAGAATGCGCCATGACGATCATCGCGCAGCAGCTGATCCTGGGCGTGCTGATCGGAGGGCTCTACGGCCTCGCGGCGGCAGGCCTCTCGCTGGTGTTCGGCGTGATGCGCGTACTGAACGTCGCGCACGGCGAGCTGATCATGCTGGGCGGGTACGGCGCGTTCTGGCTCGCCACGCTGCTCGGCGTCGATCCGTTCGCGTCGCTCCTGCTGGTCATCCCCGGCTCACTGCTGCTTGGTGCGCTCCTCTATTGGGGTCTGTTCGGCTTCGTCGTGCGCGCGCACGAGGAAACGCGAGTCAAGAACTCGCTGCTCATTGGGTTTGGTCTGGCCCTGGCGCTCCATGCCCTCGCGGTACGGCTGTGGACCGCGGACGAGCGCTCCATTCCGACCTCCTATTCCGGTGCCGTTCTTACCGTCGGCGACCTCGCCATCCCGCTCGTGCGGCTCGCCACGCTGGCGTTCGCGCTGCTGCTGATCGGAGCCCTTCAGCTGCTGCTGTCGCGGTGGCGCTGGGGCAAGGCCATCCGCGCGACCGCGGAGGACTGGCAGGCTGCGCTGCTCACCGGCATCGACATCCGTCGCGCGTATCTCCTGGCGTTCGCGCTGGGCACCGCGCTGGCGGGCGCCGCAGGAACGCTGGTGACCGTCGCGTATTCGGTCAGCCCGTCGATCGGCCTCGAGTGGACGCTCAAGGCGTTGATCGTGGTCGTGCTCGCGGGGCTCGGCTCGATGATCGGGACCTTCATCGGCGGCCTCGTTCTGGGCGTCGCGGAAGCGGCGAGCGCGGCGACGTTCGGCGGTCCGTATCGCGAGATCATCGGGCTCGTCATCTTCGTCGTCGTTCTCGCCGTGCGCCCGCGGGGATTGTTCGGCCGATGAGCACACGGGTGACCGCGGAGGGCCCCGGGTTGCCCGGGGCCCTCCGAGTGTTGGCCGGGGAGTCCGAGGGGGCGTTAGCCCCTTCGCTTAAAAACTTGGGGGGCCATATCGGGGCCCCCCACGAAAACCGATGAGCACAGCGGGCCACGAGCGCCGCTGGGCCCTCGCGATCCTCGCCGCCCTCGGGCTCCTGGCGCTGCTGCCGCTGGCACGACCGCGTGACGACGTGCTGAACTTCGTCTTCCTGATCTTGCTGTCGATCACGCTGGCCGAGTCGTGGAACGTCGTGGCCGGCTACGCCGGGCAAGTGAATCTGGGCCACGCGGCGTTCTTCGGCCTCGGCGCGCTGCTCACACGATCGTTGTGGATCGGCGGCACACCCGTGCCGCTCGCGATGGCGGCGGGCGCAGTCACGGCGACGATGTTCGCCCTGATCATCGGTGTCGCGGCGTTCCGGCTGCGTGGCGCGTACTTCGCCATCGGCACGCTGGCGCTCGGCGAGATCTTGAGGACGACCGTCGGCAACGTGCTGCCTGAGATCTCCACGCTGCCGGCGAAGACGATCGCCGGCTATCAGCTGACGTTGCGGTACTACGTAGCGCTCGGTCTGGCCGTCGTTTCGGTGATCGTGGTGGCCCTGCTCGCGACCTCGCGGCTGGGCCTCGGCATGCGCGCGATCCGTGAGGACGAAGAAGCGGCGGAGGCGTCGGGCGTGGGCGCGCTGTCGCTCAAGCTCACCGCGCTCGCGCTGTCGACCGCCCTGGCGGGCCTCGCGGGCGGATTGTTCGCGTATTACCACATCAGCTATTACCCGGCTCACGCGTTCGGTCCGCAGTGGACGTTCGACGCCCTGCTGATGACGTTCATCGGTGGCGTCGGCACCCTGCAGGGCCCCGTGCTCGGCGCTGTGCTCTACGTCGTCCTCAAGGAATACCTCGCGCTGCGCTGGGTCGACATCCACCTGCTGATCTTCGGCGCGCTTTTCGTCGCGATCGTGCTGCTGCTCCCCGGTGGCCTCGTGCAGGCGGCCGACCGGGTGCGCGGGATGTTTGGTCGTCGCGCCTGACGCGCTCTATTCTGACAAGGATGGACGAGCGTGCGCTGGTCATGGGTCTGCTATGGTTCATCGCCTTCCTGTTTTCCACCACCGTGCACGAGGCCATGCACGCGCTCGTCGCGTATCGCGGCGGCGATCCCACGGCCTACCTCGGCGGGCAGGTCTCGCTCTCACCGCTGCCGCACATCCGTCGCGAGCCGATCGGCATGCTCGTCGTGCCACTGTTGACGGCCTTCACGAACGGCTGGGCGCTCGGCTGGGCGAGCACACCGTACGATCCGAGGTGGGCCGCGCGTCATCCGCGCCGTGCCGCCAGCATGGCGGCCGCGGGTCCGGCTGGTAATCTCCTGATTGCCGGTGTTGCATTCGGCTTGCTGCGGATCGGCATCGTCACCGGCGTCTTCGTGTCGCCCGATCGTGTGAACGCTCATCACATGGTCGACCCGGCTCGCGGCAACGCGTGGCTCGCGAGCACCGGCGAGCTGCTGAGTGTGCTGCTCGTCCTCAACGTCCTGCTGTTCGTCTTCAACATGCTGCCCGTCCCACCGCTGGACGGCGGCTCCGCGATCAGCGGTGTGCTGCCCGAGCGGCTGGCGCCGGCGATCCGGACGGCCGCGGGCAACCCTGCCGTGTCGATGCTGGGCCTGCTCGTCGCCTGGCAGGCGTTTCCGACGATCGCGTGGCCGATCGTCCGGGCACTCGTCTGGCTGGTCCATCCCGCCGATCGATACGATTTCGACTGACGGCGGGTTTACGATGGAGCAGCCAAGGAGGGCACCGTGACGACGATCGGCATTCTGCATCCGGGAGAGATGGGCAGCGCGGTCGGCGCGGCGGCGCGCGCGGGCGGCGCGCGCGTGATCTGGGCGTCGACGGGGCGCGGACCCGCCACGCGCAAGCGCGCCGACGCCGACAGCCTCGAAGACGTCGGCACGCTCGCGCGGCTAGCGCGTGAGAGCGAGATCGTGCTGTCCGTGTGCCCGCCCGCCAACGCGCCCGACGTCGCGCGCGAGATGGCGGTGACGAGGTTCGGCGGCACCTTCGTCGACGCCAATGCGATCGCGCCGGCTACGACACGCGCCGTGGCTGAGATCGTCAGCACGGGCGGCGCGCGCTTCGTCGACGGCGGCATCATCGGGCCGCCGCCGCGCAAGGCGGGCGAGACGCGACTCTATCTCTCTGGAGAAGGCGCCGCCGCGGTTGCAGCGATATTCAAGGGCACGATGCTCGAAGCCATCGTCCTCGATGGGCCAATCGGCGCCGCCTCCGCGATCAAGATGGCCTACGCCGCGTGGACCAAAGGCTCGCAGGCCCTGCTGCTGGCGATTCGTGCGCTCGCCGCGCGCGAGGGCGTCGATGCTGCGCTGCTCGCCGAGTGGGCGCGCTCACAACCCGACGCGACCGGCCGCTCGGAGCGAGCGGTCGCTGCGAACGTCAAGAAGGCGTGGCGCTTCGTCGGCGAAATGGAAGAAATTGCCGCGACGTTCGAGGCGGCGGGCCTGCCCGACGGCTTCCACGAAGCGGCCGGCGAGATCTTCCGGCGCCTGGCGGGTTGGAAGGACACGGCGACGCCGCCGTCGATGGCCGAAGTCGCCAAGACGCTGGCGCCATGACGGCTGGGGTGGGACTCAAGCGCCTGCAGCATCTCGTGCTGTGGGTGGTGGACGTCGAGCGTAGCGTGCGGTTCTATCGCGACGTGCTCGGCTTCGAGGTCGCGCATCGCTATCCAAACGCCGCGTTCATGCGCATCGCCGGCAGCGGTGACGATCACAACCTCGGCCTCTTTCAGCAGCCGGGACTGCGACCGCCTGACGAGCATGTCGCCCGCATGTACCACGCGGCATGGGAGGTCGGCACGCTGGCAGATCTCGCACGCGCGCGTCGCATTCTCATCGGCGCCGGCGCGCTCGTGGGCCAGTCGGACCACGGCGTGAGCCTCTCGCTCTACGCTAAGGACCCCGACGGGCTCGAGTTCGAGCTGTTCTGGACGGTGCCCGACGGCAAGCCGATCGGCACGCGCGCGCTCGATCTCGACGCCGAGCTGGCGCGGCGCGGCGTCACGGTCTGAGTCGCAGCGCTCCGATCAGCTCTTCTTCGCCGGCGCGTGCTTGCCGCTGAGCTGCGGCGTCGTGCCCTCCAGACCTTTCTGCTGCCGATCCAGACGCGTCTCGCGGTCCCACGTGCGCTTGAGCTGATCACGGACGTTGAAGCGCAGCGCGCCGAGGCCCTGCGTTTCCACCTCGATGACGTCGCCGTCCTGAAACGCGCTCAGCCCGCGGTGATTGGTGCCCGTGGCGAGCACGTCGCCCGGCTCCAGCGCGTGGATTGAGGTCACCCACTCGATGCAGCGCGGGATCTTGTGCGCCATGTCGTCGGTGTTGAAGTTCTGCTTCACCGCGCCGTTGACCGACAGCCGGATCTGCAGCCGGTGCGGATCGGCGATCTCGTCGGCGGTGACGAGGTAGGGGCCCAGCGGCGCGAAGGTGTCGCGCGACTTCATTTGATAGAAGGTGTTGCCAGTAGGCGGCAGGCCGCGCGCGGAGCCATCGATGAAGTTGGCGTAGCCGAAAATATAGCTCATGGCGTTCGCCGCGCTGACGTGCGATGCGCGCTTGCCGATGATGACCGCCATCTCGGCCTCGCCCTCGAAGATCGTGGCCGGCACATCGGGCAGCACCATCGTGTCGCCGTTGCCGATGATCGCCGAAGGCGATTTGAGGAACGCGTTGATCGGCGCCGGCTCGCTGCGCGTGCCGTCCTCCATATAGTTGACCGCCATGCAGACGATGTTGGCCGGCTTGGGCAGGGGCGGCCGGATCTTGACGCGATCGAGCGGCACGCCCTGCGCCTGAGCCGCGGCGGCCTCCAGGCGGGGTCGCAGCTCGGCGAAGCGCTCGATGACACCACGGATCACGTCCTGAGGCCCGAGCCGCGGGACGTCCTGCACGACGCGCGAGACGTCCACGACGGTGTCGCCCTTGAGCACGCCCAGCTTGAAGTCGTCGAAGAACAGAATTTTCATGGGCCCCCCCTGACGGTCAGAACTTCAAGAATGCGCGGAGCGCGTCGAGTACGGCCTCGGGATTGTCCTCGTGCAGCGTATGGACCGCACGCGGGATCTCGACGAGCGTGCCGCGCGGCAGCTCGCGCGTCATCCGCTCGGCCACGTCGCGGTCGAGCACGGTGCTCTCGGCGCCGCGCAGCAGCAGCAGCGGCGGCTTGATCTCGCGCACGATCGCCCACCAGTCCACGTCGCCCATCACGCGGCGCTCTTTGATGGACGGATGCCACTTCCACACCAGCGCGCCGTCGGGCCGCGCCCGGAGACTCGACGCCGCTACCCAGCGGTAATAGTGGATGCCGGGGTAGGGGTTGCCGCGATAGAGATGCCGCGCGGCCTGCTCGATCGATTCCCACGTCTCCGGCTCGGGTGGGCCGGGCGACGGCGCCATGGCGCGCTTGCTGATCTCCGGACCGATGTCGAGCACGACGAGCCGCTCCACCATCTCGGGCCGCTTGGCCGCGAAATACATCGCGTTGCGTCCGCCCATCGAGAGGCCCACCAGCGTGAGCGCGCGCACACCCAGCTGGTCGATCACGCTCGAGAGATCGCGGAACGCTCCCGCGGCGTCGTAGACGTCCGCCGGATCGCTGTCGCCGTGACCGCGTGCGTCGAGTGCTCGCACGTGAAAGTGCGGCTGCAGCGCGATCGCGAGCGTATCCCACGCGTGCGCATGGCCCGTGAAGCCGTGCAGCAACAGCAGCGGTGGACGGCCGTCACCGCCCCAGTCGAGCAGGTGCAGGCGCCGGCCGTCGACGACGAGATCGCGCTCGTGCGGACGCAGCAGATTCACCGCCGCGCCTCTACATCAATCCGTAGAACTTCCCCGCGTTCTCGCAGGTGATCTTGCGCGTGACGTCGGC
Source organism: Candidatus Rokuibacteriota bacterium (assembly GCA_036802765.1). Taxonomy (GTDB): domain Bacteria; phylum Methylomirabilota; class Methylomirabilia; order Rokubacteriales; family CSP1-6; genus AR12. The sequence goes on from DAIRVP010000010.1 coordinate 29,883, forward strand.
GGGCAGATGGCCGAACTGCTCGGCGATGTATCGCGACGATTCCGGCCAGACGCCGTCGGGATGCGGGTAGTCGGAGCCCCACATCAGCGTCTCGACGCCCATGTCGTCGATGAGCTTGGTGCCGATGCGGTCGTACTGGAACGTCGCCTTGCACTGACGCCGCCAGTAGTCGCTCGGCTTCATCGTGAGCCCGAGATCGCGGAAGCGGTCTTCCCATTCGTAGTCCATGCGGTCCAGCACGTACGGGATCCAGCCGATGCCGCTCTCGCCGAACGAGATGCGGATGTTGGGATAGCGCTCGAGGATCGCGCGACCGATGACGGCGGAGATGATGTTGACCAGATTGAGCTGGAAACTCGATACCGCGGTGAAGAAGGCGGCGCGGCGGACGAGGCCCTTCTGCCGGTCGATCACGTTCAGCGGCAGCGACGGAAACGTGTGGAAGTGGATCGGCAGATTCACGTCGTTCACCGCCTGCCAGAGCGGCTCCCACACCGGATGCCACATCGGCTCCATGTCCCACGAGCACGACAGCTCCATGCCGCGCAGACCCATGCGTCCCACGCGGTAGATCTCTTTCACCGCGGCGTCGATGTCACCGTACGGCAGGCATGCGAGCCCGATGAAGCGTGCGGGATCGTGCTTGCAGAAGTCCACGAGCCAGTCGTTGTAGATCCGGAACATCTCGGTGGCGGCCTCGTGGTCGTTCAGCCGCGTCGCGGCGCCGAGAATTCCGAAAATCACTTCGGCCTGCACGCCGTCGCGATCCATGTCTCGAGCGCGCAGCTCGGGCGTGGACGGCCGCAGGACCCCGCGCTTGCCGTCTTCATAGAGGCCCGTTGCGGCCATGGCGTCCACGCGGTGGTTCTGCCCGGGCACGAGCTTCTGCCCGGCGGGGCCGACGCCACACACGAGCCCGAACGAGCCGCCGTTCTTGCAGGTCCAGTACGGGCCGTCGGGTCCGTCGGTGACGAAGGGCATCCGCTCCTTCATGACCGCCGAGGCGTTGGCGGTGAACAGATCGGGCGGCAGCATGGGCAGATCGATGTGACAGTCGGCCGAGATCCGCGTGTAGGTCGTCATGGCCTGTCTCCTCGGGCGGGATAGTACACCTGCGCGGCGGAAGTTGTAGACTCACGCGGTCATGGACACGCGACGGCCGCTGGACGGCCTCCGGGTGCTCGAGCTCGCGCAGGTCGTTGCCGGCCCGTTCTGCGGCACGCTCATGGCGGAGTTCGGCGCCGAGGTGATCAAGACCGAGATGCCGGGCAAGGGCGACGATCTCCGCCGTCTCGGGCCGAGCGAAGACGGCGTCTCGTACTGGTTCGCCGTCGACAACCGCAACAAGAAGCTGATGACGCTCGATCTCCGCGCGGCGAAAGGTCAGGAGATCGTGCGTCGCCTGGTGCCGAAGGTCGACGTCGTTCTCGAGAATTTCCGTCCCGGCGTGCTCGAGAAGTGGGGGCTCGGCTGGGAAACGCTGCACGCGCTCAATCCACGGTTAGTGATGGCGCGCATCACCGCATTTGGCCAGACAGGACCGCTGCGACAGGGACCCGGCTACGCGGCCATCGGCTCCGCGTTCGGCGGCACCTGGTACCTCAACGGTCACGCGGATCGGCCGCCGGCGCGACCGACGCCGGTGTATCCCGACTACATGACCGGCCTGTTCACCGCCTTCGGGGTCATGGCGGCGCTGCGCCACCGCGACGCCACGGGTGACGGACAGTGGATCGACGCCGCGCTGTACGAGTCCGCGTTCCGCGTGCTGGAGTTCACGACGACGTTTTATGGACGCCGGCGCGTCGTGCGCGAGCGCGGCGGCTTGCAGCACGCCGGGTGGCCGGGCGGCGCGTTCGAGACACAGGATCACCGCTGGATCGTCTTCACCGCGCCCGCGCAACATCTGTTCGAGCGACTCTGCGTCATGCTCGGCGAGCCGGACCTGCCAAAGGATCCACGCTTCGCGAATGCCGCGGAACGTCCCAAGCACATCGAGGTCATCCTGGCGATGGCCACGCGCTGGTTCGCGGCGCGTCCGTTCGACAAAGCCATGGACGAGCTGCACGCGCACGACATTCCCCATTCGCCGATCATGAGCATGGCGGACATCTTCGCCGACCCGCACTACCGCGCGCGTGAAATGATCGTCGACGTCCCGTCGGAGATCGGCCCGCTGCCGCAGCCCGGCGTGACGCCGAAGCTATCGCTCACGCCAGGTCGCGTCACTCACGCGGGACCCGCGCTGGGGCGTCACACGGACGAGATCCTCTCGACGCTGCTCGGGATGTCGCAGCCAGAGATCGCCGCGCTCCGTGCGGAAGGCGTGATCTAGCTGCTAAACGGCAAAGCCGGGAGGCCGATGTAACTCCGGCCGCTCAGCAAACAGCCGAGCCCACGCCGTGCGCGCCACGCGCTCGGCCTCCACGAGGATCGATGCCTCGTCCAGCGTGAGCACCCGCCCATCGCGCATGAGCCAGCGGCCGTGCACCATCACGGCTTCGACGTCGCCGGCCTGGCCCTGGTGGACGAAGCACGACACGGGACGCAGTCCGGGAACCAGGTGGGCGCGGCGGAAGTCCACGACGACGAAGTCGGCGCGGTTGCGTGGCGCGAGCCAGCCGCCGTCGGAGACGCCGAGCGCGCGGTAGCCGTTGCGCGTCGCCCACGCCATGGCCTGTTCCGGCGTCGGGCGCTGACCGTCGGCGCGGCGCACCCGTTCCATGAACATCGCGGTGCGGACGACTTCCACCATGTCCTCGGCCATGTTGTCGGTGCCGAGCGTGATGAGGCAGCCGGCGTGCTCGAGCTCATCGATCCGCGCCGCCAGACCGCGGCGTGCGGCGATCGCGGGATTGACGGCGACGGCGGCGCCCGACGCGCCCAGCGTGACTTCTTCCGCGGCGGTCATGCAGCGGCAGTGCGCGGCGATGAGACGCGGGGACAGCAGGCCGCAGCGCGCAACGTACTCGATGGGCGTGACGCCGCGCTGCTCTCGGATCGCGGCGACCTCGCCCCACACCTGACTCAGATGAATGGTCGCCGTGGCGTGGAGCTCATCCTGCAGCTTGCGAATGCGACCCAGCAGCTCGGGCGAGCACAGATCGGGCGCCCACGCGGCGACGCCCACGTTGATGCGCCCGTTGTCGTGCCCATGCCAGCGCGCGTGCAGCTCCCGTATGCGCGCGATGCCCTGGTCGGCCAAGGCAGTATCCTGCTCGAACGGTCCCGGCTGGCCGATCGAGGCGCGGGCACGATCCCAGCGCGCTCGCACAGCAACAGCCGCAAGCCTGTGTCGGCCAGCGCCGCCGCGTAGCGCGCGAGCTGCGCGCCCTCTTCGAGGATCAGCGTCGTGCCGCTGCGAATCGCTTCGAGCGCGCCGAGCGTCGCCATCAGACGCTCCTCGTCGGGCGAGAGCGTCGGAAGCGGTAGCGGCGCCAGGCCACCGGTGAACGGCGGCGTGTGAGGTGGCGACAGATCCTCGTAGATTCCTCGCGCGAGGACGCGCGGCAGGTGCGTATGCGTGTTGGCGAGTCCGGGGAAGACCACCCGACCAGGCAGCTCGATCCGTTCCGCGCCCGGATGGCGCGCGAGCACGTCGGCGGCGCGACCCAGCGCCGCGATGCGACCGTCCGCGACGGCCAGCGCGCCATCGGACACCAGCGTACCGGCCTTATCGCCGGTCACGATCGTGACGCCGTGGACGATCAACGGTCGCTTCATTCGCGACACTCTATCGCTTTCGGGCCGGGGCGGTCCGCGGTATCGTACGAGCCCCACAGGAGGCGTCGACATGGTGCGTGTGATTCGGGCGTCCGCAGTCGTGGCCGTGCTCGGGCTTGCAGGGTGGCTTGCCGTCTCGCTCGGCGAAGCGCAGACACCGGCGGCCAAACCGGCCGCGGCGAAGACCGGTGGCGTGCTGCGGATCGCGATGATCGGTGAGCCGCCGACGCTCGACGCGCACGCGACGACGGCAGTGATCACGCGCGAGATCGTGGTCAATATTTTCGAAACCCTGTTCGCGCTGGATGCGAAGTACCAGCCGGTGCCGCTACTGGCCGAGAGCGCCGACGTGCAGGACGGCGGCAAGCGGTGGGTGATCCGCCTGCGCAACAACGTCAAGTTCCACAACGGCAAGATGCTGAGCGCCGCCGACGTGGTCGCCTCGCTCAAGCGGTGGGGCGTCGTCGCGAGCCCGGGCAAAGCCGTCTTCAAGAACGTGGAGGCCGTCGACGCCAAGGATCCGCTGACGGTCGAGATCCGCCTCAAGGAGCCTTCGAGCGCGCTGCTGACGATCCTCGCCCACGTCGACAGCGCGGCCTGCATCTATCCCAAGGAGGTCGTCGACAAGGCGGGCGACGCGCCACTGAAGGAATATATCGGCACCGGGCCATTCAAATTCGTCGAGCACCGGCCCGATCGACACATCAAGCTGGCGCGCTTCGACGGCTACGCCGCGCGCGCCGAGGCGCCGAGCGGCCTCGCCGGGCAACGCACCGCATACGTCGACGAGCTGCTCTTCCTGCCCGTGCCGGACTATGCGACACGACAGGCGGGGATCACCACGGGCGAGTACCAGTACATCCAGCAGATCAAGCCCGATCAGTACGACCGGATCAAAGGCACCGCAGGCGTCGAACCGATCGTGGTGAAGCCTTACGGCTGGGTGACCGCGGTGCTGAACACGAAGCAGGGCGTGATGACCGACAAGCGCCTGCGTCAGGCGATGCAGGCGGCGCTGGATGTCGAGCCGATGCTGCTCGCTGGCCTCGGCCACAAGGACTTCTATCGCCTCGATCCCGGGATCGTCTTCCAGGAGCAGGCCTATTACTCCCGTGCGGGCGCGGCGGCGTACAACCAGCACGATCGCGAGAAGGCCAAGCGGCTGCTCAAAGAGGCCGGGTATAGCGGGCAGCCGCTGCGCTGGATCGTCACCACTGAATACGAGCACCACTACAAGCCCGCGCTCGTCGCCAAGAGTCAGCTGGAGGAAGTCGGCTTCAAGATCGACCTACAAGTGTCTGACTGGGCGACCGTCGTGCAGCGTCGAGCGAAGCCCGAGCTGTGGGACGTCTTCAGCACCGCGTTCGTGTTTGTGCCGGAGCCGACGGTGACGGCGCAGGTCCTGTGCGACTGGCCGGGGTGGTGGTGCACTCCTGAGAAGGACGCGCTGCTGCAGGCGATGGGGCGCGAGTCCGATCTCAAGAAGAGGCAGGCGCTCTGGGAGAAGATCCAGACCGTCTTCTACGCGGACGCCGCGCGCATCAAGGTCGGCGATTACTTCCGACTGGACGCGCGCCGCAAGGACGTGCAGGGCTACGAGCCCGGCCCGTACATGCATTTCTGGAACGTCTGGCTGGACCGGAGGTAAGTGATGCGAGAGCTCGTCGAACGTCTCGATGCGCTGTGCGATGCGGTGCCATTCCACGCGAGCTGGTACCTCAAAGATGTCGCCACCGGCGCGCGTGCCGATCGTCTCGGCGACGTGCCGGTGCCGTCGGCGAGCACGCGCAAGATTTCGATCATGATGGCCGCGCTCGCCGCAGTGCACGCCGGGAAGCTTGCGCTCGATCAGAGGGTCACGATCGAGAAGCGCTTCCAGGACAACGACTCGGGGACGTTCCAGCACCTCACACCGGGTTTCTGGATCACGTTCCGCGACGCGCTCGTGATGATGATCATCGTCAGCGACAACACGTGCACCGGCCACGTGGTCGACCTCGTCGGGCTCGCCAACGTCCAGCGCTGGTGCGAAAGCCTGGGCATGACCGCGACGATCCATCGGTTCGGCATTCCGCCGAAGCTGCCGGCCGATCACACGCTCGAGCAGGTGACGAGCACGACGCCGAACGACCAGGGCCTGCTGCTGGAGCTCATCCTCAAAGGCACGAGCGACGCGAGCGTCGCCGCGCGACTGGGTTCCACACCTGAGCTCTGCCGGCTCGGCCTCGACATTCTGTCGTGGCAGAAGCTCAAGTCGCGCCTCCCGTCCCTGCTGCCGCTCGGTACCAAGGTCGCGCACAAGACAGGCACGGGGGCACGCGGCTACATGGACGCCGGCATCCTGTTCAAGGACGAGCGGCCGCTCTGCATCCTGACCGCGTACACCGATCGCGTGCCGACCGCGTTGCCCGACGGGACGCCCGGCTTCGCGGCGGCGGCGCAGCTGATCGGAAAGATGGCGCGTCTCTGCTACGACTCGCTCGGCACGCGGTGAGTCCGGCGCGCGCCTGAGCGATCAGCCCTCGCGCAGGAGCCGACCGAATCCCGCGATCGACTGGCGCCCGCCGCCGACTCGCAGCGCCTGCCACAGGCACGCCTGGATGCTGCTCACCACCGGTTTGCCGAGGTCGCGCTCGAGGCGCTCGAGCACGCCGACCGTCGGGAGACCGGTGCCGCTGAGCAGCACCGCGTCGGCGTTCGGCGCATCGGACTGGCGCGCAAGCTCGTACGCGCGTGCTTCGGTCTCGTCGTAGATCGACCCCGTGTCGCCGAGGCGCTGATAGCTGACGATCTCGAAGCCCGCGGCTATCCAATAGGCCCGGCCCTGCTCACTCACGCTCTGCTGATACGGCGTGCCGAGCGCGACCCGCTTGACGCCCAGATGCTGAAGGGCCGCGCGCACGGCACCGGCCGCCGTCACGGCGGGCGCGCCGGTCAGAGACGTCAGCCGCTCGACGAGCGCAGGCTCGTTCGCAAAGCCGTTGGCGTAGCTGGAGGCGGTGTGGGCATGGACAACAACGCTCGGACGCACCTGCGCGAGCGCACGGGCGACCACGGGCAGACTGTCGAGGTAAACGCGCGTGCGGTCATCCTGTCCGGTTCGGCTGCCGGCATCGCCCGGCGCGTCACCCGGGTCGAGCCGTGCGAAGTGGATCGTGATGCCGGGCGGCGCCATCCGGTAGAGCTCGGGCTCCACGGTCGGGTTGCCGGGCGGGACGAGCACGCCGATGCGCACGCGGCATTATAGGCGCGCGCGCCAGGTCTCCGGCGCGAGCGCCCAGAAGAGGAGTCCAACCGCGACCAGGCAGGCGGCCGTCCCGCCGAGCGCCGCATTCGCACCGAAGCCGTCAGTGACGACGCCGAGGACGAGCGGGCCGAGGACATAGCCGAGATCCGCGAGCATTCGAAAGGTGCTCATCGCGGCCGCGTTCATCCCCGGTGGAGCGACGTCGGCCGCGTAGGCGGCGGGCGCGGCGCCGCTGACACCGACCGCGATACTCCACGTGACGCAGGCGACGAGGAACCACGCGTACGACGACGCCGTCAGGAACAGCACGAGCGACGCGCCCGCCACGAGCGTTGCCGGGACGATCACGACTTTTCGCCCCCAGCGATCGACGAGCACGCCGGCGGGGTAGGCGAGCACCAAGCCGACCAGGCTCGACAGGGCGAGACCCACGCCGATCCGGTCGGTGGTGAGCGCGAGACGATCACGCGCCAGCACCGGGATCACGTTGAAGAGCGCGCCGGTTCGGGCCACGGCGTTCATGAAGCTCACGAGTGCGACGAGCACGAACCCCGCGTGGCCGGTGAGCAGGCGCACCTGCGCAGCGAACGGCGGCGGCTCCGTCGCATCCGCGGCGCTGAGCCCGGTGGCGCGCGTCTCGGGAATCTGAAACCACGCCACGGCCGCGGCGAGCGTGCCCATCACGGCGTACACGAGGAATGGTGCGGCGAGACCGAAGTGCTGCGCCAGCGCGCCGCCGGGCAGGGGCCCGACGCCGACGGCGAAGACGAACACGCCTTGATAGATCGCCATCACGCGGCCGCGGTGAGCGGGGGTCGTGATGTCGGCGAGAACGATCTGGCCTGCGACGAGCACCAGCGCCGCGCCGACGCCGGCGACGAAGCGTGCCGCGATGAACACCCCGAAGCTTGGCGCCAGGGCACAGACGAGATTCCCGGCCGCGGTGACGAGACCGCCGAGCGCCAGCGCGGTGCGGCGCCCGACGACGTCCGTGAGGCGCCCGACGGGCATCGAGACGAGGAAGCGCGCGAGACCGTACGCGGCGATGGCGAGCCCGATCGCCGACTGCGTCACGCCGAACGAGCGCGCGTAGAGCGCGAGCACGGGCACGACGGTGCCGAAACCGAGCTGATTGACGGCGATGAGCACGCACATCCACACGAGGACGCGCGTCGGGCTGGGAGCGGTCATCGGGCGCGACTATCTTATAATCCGCCTACGCATCGCCAGGAGGCATCATGCCGAAGTACGCGCTCACGCGCCGCAGCTTTCTCAAGACCGCCGTCGCTGGCGCCGCCGTCGCGGGTGCGCCGCGGCCAGCTCGCGCACAGACGAAGACGTTCAAGATCGGCGCGGTGCATCCGGTGACGGGCCCGCTCGCCGAGCCCGGCCAGGCATGCCGCCTCGGTGCTCAGCTCGCGGTCGAAGCGGTGAACGCGGCTGGTGGGATCAAGGGCAAAGGTCTCCATCTCGAGCTGGTCCTGGGCGACACGCAGAGCAAACCGGAGAACGGCCGTGTCGAGGCCGAGCGCGTCGTCAACCAGGGCGCGCAGATGTTGATGGGCTCGTTCGATTCGGGAAGCACGAACGCCATGGTCTCTGTCGCTCAGCAGAAGCGGGTGCCGTTCCTGATCGACATCGGGGCGGCCGATCCGATCACGGCCAACGTCGCGAAAGCGGTGAAGGACGGCCAGCAGAAGCTGCAGTACGTCTACCGCAACTTCCCGACGGGCTCGGCCTTCGGGCGCAAGGCGGTGCAGTACTTCACCGAAATCTTCGCCGAAGCAAAGGTGACGCCCAAGCGCGTCGCGCTCATGCACTGCAACGATCTCTTCGGCGTGAACCAGGCGCGCGGCTTTCTCGCCGCCTACAAGGCGGCGAAGCCGGCGTGGACGCTGCTGGAGGACGACGTGATCCCGTGGCCGGAGCCGCCGTCGGATCTGTCCACGGAGGTCACGAAGCTCAAAGGGCTGAAGCCCGACGTCATCGCGCCGATCACACGCCCGGCGAGCGCGCAGCTCTTGCTGCCCGAGATCCGCAAGCAGCGCCTCGAGTATCTCGGCATCGTCGGGCCGGGGAGTCCGGGCCTCTACGAGGCGGGGCAGATCGCGGCGCTCAAAGAAGACCTGGAATACGTCATGGCGAGCAACCCGTGGCCGAATTTCCGGAACCCGAAGACGCAGCGCTTGGCCGAGGACTATCAGAAGCGCTCGGGCGGTCGGCTGTTCGACACGAACTCCGGCTATTCCTACGATGCCGTCCTTCTCATCGCGGACGTGCTGGAGCGGGCCACGAAGCTCGACGACCCCGACGCCATCGTGGACGCAATCCAGAAGACGACGTACACGGCCGGGCTCATGCAGTACGGCGGGCCGATCCACTTCAACGAGACCGGTGACAACCCCAACGCCATTCCGACGATGATCCAGGTGCTCAAGGCGAAGCCGGTCGCGGTGTGGCCGAAGGAAGCTGCGCTACAAAAATTCGTCTTCCCTCGCCCCAAGGCCTGACAGATCGACGCGACCCTCGTCGCGCAGGCCCTGCTCAACGGCGTGCTGTTCGGCGGCGTGTTCAGCCTGATGGCCGTCGGCCTCACGCTGATCTTCGGCGTCATGCGCGTGGTGAACTTCGCGCACGGCGACATGATGGTGTGGGGGATGTACCTCGCGTGGTTGATGGCCACGCGCGCCGGCGTCGATCCCTACGTGGGCTTCCTCGTCCCTGCGGCCGCGCTCTTCGTGCTCGGCTTCGTCGTGCAGCGCGCGCTCGTGCAGCGCATCGTGGACGCGCCGCACGAAATGCAGATCTTGCTGATGTTGGGTATCGCGCTCGTGCTGGAGAATACAGCGCTACTGCTCTTCGGTCCCGAGCCGCAGCGCGTGCGCAGCGGCCTCGCGCAGGCCACCGTGTGGCTCGGTCCAGTGTTCGTCGACGTGGCGCGCCTGATCGCATTCGGCGTTGCCGTCGTGCTCACCCTGCTGCTCTCGCTTTTTCTGTTCCGCACGGATCTCGGCCGCGCGATCCGCGCCGCGGCGGACAACACCTACGGCGCACTGGTCATCGGCACCAACGTTCGTCGCATCTACGCGGTCGCTTTCGGTGTCGGCGCCGCGTGTGTCGGTGCGGCCGGCGCACTCGTGGCGCCGCTGCTGCCGTTCCAGCCTCCGACGGGTCTGCAACTCTCGGTCGCGTCGTTCAACATCGTGATCATCGGCGGCATGGGCAGCCTGTTGGGTGCATTCGTCGGCGGCCTGCTCGTGGCCGTGGCCGAGTCGCTCGGCGCCGTGTTCCTCAAACCCTCGCTGAAGGAGCTCGTGAGCTTCTCGCTGCTCGTGGTGATTCTGTTGTTCCGGCCCGCGGGCATTTTCGGTCGGCGCGCGTCGTGAGACGCCGCGAGCTCGCGTGATCCGCCTGCTCATCGTCGCGGCCGTGGTGGTCCTGGCGGCGCTGCCGCTCGTGCCGTCCGTGTTCGGCTCCTACGCGGTGACGCTGTTCACGCTCATCTTCTTCTATGGGTTTCTCGGTCAGGCGTGGAACGTGGTGGGCGGGTACGCGGGCCAGCTGTCAGCGGGCCACGCCGCCTTCGTCGGCATCGGCGCGTACACGTCGGCGGTGCTGTCGGTCGAAAAGGGGATCACGCCGTGGCTCGGAATGTTCGTGGGGGGTGCGCTGGCCGCGGCGCTCGGGGCGCTCATTGGCTTCCTCGGCTTTCGCTTCGGGCTACGCGGCTTCTATTTCGTGTTGCTGACCGTGGCCTTCGCCGAGATCTGCCGCATCATCGCGACCAACAGCGAGGCCATCGGCGGTGCCGTCGGCTACTACATCACGTTCACCGGCGACCCGCGGCAGTTCCAGTTCCAGGACGCACGGGCGTATTACTACGTTGCGCTCGCGCTGATGATCGCCGTCACCGCCCTCGTCGCGTGGCTCGAGCGGCAGCGTTTCGGCCTGTACCTGAGCGCCATCCGGGAGGACGAGAGCGCGTGCGAGGCGCTCGGCGTGAACACCTTCCGCTACAAGATGCTCGCCATGGTGCTCTCGTCGTTTCTCACCGGCATCGGCGGCGCCTTCTACGCGTTCTATCTGTTCTCACTGCAGCCGGCGTCCGTGTTTGGGATCCCCCTGTCCGTCGAGATCATCATCCGGGCCGTCGTGGGCGGCACCGGCACGGTATTCGGACCGATCCTCGGGTCGTTCATTCTCAGCCCGCTTGCCGAGGTGGCGCGCCACTACTTCGCGCAGGGCGGCTGGCACGGCGCCCATCTCGTCGTGTACGGCATCCTTCTGATCGCCGTCGTCCTGTTTTTGCCCGAAGGCGCGTATCCACGGCTCGCGCGGATGGTTCGGCGATGACGACGCGCGCGGGCCCATGACGCTGCTCGAGACGCACGGCCTGTCCAAGCGCTTCGGCGGCCTTCAGGCCGTCGCCGGTCTCGACCTCACGGTCAGCGAGGGCGAGGTGCTCGGTCTCATCGGGCCGAACGGCGCCGGTAAGACGACGGTGTTCAACCTGCTGTCCGGATTTCTGACGCCGGATGCGGGCGACGTACGCTTCCGTGGCCGCTCGCTCCGCGGCCTGCGGCCGCACGCGATTTGCGCGCTGGGCCTGGCGCGCACGTTCCAGATCGTCCGCCCGTTCCCGCGGCTGAGCGTGCTCGACAACGTCGTGGTCGGCGCGCTCGGGCGCCATCCGGTCGCCGCGCGGGCGCGGGAGCACGCGCGCGCCGTGATCGAGCGCGTCGGGCTCGGCGCCAAAGCGGGACAGGCCGCCGCCGGTCTCACGCTTGCCGAGCGCAAGCGGTTGGAGCTGGCACGAGCGCTGGCGACCGAGCCGGCGCTGTTGCTCCTCGACGAGGTGATGGCCGGCCTCAATCCGACCGAGATCACGGCGATCGTCGCGCTGGTCGGCGACATCCACCGGAGTGGCGTGTCGATCTTGCTGATCGAGCACAACATGCGCGCGGTCATGGCCCTCTCACATCGGATCGTCGTCCTGAACTTCGGCGAGACGGTGGCCGAGGGCGCGCCGGCTGCAATCGTGAACCACCCGCGCGTCGTCGAGGCGTACCTCGGAGAGGAATATGTCACTGCTCCGCCTCACTGAGATCGAAGCCGGGTACCGCGACCTGGTCGCCGTCCGCGACGTCTCGCTGGAGGTTCGCCCAAGCGAGGCGGTCGCGCTGATCGGCGGCAACGGCGCAGGAAAGACGACGACGCTGCGCGCGATCACCGGTCTGCTGCCGCTGCGCCGGGGCCGCATCGAGCTCGACGGCGAGCGCATCGACGGGCGCGCGCCGTCTGATATTGTCGCCCGCGGCATCGCCCACGTGCCCGAGGGCCGCCATCTCTTTCCCACCATGACGGTCCGCGAGAATCTCGAGCTCGGTGCGCGCGATCGTGGGGGCCGCGCCGCCGGGCTGGAGGACGTGTTCACGCTCTTTCCGCGTCTGCGTGAGCGCCAACGCCAACTGGCAGGGACGCTGTCGGGTGGTGAGCAACAGATGTGCGCGATCGGGCGCGGCCTCATGGCGCGACCGCGGCTGCTGCTGCTCGACGAGCCGAGCCTCGGGCTGGCCCCGGTTATGGTCAAGCTCATCTTCGAGGTGCTCGCCCGAATCAACGCGAGCGGCACCGCCATTCTCCTCGTCGAGCAGAACGTCGCGCGCGCCCTGGCGCTCGCGCATCGCGCCTACGTCGTCGAGAACGGCCGCATCGTGCTCGAGGGGCCGCGCGCGACGCTGCAGCAAAGCGCGCACGTCAAGCAGGCGTACCTCGGCCTCTGATACGCTGGCCCTCGTGAGCGAGGCCGGCTCATCGACGCCCTCCGGATTGTTTGCGAGGCTCCGGGCGCGTCTGTCGCTGCCGCGCGCACAGGCGATCTTCGGCCTCATCGCTGCGCTGCTTTCGATCGGCGGGTCAGTGTATGGATATCTCCGCGTCACGCAGCCGGCCGACACGGGCCAGCTCCTCGCCGTCGTCCGCGATCGGGCCGACAAGCCGCTGTCTGGCGCAACGATCGAGGTGCTCACGCTCAAGGACGCCCTGGTCACCAGTCTCAACGCCAACGACCCCGCCGGCGCGCGATACACGCTGAAGGAAGGAACCTATCGCCTGCGTGCCACTCATCCGAAGCTCGCGACGGAGACGCGCACGGTGCAGGTGATCGCCGGCCAGACGTCCGAGATCCGATTCCATCTCGGTCCACGCGCGGCCGCTTCGCCGAGTGGCGTGCCCGGATCACAGCCGGTCGGCGAAGTCGTCGAAGGTCTCAAAAAGATTCTGCGCTAGGCCATTTCGGCCCGCGCTCTGCGCCGCAGAGGCACGCTGTCACGCCTCGACGGCTAAGACGTCACCGCCTCGACGCCGCCGGACCGGTCGAGTCCTGACCAGGCCGAGCCGCGAGGGTCGACAAAACGAAGGCTTAGGGCCGCCAGGCGCGGGTCTGGCACCTCGGTTGCTCAATACACCCCGCCGTGCTCGCGCACGGTCTTATGGGCCACACGGCACGGGGACGACGGCTGTCGAAAGGCGCGTCGCTGGCGCGACAGGCGCTGGGGCTCGGCGTATTCGTGCTCGTCATCAGCACGGGTTACGCGGTCTCGCGCGTCACGATCGCCGACTCGACGGAGCGGGACGTCGAGGCCGTGGCTGCCGAGTCACCGGCCGCCACGCCACCGACCATCACGACCGCTGACATCAACGCGCACATCGTCGAGGTCGCCACGCGGTATGGAGTCGAGCCGAAGCTCGTCGCCGCCGTCGTCGCCGTCGAGTCGCAATTCAACGTCCACGCGGTGTCGCGCCGTGGCGCCGAGGGTCTGATGCAGCTGATGCCCGAGACGGCGGCGGACCTCGCCGTTCAGGATTCGTTCGATCCTCGCGACAACATCGACGGCGGTGTGCGCCATCTCAAGCGGCTGATCGTCCGCTTCCACAACGACGTCCCGCTCGCGCTCGCGGCGTACAACGCCGGCGAGCAGGCGGTGATCAATCACCGCGGCATCCCGCCGTACCGCGAGACGCGCCAGTACGTCGTGCGCGTGCTGCGCCGGTACGATCGCGAGGCGGCCAAGGTGGTGGCGCAGCAGCTCGCCCGGCCGCGCGTGGCGACGACGAAGGTCGCGCCTGCCGCCTATGCCGGACGCGTCACGGTGGTTCCGCCGACGCAGACGCCTGCACCGGTGCTGACGCCGGCGCCGGCACACGCCGAAGAGGATCGGGGCGCTCCGCCCGAGAAGAAAAAGCCGTCAGAGTCGCCGTAACGGCGGCGCAAGGGAGAGCCGAGCGATGGACGATATCATCAGCTCGTTCCCGCAGCACTGGCAGGAGGTGATCGGCCTGCTGGCGGCGCCGGTTTCGTGGCTGCCGCGCATGCAGCACGTTCTCATGGACTTCTTCATGCAATCGCCGTCGGCATGGGTGGCCGCAGCGAAGTACGTGCTGCTGCTGCTGCCGGCGCTGCTCGGTGTGGCCGCGCTGTGGTGCACGCAGCTCTCGATCTACACGCTGCCGTTCCGCAGTGGCCGCGTGCACTTCGCTTCGGCGATGCTGCTGGCGTGGTGGGATGCCGCACGCGCCACGTGGCTCTACTGGATCGGCCTCGTGCGCTGCGTCGGGGTCGCGTGCGGCTGGGTGCTGGTCTTCGTCGGCTTCGTCGTTCGGCTGTGCGTCGAGGCCGTGCGGCAGATGGCGATGATGCCGTTCATGATGACGGGCCGGATGGCGCAGCGTTACTTCCAGCCCGGCGTGCCGTGGGTGGCGTTCGTCGCGCTGGTGCTGTGGTGCGTGCTCGAGGCCACTGTCTTCTCACACGTCCTCTATCCGATGGTCGGCGACGTGCTGAGCCGCCTGGCCGAGACGCCCGAGCCCGGGCGCCTCACCGGGCCGGTGCTGTTCATGTTCCTCCTGTTGCTCGTGCTGGGCAGCTTCGCCTGCGTGCAGGCGCTCGTGGACGCTGTACGCCTCCGCCAGTTCAAGTACGTGGCGCAGATGCTGGCGGTGGAGCTGTTCGTCGGTTTCTTCGAGGTGATGTTCCTGTATCGCGAGATCGTGATGACGTTCATCCCGACGATCGCGGATCAGCGCGCCGGAACCATCGTGGTCGCGACATGCGGATGGCTCGGCGTGCGTGGCCTCACGTGGTTCCTGTTCGCGCAGTATGGGACGCCACCACTGATCGCGTTGATCTCACGGCGACCTCTCATGCCACCTGACCTGATGCCAGCGGCCAGGACGGCGATGGAGACGGCCGCATGGTGGGAGGGACCGATGCAGGACTTCCGGCGTGAGACGGAATGGCTGCACGGCGCGAGTGACCGGCTGCTCGAGTACTTCGCGCTGCCGGCCCTTCACGTCGCCGCCGCCGCCGTGAACTTCGCGATGGTGCTGGTCGCGTCGCGGCCCGTGTTCAACCTGCCGTTCAAAGCCCTCGACGAGATTCCCGAGAGCCGCTCCATCCTTTCGGGACTGCACCTGCAGCCGCGAAAGAGCTAGCCCGGATATCGAGGGGCGGCCGGGCTTTGCCAGGCCGCCCCTTCGATGTCGCTCAGAACATGAAGACTCCCTTGCCGGTCGTCTGCGTATCGAACAGTCGGTACGCTTCGTCAGCCTGCTCGAGCCGGAACCGGTGCGTGAGCAGTCGCTTGAGTGGGATCTTGCGATCCGCGACGAAGCGCGCGCACTCCTCCTGACCCACCGCAGAGAACGTCCACGAGGCGTGCACCGTGAGCTGTCGGCGCAACATGTGCTTGCTGACGTCGATCGTCGTCTGGCCGCCTTCGCCGACGAATGCCACCCGGCCCCACGTCCCCGCCGACTGCAGCGCACCGAGGCGACCCTCGGACGAGCCGGAGCAGTCCATGGTCGTCTCGGCGCCTTCGCCGCGCGTGAGGTCGTGGATCGCCTTCACGGCATCGGCGTCCTTGGCGTTGATCACGTGCTCGGCGCCGAAATCGCGCGCGAGCGCCAGACGCTCGGGCACGACGTCGACGGCGATGACACGCGCGCCCATCGCGCGGCCGAGCATCGTCGCGCTGAGCCCCACGGGCCCTTGGCCGAAGATCGCTAGCGTGTCGCGACCTGACACGTCGATGCGCTTGAGGGCGCCATACGCAGTGCCGGTTCCACACGAGACAGACGCGCCCTCTTCGAACGACAGCTCATCCGGAAGCGGCACGCAGGTGAACGCGGGCGCCTTCATATACCGCGCGTGCCCGCCGTGACCGGTCATTCCATAGACGGTGATCCCCGCACGGCAGAGCTGCGACCAGCCGAGGCGACAATGACGGCACGCGCCGCAGCCCTTGTAGTGGTGATTCATCACGCGCCGGCCGACCAGCGACCGATCTACGCCGACGCCTACCGCGGCGACGACGCCGCACGGCTCGTGACCCGCGATGACAGGACCACCGCCGCCGAGGCCGAGCGAGGCGGCCGCGTTGCCTGCCGCGCGATAGGGATGCAAATCGCTGCCGCACATCCCCGAGGCCTTCATCTCGAGCACGACCTCGCCGGGTTCTGGCGTCGGATCGGGAAACTCCTGGATCTCGAGCTTGCGATTGCCGAGGAATACGATGCCCCGCATGGCAAACCTCCTTCGGACTGGAGGCTCGACCTTATCACGGCCTCCTTGTAGGCTGTTCACCGTGGACAGGCGCTGGGCGGTCGTGGTCGCGCTGCTGGCGCTCACGGGCTGCTCGCACGCTACGCTGCCGTACACGCCGGAGCGTCAGCCGGAGGGCGCGAAGATCTCCGCGGGCTATCAATTACTCGCGGACCGACTTCGGATCGAGATCGACACCGACCATCGTCGTCTCGAAGACGTCTGGATCCTGAGAAGCGATGGCAACGCGATCCGCGCGCAGACGATCGAGAACGCGCCCATGGTGACCGGGCCCGGCCCGACGATTGGCCTCGGCGTGGGCGGGGTCTCGATGGGGCGGGGCAGCGCGATCGGCAGCGGCGTCGGCGTCGGCGTGCCCATCGGCGAAGGACCGACCCGAATCGAGGGCAGCTCCTTTGCCACGTTTCCGCTGGATCAAGTCGGACCTCCGCCGTGGAACCTGCATGTGAAGCTCGCCGGCGTGGCGCCGACTGTCATCGTCGTCGGTGGTCCGACGCCGGCGCGCTGAGCGCAGCGCGCGCGTGTCCGGCGGTGTTCGCCGTCGCCGACACGCGAGCGTCATCGTTGTCCTCGTGGCGGTGCTGACCACCGCCTGCTCTCGCCCCAGTGTCGTCACCACGGTGTCCGTACCCGCCGCGGCAGGCGGCGTCGCGGTGACGAACGATTTGTTCTGGGTCGGCCACGTCGCTCAGGATGGGAATGCGGCGCAGGTGCTGCGCGTCGCGCGTGACAACGCCACCGTGCGCGCACGCGTGCCGGTCACCGGGCGCCCGGTGGAGCTCGTGGTGACCCCGGAAGCGGTCTGGGTGGCGAACTGCGAAGGCGTCGTGCATCGCATCGATCCGCGGGCGAACGCGGTCGTAGCGTCCATCGCCACGGGGCGTCCGGCGTGCTCGATCGCCGCGGGCGGCGACGCGATCTGGGTGGGGGTGGAGCGCGGAGTCGGCCGCATCGATCCCCGCACGAACGCGGTGGTCGCGGTGGTCGCCGCCGGTGTGTCCCCGAACCTCACCTTCGGCGACGGCGCGCTGTGGGCCGCGTCCCCGACGACGCGCAGCCTGACGCGCATCGATCCGCTCGACAACCGCGCGGGTGGGCGTATGGCGGTGCCGGGAGTCCCGCTATACGCGGTGGTCGGGGCGGGAGAGGTATGGCTCGTCCAGCGCGACGTGACATCACCGCCCGACGGGCCGGTCAACGCGTCACGCGTGGATCCGGCCATGCCGGCTGTCCGCGGCGCCCCGGTCCGACTCGGCGTGGCGCAGCTGGCCTTCGGAGGCGGCGCGTTTTGGGTCGCGCGACAGGACGGGAACGTCACCCGGCTGGGTCGCGTCAATCCCGCCTCCTTGGAGGCACTGGAACGGCCGCGCCGGATCAACGATATCGTGCGGCGGATCCTGTGGGCCGATGGATCGCTATGGGCCGTTTCGGTGAAGGGCGCCGAGGGACCGACGCTCGTGCGACAGATCCAAGTCAGCCGCTGGTGGTGGCTGCGCTAGAATCGCGGAACGATGACGAGCCCCATCATCACCGAAGCCGTCCGCGCCCTCGTCGAGCGCCGCGACCTCACGCGTATCGAGGCGGCGGCGGCCATGGACGCGATCATGTCCGGCGCGGCGACCAACGTCCAGATCGCGGCGTTTCTCACGGCGCTGAGGATGAAAGGCGAGACCGTCGAGGAGCTGATCGGGTTCGCACAGGTGATGCGCGAGAAGGTGGCACGGGTCCCGGCTCGCGCGGATGAGTCGCTGACCGGCACTGATCGCGAGATGCTGATCGATACGTGCGGGACGGGCGGCGATGCATCGGGAACGTTCAACGTCTCGACGGCCACCGCGTTCGTGGTCGCCGGCGCCGGACTTAGGGTCGCCAAGCACGGCAATCGGTCGATGTCGGGTCTCAGCGGCGCCTCGCTGTGTGGCTCGGCCGACGTCGTGGAGACGCTCGGCGTGAAGCTGGAGCTGACGTCCGAGCAGGTCGGGCGCTGCGTCGCCGAAGTGGGCATCGGCTTTTTGTACGCGCCGCTGCTGCACACGGCGATGAAGCACGTCATGGCGGCGCGGCGCGAAGTCGGAATCCGAACCGTGTTCAATCTGCTTGGGCCGCTGACGAATCCCGCCGGCGCCAATGCGCAGGTGATCGGCGTCGCGGCGGCCACGCTCACGGAATCACTCGCTCGCGTCCTGGCCGAGCTCGGCACGTATCGCGCGTTCGTGGTGCACGGCGCGGACGGCCTCGACGAGATCTCGAACACCGGAGAGAGCCGCGTGTCCGAGGTGCGTGAGGGGGTCGTCCGCACCTACACGGTGCGGCCCGAAGATTTCGGGATGCCGCGCGCGTCGATCAAGGATCTGCTGGGCGGCGACCGCGAGCAGAACGCCGAGATCATTCGCGCCGTGCTGGACGGCAAGCCCGGTCCGCGGCGCGACATCGTCCTGATGAACGCAGCGGCCGCGCTCGTCGCCGGCGGCCGCGCCCGAGATCTGAAGGACGGCGCCGCGGTGGCCGCGCAGTCCATCGACTCGCGCGCCGCGCGCAGCAAGCTCGATGCGCTCGTCGCGCTGACCCGACGGCTCGCGGAAACGAGCTAGCCGCGCACCGCTCGCCGGCACAAAAAAAGACCGCGCTCACAGGGGCGGATGAGCGCGGTCGAGCAGGCGGCGGTTTGAGCGATGCGACCCGCCCTCTCGGTGCGGGCCGCGTTCCGTTCGCTCGCTCGCCTCAGCAGAGGAGCAAGCGCCGTACCGGACCGGCTGGCCGCGATTTACGCGGATTTTCGCGCGGCTGCGGCCGCGTCAGTGCACCGCGTTGCTCACCGGACGGCGCTTTCTTGTCCTCTTTTGCGCAACGGCTCTTCGGGCCTCTTGCGGCAATTCGGGACGCGCCGTACAATGAGCCTCGTATCCGCCGTCGCGCCTAAATCCTTTTCGTCGTTGCTCTCGTGAGCTCCATCGGCGCTTTGGCGGTTTTTTTCGCAACAGAGAGTTCTAGAACACCGACAGAGGAGTCGGCGTGAACGGACGGGTGCCGCGCTATCACCGAATCGCCGAAGCATTGCGCGAGCGCATCCAGCGCGGCCGCATCACCCCGGGCACGCGGCTCGACAATCAACGCGCGCTCGCGAAGTCGTTCGGTGTGACGCTGATGACGCTGCGTCAGGCGCTCGCCGTGCTCGAGCGCGAGAACCTGATCGCGCGGCGCCACGGTCTCGGCACGTTCGTGGCCGCGCCGTCGATCGACTACGACATCCTGCAGCTTCGGCGTTTCGCGGGTGAGCTGTCTGCCCAGGGTGAGCACGTCACCACGCGGCTGCTCGGCGGACGCGTGGCGCGCGCCGACCATCGCGTCAGCGGCGCGCTCGGGCTCGCCACCCGCGCCCGCGTCGTCCAGTTGGATCGTCTGCGCCTGGTCGATGGGCACCCGATGAGTCTGCAGCGGTCGTTTTTGAGCACCGCCGTCGGCGAGGAGGTGCTGAAGGCCGATCTCGGCACCACGCCGCTGCGCCAGGTGCTCGAATTCAAGCTCGGGATCACGATCGATCGCGCGCGCGAGAGCGTGTCGGCTGTGCGTCTCGGCCGACGCGAGGCGCGCGAGCTCGGTTGTCGGCCCGGCGTGCCGGCGTTCGAGTCCGAGCGCGTCTCCTACGACGAACGCGGCGCACCCGTCGTCTTCGATCGCGTCTTCATTCCCGGCGATCGATTCCGGATCACCCGCGAACTCCATTACGAGCAGTCCGAGCGAGGAGCGACCTCATGAAGATCGTCGTCGCCATCAAACAGGTCCCGGATACCGCCACCCAGGTGAAGATCAGCGGCGGGGACCCCAAGGCCATCGACACGGCGGGCATCACCTGGATCGTCTCGCCATACGACGAGTTCGCGATCGAGGAGGCGCTGCGAATCAAAGAAAAGCGCGCCCAGGGCGAGGTCATCGCCGTCTCGCTCGGGCCCGATCGGGTGAAGGAAGCTCTGCGTTCGGCGCTCGCGATGGGCTGCGACCGCGCGATTCATCTCAACGATCCCGCGTGGGCCAACGCCGACACGCTCGCCACTGCGCGGGCGCTGGCCGCGGTCGTCAAGCAGGAGCAGCCCGCGCTCGTGCTCTGCGGCAGGCAGGCGATCGACGACGACATGGGCGCCGTCGGCGCGCAGCTCGCCGAGGTGCTCGACTGGCCGTGCGCCTCCTGGATCATGGAAGAAGCGGTGGACGGAGAAGCCAAGACCGTCCGCGTGGGCCGTCAGGTCGAGGGCGGGCTGGAGGTCTTCGACATTCCGCTGCCGGCCGTGCTGTCCGCGCAGAAGGGGCTCAACGAGCCGCGCTATCCGACCCTGAAAGGCATCATGGGCGCCAAGAAGAAGGAGATCAAGGACGTCAAGGCCGGCGATCTGGGGCTCACGCCCGAGTCGCCGCAGTTGGCCGTGAAGAATCTCGAGGCGCTGCCGGCGCGGCCCCCGGGGCGGATCATTCAGGGCGAGGTCAAGGACGCGGTGAAAGAGCTCGTTCGCGCGCTGCGCGAAGACGCGAAGGCGATCTGACATGGCAAACGCATACTGGTGCATCGTCGAGGACGATCGGAAGGGCGCGCCGAAGAAGGTGATGGCCGAGGTGCTGGGCGAGGCGGGCCGCCTGTCCGGCGGCGCCGTCGAGGCCGTGTGGCTCACCGATAAGGCGAGCGACGACGGGATCAAGCAGCTCGGCGCGTGGGGGGCGGGCAAGGTGTGGGTGCTCGAGAATGCCGCCTTCGCGCCGTACATGGGCGAGGTCTGGGTGCCGGCACTCGCCGAGCTGGTGGCCAAGGAATCACCGAAGGCGATCTTCGCGCCAGTGACGAGCCGCATGCGTGAGTTCGTTGCACGCCTCGCCGCGCGGCTGGGCGCGGGATTGTCGGCCGACTCCGTCGGGCTCGTGCTCGATGGCGACGCGCTCGTCGCCACGCGGCCCGTCTACGCCGGCAAGCTGCTCGCGAAGATGACGTGGGCGAAGACGCCGTGGATCGCCACGCTGCGTCCGAACGTGTTCAAGCCCGCCGAGGCCGGCGTGGCGAAGACAGCGCAGGTGGAAAAGCCGAGCGTCAAAGTCCCCGCGTCGCGCATGAAGCTCGTCGAGCGGCGTGAGGAGGTCTCCACCGGGCTGCCTGAGCTGACCGAGGCCGAGACCGTCATCTCGGGCGGGCGCGGCATGAAGGGCCCCGAGAACTACGTGATCCTCGAAAAGATGGCCGCGGTGATCGGTGCCGCCGTCGGCGCTTCGCGCGCCGCGGTCGACGCCGGATGGAGGCCGCATCGCTTCCAGATCGGACAGACGGGCCGCACCATCTCGCCCAAGCTCTACCTCGGCTTTGGCGTTTCCGGTGCGATTCAGCATCTGGCCGGCATGCGGACGTCGAAGATCATCGTCGCGGTCAACAAGGATCCGGAGGCGCCGATCTTCAAGATCGCCGACTACGGCATCGTGGCAGACCTCTTCGAGGTGGTGCCCGCGCTCACCGACGAGTTCAAGAAGCTGCTGGAAAAATAGGAGTGCGAGCGTAGGAACAATCATGAGAATCGAGCTCACCGACGAGCAGGCGATGATCCGCGACATGGCGCGCGAGTTCGCGCAGGAGCACGTCGCGCCCATCGCCTCCGAGATCGACCGCGACGCACGCTTCCCGCACGAGACGGTCAAGCGCATGGGCGAGCTCGGTCTGCTCGGCATCGCGGTGCCCGAAGCCTGGGGCGGCAGCGGCGCCGACACCGTCTCATACGTCGTGGCACTGGAGGAGATTGCCAAGGCGTGCGCGTCGCACGCCGTGGTCATGTCGGTGAACAACTCGCTGTACTGCGATCCGGTCTACAAACACGGCAGCGATGAGCAGCGCGCGCGCTTCCTCAAGCCGGTGGCGGCCGGACACGCGCTCGGCTGTTTTGCCCTCACCGAGCCGGAGGCGGGCTCGGATGCGCGCAATCAGCACACGATCGCCGTGCGCGACGGCGAGCACTATGTGATCACCGGCCGCAAGCTCTTCATCAGTACCGGCCGCGAAGCGTCGTACGCCCTCGTGTTCGCGCAGACGGACCGCGAGCGCGCACACCGAGGAATCAGCGCGTTCGTGGTCGAGAAAGGCACGCCGGGCTTCTCCGTCAGCAAGACGGAGGACAAGCTCGGCATCCGCGCCTCCGACACCGCCGAGCTCGTCTTCGACGCCTGCCGCGTGTCCGTCGCCAACCGGATCGGCGAGGAAGGCCGCGGCTTTCACATCGCGCTCGCGACGCTGGACGGCGGCCGCATCGGCATCGCCGCGCAGGCCGTCGGTATCGCGGCGGGTGCCTACGAGCGCTCGGTGAAGTACGCGCGTGAGCGCAAGGCCTTCGGCGTGCCGATCGGCGAGCACCAGATGGTCGGCTGGATGCTGGCCGACATGGCGACCACCATCGACGGCGCGCGATTGCTCACGCTGAAGGCCGCGACGCTGAAGGACGCGGGTCAGCCGTACACGAAAGAGGCGTCGATGGCGAAGCTGTTCGCCGCCGAGACGGCGATGAAGGTGGCCACCGACGCCGTGCAGGTGCACGGGGGCTTCGGCTTCATTCGCGAAGCCGAGGTCGAGCGCTACTTCCGCGACGCGAAGATCACGCAGATCTACGAGGGCACGTCGCAGATCCAGAAGCTCGTGATCGCGCGTGAGGTTCTCAAGTGAGCAGCGGGGAGGAGACGAGATGAGCGGCACGCGCGAGTGGAAAGAGCGGGACGTCAGGTTCGAATCGCTGTCCGGTATCCCGCTCAAGCCGCTGTACACGCCGAACGACGTCACGGGCAAGAGCTATGAGGAGCGGCTGGGCCAGCCGGGCGAATACCCGTTCACCCGCGGCGTGTATCCGACGATGTATCGAGGCCGGCTGTGGACGATGCGCATGTTCGCGGGTTTCGGGCGTCCCGAGGACACGAACGCGCGCTTCAAATACCTGCTCGCGCAGGGACAGACCGGCCTGTCGACGGCGTTCGACATGCCGGCCCTGATGGGCTACGACGCCGATCATCCGCGCTCGCGCGGCGAGGTGGGCAAGGAAGGCGTGTCGATCTCGACGCTCGACGACTTCGAGCGGCTCTTCGCCGACATCCCGCTCGGCGACGTCACCACGTCGATGACCATCAACTGCACGGCCTCGGTGGCGCTCGCGATGTACCTGGCCATCGCCGACAAGCAGGGCGTGGCGTGGGACCGCATCGGCGGCACGATGCAGAACGACATGCTGAAGGAATTCATCGCGCAGAAGGAGTGGATCTGTCCGCCGGAACCGGCCGTGCGGATCGTGACGGACATGATCGAGTTCACCTCCAAGCACGTGCCGCGCTTCAACCCCGTGTCGATCTCCGGCTATCACATCCGCGAGGCCGGCTCGACGGCGGTACAGGAGCTCGCGTTCACCCTCGCCGACGGTCTCGGCTACGTGGAGGCGGCGATCGCGCGTGGGCTCGACGTCGATGCGTTCGCGCCGCGCCTGTCGTTCTTCTTCGACATCCACAACGACTTCTTCGAGGAGATCGCCAAGCTGC
>DAIRVP010000011.1:0-53483 GCA_036802765.1 Candidatus Rokuibacteriota bacterium
TGCGCGAGTGGCTGCAGAACATCAAGCCGGAGGACTTCGAGAAGTACAACAAGGCGTGACCGCATCCATGCGCGTCGCGCTCTACACGAACAACTATGTGCCGTTCTGTGGCGGCGTCACGGTCTCTGTCGAAACGTTGCGCCGCGGCCTCGAAGCGCGCGGGCATGAAGCCTGGGTGCTGGCCCCGCGCTTTCCCGGTGTCGTCGCCGATCCCCCGCGCGTGCTGCGTTACCCCTCCGTGCCCGCCAGCACCTATCCGGAGTTCCCGCTGGCGATTCCGTACGCGCGCCGCCTCGCCGCGCGGGTGCGCCAGCTCGACGTCGACGTCTTCCACGCGCATCATCCGTTCCTGCTCGGGCCGGCGGCGGCGCGTCTGGCACACCGGCAGAACCGGCCGCTCGTGTTCACGTATCACACGCGGTACGAAAAGTACGCGCACTACGTGCCGCTCTCGCGCGCGCTCGTGGAGCGCGCCGCCGTCGCGCTGAGCACGCGCTTCGCGCGGCGCGCCGACGCGGTGATCGCGCCCTCGGCGCGCGTGCGCGACGAGCTGCAGCGGCAGGGCGTGCGCGCGCCGATCGCGGTCGTCCCGACCGGCGTCGATCTCTCGCGTTTCCGGCCTGGCGAGCGCGGTGCGGCGCGACGCGTGCTGGGGCTGCCGGCCGACGAGCCGCTGTGCTTGTACGTCGGACGGCTCGATCGCGAAAAATCCGTCGATCGCGTGCTACGCGCCTTTGATCACGTGGTCGGCACACTGCCGCGCGCGCGTCTGGCGCTGGTCGGGCAGGGCAAAGAGGGCGCGAGCCTGCGCGCGCTCGCCGCCCGGCTGCCGTGCGCCTCGCGGGTCGTGTTCCTGGGCGCCCGCGCGCATGACACGCTGACCGTGTGCTATCAGGCGGCTGACGTCTTTCTCTTTGCCTCGGAGACCGAAACGCAAGGCCTCGTGCTGGCCGAGGCGGCTGCGTGCGGTCTGGCCGCCGTGGCAGTGACCGCACCCGGCTGCGATGAGGTCGTGCGCGACGGCGTCAGTGGCGTCCTCACCAAGCCGGAGCCCACGGCGCTGGCGGAGGCGGCGCTCGGTCTGCTGCTCGACGACGAGCGCCGCGCAGCCATGGGCGCTCGCGCCCGCGCCATGGCCGAGCGCGAGTTCGACGTCCGCCTGCAGATCGATCGCACACTGGACGTGTACGCCGCGGCGCGAGCGGCACGCGGGCGCTGATGGCAGGCCCGCGCGCCATCCGCGTGCGGTGCCGGGGGGAGTTCGCGACACCGGAAGGGCAGGGACTCCTCACCGCCGATCCGCGGGCGCGCACGCTGCGGCGGGTGCTGGTCTCGTATCCCGACGTACGCCACATCCTGCCCGACCGCATCAGCCTCGAGCCGACCGCCGACCCGAAAACGCTCGAGGCCGTCGCGCGCTTTCTCGAGCGACAGCAATGGCTCGTGACATCGGTGGCCGTGGAGTGATCGGGTGACGGAGCGCGCGGCGGACGCGCACGCGCGCATCACGCGCGAGATCGCGCAGGAAAAGGCGGTGACCCTCGGCCGTGCCGGCGAACGGCTCGAGGCCGCACTGGCGATACTCGCCGACCTCGCCGCCGCACACGCGAGCGCGCGGAACGCGGCAGCACGCGCTGAGCTCGCGGCCGAGTACGAGCAGGCATGGCGTGGCGCCGAATCGGCGCGCCAGACGCTGCTGATCCAGCGCGAGGCCGTCGGCCTCCGCCATCATCGCGATGTCGACAGGCAATTCCCGCGGCCGGCCCGCCGGCTGACGTGAGTGCTCAGCGGTGATCTGGAATCCCGCCGCCGAGTGCATGACGCGCGCGGCGCGCGAAGCGCTGCAGACGGAGCGGCTGCGCGCCACGCTCGCATGGGCGGTCGAGCGCGTGGCGTTCTATGCCGCCCGGCTCAGCGCGCGTCCGCCGCGCGCTCTCGACGAGCTGACCGAGGTCCCGTTCACGCGCAAGACCGACCTGCGCGAGCACTATCCATTCGGCCTGTTCGCCGTGCCGCGCACCGAGCTCGCGCGCCTGCATGCTTCGTCGGGGACGAAAGGCAAGCCGACGGTCGTCGGCTACACGGCGGCCGATCTCGACGTGTGGCGCGAAGTGATGGCGCGCGTCCTCGTGGCCGCCGGCGCGCGTGCCGGCGACACGCTGCACAACGCATTCGGCTATGGGCTCTTCACGGGGGGACTCGGCTTTCACGACGGCGCCGAGCGCGTCGGGCTCAGCGTCGTGCCGGTCGCCTCGGGCAATACGGCGCGACAGATCTTGTTATTGCAAGACTTCCGGCCCGCCGGGATCTGCGCCACGCCGTCGTTCGCGTTGCACATCGCCGACACGCTCGCCGAGCAGGGCGGCGATGCGCGTGCGCTCGGCCTGCGTTGGGGCGTCTACGGCGCCGAGCCGTGGACCGAGGCTCTGCGAGCGGCGCTCGAGCGCGCCTTCGCGTGCCCCGCCTACGACGTCTATGGACTGTCGGAAATCGTCGGGCCCGGCGTGGCAGGCGAGTGCGAGCGTCGCGACGGGCTGCATGTGGCCGACGATCACTTCCTGCCGGAGATCATCGACCCCGGGACCGGCGCGGTGCTGCCGGCTGGGGACGAGGGCGAGCTCGTGCTGACCACGCTCAGCAAGCGTGCGCTGCCGATGGTCCGCTATCGGACCGGCGACATCACAACGCTCAACGACGCGCCGTGCGCGTGCGGTCGCACGAGTGCGCGCATCGCGCGGATCAAGGGCCGCGCGGATGACATGCTCATCGTCAAAGGCGTCAACCTCTACCCCTCCGAGGTCGAGAGCACACTGTTGGCGATCGAGGAGCTGGCGCCGCACTACCAGCTGATCGTGGACCGCACGCGCACGTTGGCGCGGCTCGAAGTGCAGGCGGAGCCGGAAGCGGCGCTCGTGGCCCGCTGTGGAGGCTTCGATGCCGCGCATCCCGTGCTGGCCGATCTGCGTCGCCGAGTCGGCGAGCAGCTCGCCAAGGCGATCGGCCTCACGGCGGACGTGACGCTGGTGGCGCCGCGGACGCTGCCACGCTCGGAGGGCAAGGCCGTGCGCGTGATCGAGAAACGCTGACGACCCGCGGTAGACTGAAGCCAGGAGGCGCCTCATGAGCCAGCAATCGCAGATGATGGCCAAGATCGAACGGAGCGAGCGCCTGGAGTCGGCCGACGAGATGACCGAGGAGTACCGCGAGGCCCTGGTCCATCTGATGACCATGCAGGCCGACTCCGAGCTGGCGGGCGGCTATGGCTACGTGCCGTGGATTCAGAAGGCACCGACGGTCGAGGAAAAACACGTGGTCGCCCAGATCGTCAAGGACGAGCTGCGCCACGCCGCCGTCATGTACGGCCTGCTGGGCGATCTCGGCTTCGACGTCGACACGCACGTCCGGCAACACGACGAGATCTTCACGATGCGCATCGAGGCGGGCGCCGACATCGGCACCAAGCGCATCACCTCCGACAAGCGCGTAAACATCTTTTACTATCCGATCGACACGTGGCAGGACTTCGTCTTCTTCAACTTCTGCATGGATCGCGGCGCGGGGCATCAGCTCGAGGACGTTCGCGGCTGCTCCTATGGCCCGTGGGTCCGCGCGATCGACGGCATCTTCAAGGAAGAGAAGTTCCACATCCGCCATGGCGAATACTGGGTCAAGAAGCTCGCGGAGGATCCCGCCACGCGCGACGAGGCGCAGGCGACGTTCGCCAGGTGGTACATCCGCACGATGAACATCTTCGGCCGCCCGGGCTCGCCGAAGAACGCGCTCTATCGACGCTACCGCCTCAAGACGCGCGACAACGACGAGGTGCGGCAGGCGTTCGCCACCGAGGTGGCGGGCCTCTGCGAGAAATTCGGGCTCCAGGTGCCGGTCTGGAAGCCCGTCTGGGAGCAGTTGCCCGAAGAAGCGCAGATCCCGGGCTGAGCGGTCCCGTTCGAGATGAAAGGTACGGAGATCTGCGTGCGGCGAAACGAAACTTAACATAATGCTCGTTATCGGAATCGCCAAACTTCACTCGAGGCCGTCGCGCCGAACCCTTTTAGTCGTAACGGATACGAAGTTACGCTGGCGCGCGCGCCGAGACTAGACGCCGCAGCTTTTACGCGCTGTCGCGCGGCCGTTCGAAACTCCCTATGACGCAACTCGAACGAGCTGACCGAAACAGCGCTATTTCGTAGCCGTTCCGCCCAACCGCATCAGCTGCTGCCTGGCTTCCTCGGTCCGTAACCCGTTGGGCTCGTCCTTGAGCAGACGCTCATACGTCGCGACCGCATCCGCGGGCTTGCCGCCGAGCTCCTGCGCGCGAGCCAGCGCGAACTGAACGTCATCGAAGAGGAAGTCCTTGGGACCGAGATCGCGGGCGATCGCGCCGTACGTGTCGATCGCCTTGCCCCAGTTCTGCTCGGCCTCCCAGGTGTAGCCGATCGAGGTGCGCGCCAGCGCACGCACGGTGGCGCTGCGGCCACGCGCCAACGCGACCTCGTACGCGCTGCGGGCCGGCGCCCACTGCCGCGCAGCATAGCGGAGGTTGCCGAGCTCGTACGCGGCCTCGGCCACCGGCGTCGCCGAGGGATATTGCGTAAGTAGCTGTTCGAGATCCTGCTGGGCGCGCGCCCGCGCGTCGGCCGGCGCCTGCGGACTCTGCGCCGCATAGACGCGCGTCATCACCTCGGCGTACTGGGCTGCGACGCGCCGCTGTTGGCTGTCGTACCAGTACCAACCGCCGGCCGCGGCCGAGAGCACGACCACGGTGACGAGGCCTGCGATCACGAGCACGCGCACCGACGGCAGCGTCCAGTTCATCCGCGGCTCTCCGGAGTCGACGCGCTCTCCGGTCGTTCGAGCCAGAGCTCACTCTTCACGCTGGCGCCGTCGGCGGCCGCGAAGCTGCTGCTCTTGACGGACCCGGTCAAGGCCCCGGTCGGTAAAATCTCCACCCGCGTGTCAGCCGACAGATTGCCGCGCACGTTTCCGCCCACGACGATCGCGCGCGCCGTGATGTTGGCGTCCACCCGTCCCTCGGGACCGACGTGCAACGTGCCGTCGAGCACGATGTCACCTTCGAATTGGCCGTGGACGGTGAGCGAGCCCTCGCCACGGATCTCGCCTTTCACCTTCATCCCGGAGCCGATCATCGCGGGCGCGTCCTGCGGAGCGGGGCGCGCGTCGACACCGAAGTCGCCCGCGTCGAGACCGAAGAATGCGAGCAAGCGTTTCATCGCAATCGCAGCCCCTTCCGGTATTGCCGGCCGCAGTGCCGGCATCGCTTCCACCCCGCGTACACACGGGACGTCACGCGACCGCAATGCGGACAGCGCTGATAGTGGCGCCGGCCCCAGGCGAGTCCTAGCCCCGCGAGGAGCGCGGCGCCGACGACCGGCCACGGCACGTCCACGGCTCCCCATGCTAGCCGGTTCTTCAGATTTCGGGGAAGATTCTGGAACGCGCGTACCGTCGGGTACACGCACGTCTCGCGCCGCGGGTAACGACCATGCGGACTTCGGCCGATCGCCGACATCGCATGCGCAGGCACATGCCTTGCAATTTTCTTCCCAGCCGGTGCAGGAGGAAGGGGCATGGAGAGCAATCGTGGAAAGCATCTCAGCGTCGAGGTGCAGTTGATGGATGACCCATGCCTGTGGCGCTGGGACATTCGCGATCGTGAACGGGACGAGGTCATCGACAGCAGTTGGACCCGCGAGTGGATGGCCTACGAATCACCGGAAGAAGCCCTGCACGCCGGGCGGCAGCGCCTAACCTCACTGACTCGGCGCTAACGACAACGGAACCGGCGCCCGCTTCCGGGCACCGGTCCCCCCTCTCCTGCGGCGCTCTAGCTCTTGACCCCGAGGCGGTCGAGCGCTTCCTTGGCGGCCTTCTCCGCCTCGGCGTGCTTGCCTTCCTTGTGCAGCCGATCGGCCTCGGCCGCCGTCCTGCGAGCCTCCGAGGCTGCCGCGTCGAACCGATTGCCCGCCGTCGTGTTGATCTGAGTGACGAGCTTCGGACACTGAAACGCGTCAGCGATACCCACGACTCCCAGGGCCAGGACCACGATCACCGGCATCATTGCCAAGCGATGCATGAGGCACCTCCTGCGGGAGGATTGGAAACGGCCGGGAGTATAGCAAGATCGCGATCAGTCAGCTGGCGAGATGGACGAAGACGGCCCCGTCCTGCACGCGGGCCCGAAAGCATGCGACGCGGACGGCGGGGTTGTTGACGTTGGCCCCCGACGTCACGTCCCACCGCCAGGCGTGCCACGGGCACGAGACGACAGTGCCGTCGAGATCACCATCGCCCAGCGGGCCGCCGCGATGGCTGCACGTGTTGTCGATCGCGTAGTAGGCGCCATCGACATTGAAGACCGCGAGCGTGCGACCGCCTACCTCCACTACCCGCCCCTCGCCCGGAGCGATTTCTCCGACCGCGGACACGCGAACCCAGCCATCGTTTGCCATGTGCTTCTCGTATCCGCCGCCGTGCGCCGTGTCAAGGCGAAGACGACGGCCCGATTTTTGATGCGGTAAGCCCGACGACGCGGCGCCGAGGTGCGCCCCGCCGAAGGAGGACGCGATGCCACAGGGTTCGACCACCTTCCACGAGGCCGAGTCGCGGCTGTCGCCCCGCACGCGCGACATGCATCGCGCCATCGTGAGTCTGCAGGAAGAGCTGGAGGCTATCGACTGGTACCAGCAGCGCGTCGACGCCACGGACGACGCCGCGCTACGCGAGATCTTGAACCACAACCGCGCCGAAGAAGTCGAGCACGCCGCGATGGTGCTCGAATGGATCCGACGCCACGACGCCGACTTCGCCGCCAAGCTGAAGACCTATCTCTTCACCGAGGGCTCGATCTTGGAGCGCGAAAGCGCCGCCGAGGCCGCTGAGCGCGGCGCCGGCGAGAGCAATGGCAGCCGGGCCCCGCGCGGCATCGGCTCGCTTCGCGGAGGGCGCTGATGGATTATCTGCGACGTCACACCGCGCCGATATCCGAGCGCGTCTGGCACGCGCTCGACGAGGCCGTCGCGCAGGCCGCGCGCCACGTGCTCGCGGCGCGACGTATCGCCACGTTCGACGGCCCGCACGGCTGGGATCACATCGCCACGCGCCTCGGCACGATGACGCCCTGTGGCGGCGGTGACGGCCGCGCCGTCGTGTGCATGCCCAACGTCGTACTGCTCGCCGAGATTCGTGCCGAGTTCAGCCTGCCGTGGTCCTCGATCGACGTCTTCGAGCGTGGGGCACCCGTGCTCGATACCGACGCCGCCGAGGCCGCGGCCCGCGACGCCGCGCTCGCCGAGGACCGCCTCGTCTTCTACGGCGATCCGGTTGGCAATGGCCTGCTCACCGCCAAGGAAAGTCCGCGGCTGCGCGCGCAGGACTGGTCGCGCCCCGGAGCGGTCGTCGCGGATCTCGTGCAGGCCGTGGAGAAGCTCGATGAGCGCGGCATCGGGGGCCCGTATGAGGCCGTGCTGCCGACGGCGCGCTACTACGCGTATCTGCAGGCCACCGACGAGGCCGGGTATCCCGCGGCGCGGCAGCTGCGGGATGTCCTGGCCGCGGTGCATCGCTCGCCGGTCATCCTCGGCGCCGGCGCGGTGTTCTCCACGCGCGGCGACGACTTCGTCATCACCGTTGGCGGCGATCTGGCGGCGGGATACCGGCTGCATGACCGCGAGGCCGTGCATCTCTTCTGCGTCGGGACGATCGCGGCCCAGACGGTGACGCCCGAAGCCGTCTGCGTTCTGGAGGCCTGAGCCCCGGCAGCGACCAGGCGCGGAACCCGGCACACAGCACCGGCGGGATAGATGCTATGCGTCTGCCCCGAGCCGTGGTACCGTAACGATCGTTGACGCAACCCCGCTTGGTGCGTAAATCCTTCGCTCTGTTCGTCCTGGTCGTCGCCCTGAGCGTCCTGATCGCCGGCGTCGTCGCGCCGAGCGCCGAGCCGCCGTCCAGACCCGTGGCGTCGCACCACCTCTCCCAGGGCTTTCGCAATCTCGATACGAACTACCGCTACACGGTGCTCGAGCGCGCGGAGCGCTTCGTCCGGCATGCGTTGTTCGAGAAAGGGCCGAGCCGCGGCACGCCGCCGGCCTTGCTGCCCAACGATGGCGCGGGACTCCGCGCGAACGGCACGACGCCGACCGTCACCTGGATCGGGCACTCAACCCTGCTCGTGCAGCTCGCCGGCGTGAACATCCTGACCGACCCCCATTGGGGCCACCGCGCGAGTCCGGTTGGCTTCGCGGGGCCGCGGCGCCTGGTCGCCCCAGGGATGCGCTTCGAAGATCTGCCGCCGATCCACGCCGTCGTGATCTCGCACGATCACTACGATCATCTCGACGTGGACACGGTCACGCGGCTGGACCGCATGTTCCATCCCCGCTTCTTCGTGCCGCTGGGGTTGAAGGCATGGATGGGCGATCTCGGCATCACCAACGTGGTCGAGATGGACTGGTGGGAGAGTCAGGAGTTTCGCGGGCTGACGTTCACCTGCACGCCCGCCCAGCACTCGTCGGGCCGCACGCTGCGCGATCAGAATTTACGGCTGTGGTCGTCGTGGGTGGTGACCGGCGGCGACAAGCGCTTCTTCTTCGCCGGCGACACCGGCTACACGAAGTCCCTCGCGGAGATCGGCAAGCGCCTGGGCCCGTTCGATCTCGCGGCGATCCCGATCGGCGGCTACAGCGCGTACGACCGGCGCCATCCGAATCACGTCAACCCCGAGGAAGCGCTGCAGCTCTTCGAGGACATCGACGGCCGGCTGTTCGTGCCGATTCACTTCGGGACTTTCGACATGAATCGCGAGCCGTTCGCCGAGCCACCCGCGCGCTTGATGAAAGCCGCGCTCGCGGACGGTCTCGAGGAGGAGATCGCCCTCCTCTCACCCGGCCAATCGATCCACTGGTAGTTGCGCGCGCCGTCGTCTGACGCTCGCCTATCGGCGGCCTGAGCGTCAGTCGCTGGCGAGCTTGCCGTTATAGCCCCAGTTCGACTTCTCGACGTCCTGGAAGACGATGTGCACCTGATCGGCGGTGGTCTTGCCGATCGTGACCATCGCCTCGGTGATGGCCCGGGTCAGCTCGCGCTTCTGCTGCTCGGTGCGTCCCGCGTACCACTGGATCGTGATGTTTGGCATACGCGGAGCCTATCACGACTGCGCCAGCCGCTCGATCTCGCGACGCCTGAAGCAGTCGACGAGATGGTCGTTCACCATCCCGGTCGCCTGCATGAACGCGTAGCAGATCGTGGGTCCGACGAAGGCGAAGCCCTGCGCCTTCAGGTCGCGACTGAGCGCCTCCGCCACCTCGGTCACCGCGGGCACCTGCCGCGCCGCGCGCCAGCGGTTCTGCACGGGCCGTCCGCCCACGTGCCGCCACACCCAGGCGTCGAACGAGCCCTCGGCGCGCTGCACCGCGAGGAACGCGCGCGCATTGACGACGGTGGCGGCGATCTTCGCGCGATTGCGCACGATGCCGTCGTCGCGCAGCAGCGCGCGCACGCGCGCGGCGGTGAATCGCGCGACAGCCGAGGGATCGAACCGCGCGAAGGCGCGGCGGTAGGCAGCGCGCTTGGCGAGAATCGTCGACCAGGACAGTCCGGCCTGCGCGCCCTCGAGAATCAGAAACTCGAACAGCCGACGATCATCGTGCACCGGCACGCCCCACTCGCGATCGTGATAGCGCAGCATGGCCGGCGTGCTTCCCGCCCACGCGCAGCGGCGCGGCGTCACACGCGCGACCATGCCGCCCACGCGAGCACCGCCCAGCCCGCGAGAAACGCCAGGCCGCCCAGCGGCGTGACGGCGCCGAGCCAGCGCTGACCGGTCAGCACGAGCACATACAGACTGCCCGAGAAGATCACGGTGCCGGCGACGAACAGCCATCCCGCGGCGGCGACGGCGCCACCCGGCAGCCGTCCGGCGACGGCGCCGACCGCGAGCAGCGCGAGCGCGTGGTACATCTGGTAGCGCACGCCGATCTCGAACGTCAGCAGCATGTCCGGCACGATGCGCGCACGCAAACCGTGAGCGCCGAAGGCGCCGAGCGCGACGGCGATAAGGGCCGACGCGCAACCGAGCCCGAAGAAGAGACGATCCATCGGCGCCGTCGAGCCGCGCGCTCGCCCTATCCCAGCGTGAACGCCAGCTCGCCGAGCTTGTCGATCCGGTGCGTGAGCCGATCGCCCGGCTTCAGCCAGACCTGCTTGTCTTTCGGATAGCCTGCGATCACGCCCTCCGGCGTGCCCGTGAAGATCAGATCGCCGGGCCGCAGCGTGAACATCTTGGACGCGTACGCGATCAGCTCCCGGCAGTTGAAAACCATGTCCGAGGTGTTGGACGACTGGCGCACCTCGCCGTTGACCTTCGTGTCGAGTGCGAGCGCGTTCGGATCCGGCACCTGATCCGCGGTGACCAGATAGGGTCCGATCGGGGCGAAGCCGTCGAGGCTCTTGCCGATCATCCACTGACTCGTGCGCGCTTGGAGATCTCGCGCCGAGAGGTCGTTGCCCACGCAGTAGCCGAAGACATGGGACAGCGCATCGGCCTCGCTCACGTTGCGCGCGATCCGTCCCATGACGATGACGAGCTCGACCTCGTAATCCACGCGCTCCGTCGGCTCCTCGGAGATGCGGATGACGCCGCGATGCCCCGCGAGCGCGTTGTTGTACTTGTTGAACAGGATCGGCGTCTTCGGCACCGGATTGCCCGTCTCCGCCGCGTGCTTTCGATAGTTCAGCCCGACGCAGATGATCTTCTCCGGATTGGTGACGCATGGGCCGAAGGTGACGGTGTCCTCGGCGAGCACCAGGCCGGGGCGTCCGGCCGCGCGCTCGACGAGGCGCAGAAGCGCTTTGAGGTCTCCGCGGCCGTGCAGGACCGCGTCGATCGTCGTCGGCGCCCGCAGCTTGAACGCCGCCTCCGCCGCGCGCACGTCGACGATGCCCTTGTCCGTCCTGATGCCGAGGCTCGACTCGCCGTTCGTGCGAATCGTGACGAACGTCAGCCCGCGCGGCAGCGGCTCCGTGGACGTCGCGGCGGCCGCCTCGCTCGGTCCCAGATTGCGATGCAATCCGCCGGCGGCAGCGACGGCCGTGCCGAACACTGATGTCGTCAGAAACGTTCGGCGACGCTGATTCATGACGGGCCTCCTGTGGGCCGGTGCACTATACCTCACGCGTGCAGCACCCGCCACGCGACGCCGACGACGCCGCCGGCGGCGATGAGCCAGACGGAATTCACTCGCGTCACCAGCAGCACCACCGCGGCGCCGAGCGCCAGCGCGGCGGTGAGCGGATCGACGATCGCGGCGCGGCCGAGCTGCCACGCCACTGCGGCCATGAGCCCCAGCGCCGCCACGTTGACGCCGTCGAGGAAGCCCGCGGCGCGACGTGAGGCGCGCAGCCGCGGCAGCCACGGCCGGCTCAGCGCCACGAAGACGAACGACGGCAGAAAGATCGCCACCGTCGCGAGCACCGCGCCCGGCACCCCCGCGAGCACGTAGCCGATGAAGGTCGCCGTCGTGAACACGGGCCCTGGTGTCACCTGCCCCACCGCGACGGCGTCGAGCAGCTGGCGATCCGTCAGCCAACCCAGACGCTCCACGAAATCGGCGCGCAAAAACGCCAGGAGCACATAGCCGCTGCCGTAGAGCACCGCGCCGATTTTCAAAAACACGAGCGTCATCGTGCCGAGCGCCACACCGCCGGCCGCCGCGGCGACCGCAAGCGCACGCGCCGGCGCCGTCCAGGCGGCGAGCGCGACGGCGCCGGCCACGGCGCGCGGCCGCGCCGCGAGCATTGCGGCGACGCCGCCCGCGCCGAAGAGGATCGCTAGCTCGTGCACGCCGGCCAGCGCCAGTGCCGCGGCCACGACGAACGCCCCCGCCAACACCGGACCACGGATGGCGGCGCGCGCGAGCCCCCACATCGCCTGCACGACGATCGCGATGATCACCGGCTTGACGCCATAGAGCAGCGACGTCGCGACGGGCAGCGTCCCCCAGCGCACATATGCCCAGGCGAGCGCCAGCACGATCAGCATGGCGGGTGCGATAAAGCAGACGCCGCCGAGCACGAGACCCCACGCGCCCGCACGCGTGTAACCGAGATGGATGGCCATCTCGGTCGAATTCGGTCCGGGGATCAGATTCGTGACGCCAAGGAGATCGAGGAATTGCTCGTCGGTGACCCATCGCCGCCGGCGGACGACTTCTTCGCGCATCATCGCGATGTGCGCCGCCGGTCCACCGAACGCGACGATGCCGAGGCGCGTGAAGTACGCGGCGACTTCGCGGCACGCGTTCATCGCGGCCGATGATACCCGACTCGTGCGGCGAGTTTACTCGGCGGGCTCGGGGACGAACGCCGCGATGCCGCTGGCCTGCAGGCTCCGCGCGGCGGCAGAAGCCGCAGCGCGCTCGGCGAACGGACCGACGAGGACGCGCAACATCGGCGTGACACGATCGCCGCCCGTGGCGATCGTCACGGCGCGGTCACGCAGGCGCCGCACCAGCCGCGCGGCGGCGTCGGCCGTGCGGAAGGCGCCGACCTGCACCCAGAACTCTCGGTGCTGAGCGGAGACGCCCGGCTGGACGGACCGTGGGGCCGGCGATGGCGTGGCGGCCGGCGCTTTCACGACGGCCGGCGTCGCAGGGATCGCATCGACGTGCGGGCTCGGCGTCGTCCGGGTGATCGCCACCGGTCGGATATCGGTCGCGACGGCGGCCGGTGCATCACGCAGCTCCGCCACCACGATCCCGGTCGGCGCCGCGGTCGCCGCGGTCCGGCGCGCCGTCGAAGGCTCCGACGCGATCGGCGGCGGCGTGGCAGCCGGCTTGACGATAGGCGGAGGCGCCGCCGGCGTGAGCCGCAGGACGCCAACCGTCGCGGCGGACGCCTGTGCGCGCGCCACCGGACCCGCTTTCTCGCGCAGCCGCTCGAGCAACTCCTCGTATGAGCCCAGCTGCATCACGCGCTCGAACTGGACGTGATAGTTGGCGGCGAGACTGACGCCGTCCACGACGACGTCACGGATCAGCCAGCCCGCGGCACGCCTCACCATTCGATACTCGATCGGCATCTCGCCGCCGGTGCGCGTGAGCAGCTCCGTGGTGACCACGGCGGCATCGCCGTCGATCGACTCGTCCATCCAGCGGATGCTGACGCCACCCTCGCCCACGCGGGCCTTGGAGCCGACCCACGACAGGTACGCGCGCTCGACGACGTCGGCGTAGAGCAGCGTGAACGACTTCCGCGCGGGCGGCGACAACGACTCCCAATGGCGGCCCAGCGCCAGCGCTGCCGCCCCTTCGAAGTCGATCACCTCGTTGACGAGGCCGCGCACCGTGGTCAGCCGCTCCTCTAATCCGCCGCCCTCGGACTCCGGCGCAAGCAGCACCTGATTGGCGCGGTCGAAAAAGGCTCGCAGCCGATCGGTGGGCTCGCCCGCGGCGGCAGGAGCCGCGCCGACGACGAGCAGCGCGACCGCCGCGAAGAATCGGCAGATGGTCACATCTCACCATAGCCGGAGCACACGCCGATTCCGTAGCTTTTTGTGCGGCGCTAGACTCGAGCGCGTGCGCCCGCTTGCCCTCGCCATGCTGTTCCTGACCGTCGCACCGGGACGGGCCGCGGCCGGACCAACCCACATCGCGCGCGTCGACGATTACATCGACGCGCCGCGGGCGCTGTTCGGTCGCACACGCGCCGAGCTCGAGCAGCGACTCGGCGCTCCAATCGGCGAGCGCCGGCGCGGCGATGGCGTGGCGCTGAGGTGGCCGGGACTCGAGGTCGCGCTGTCGCGATCGGCGCGCGTCGCCGCCGTCGTGGTGTCTGCCTCGGGCCGCCCCCTGCCCCACGGCCTGGACATCGGGACGCCGCGCGCCCGTGTCGAGACGGTGCTGGGCGAGCCGCTGGAGGCGACGGACGACCGGTGGTTCTATCCCGATGCGGATGGCTTTCCGAACTCGGTGGAGTTCTTCTTCCGCGACGGCCGCGTCATTCGGATCGAGTGGCGCTTTTGGGCCGAGTGAACGGGCTCAGGCCGCCTCGTCCAGCCCGCGACCGCCGCGCAAGGCCGCCTCGATGATCGTGCGCGCCAGGGTCGCTTCGCACGGCCGGGTGAGCACGGCGGCGACGCCGGGCGTCTCGAGCGGCGGCAACGGCGTCTGCGTGGTGCGCAGCAGCACGACCGGCACCCGCTCCATGCCCGGCAGAGAGCGAAACAGCTCGAGCAGGAGCAGACTCTCGTCCACCGGCTCGTCCAGGTCGTAAAGGAGCACGTCGGGGGGTTCACCACCGACCAGCGCCTCGGGCTCGACCCGACCGTGACGCAGGTCATCGAGGTACAGCCATGACACGTCAAAGCCCTGATCGCGAAGTCCGCTGCAGAGCACGACCGTCGCTTCGTCGCAGCAAAGCGCGGTCAACGCGGTCATGCCCATGGTCGTTGCACGCCCCATGCCTTGTACAATCGGTCATGCGTTTCGTCGCCGGTATCGCCGCGGTGCTGCTGCTCGCCGTCGGCTGCACGGCCCCCGTGCCCTCACCGCCCCCGCGGGCGCAGGCGTGACGGTGGCCCTCCTCGGCAACGAGCGGCCCGGCATATCGGGCATCCTCACGTCGCAGATCGAGAAAGAACAGACGTCGGTCCGCGCGTACGGCTGGTTTGCGGCGTCGGCGAGCAAGTGACGCTGCCAGTCCTTGCGGACTCGCCCAGCGGCCAGCAACGACTCACCCTTCGGCCCGACGGCCCCGATCGCTTCGTGGGCATGGGCGAATCGAGCTTTCGCTGGCGTCCGAACGGACCGATCGAGCTCACGCGCACACGCTGACCCGTCTCGGTTCTTGCGACTGGCTGCGGTGTTCTTGCGACTGTCTGCGATGTATTGCGCCAGACGCCGCGCAGTGATCGTCAGGCGCTGCCTGGGTCGAGCGGCCGCGTCATGTCCGCCGGACGCACCCAGCGGTCGAAGTCTTCGGCGGTGACGTAGCCGAGCTTGAGCGCCGCCTCGCGCAGGGACAGGTGCTCGCGGTACGCCGTCAAGGAGATGCGCGCGGACTTCTCGTAGCCGATGTGCGGCACGAGCGCCGTCACCAGCATCAGCGAGCGCTCGACGTGCTCGGCGATGACGCGCTCGTCGGGCGCGAGACCGCGCGCACAGCGCTCATCGAACGAGCGGACCGACTCGCTGAGCAGCTCGACCGACTCGATGACGGCGTGCAGGATGATCGGCTTGTAGACGTTCAGCTGGAAGTTGCCCTGCGAGCCCGCGAACGCCACCGTGTGATCGTTGCCGAACACCCGCACGGCCACCATCGTCAGCGCTTCCGCCTGCGTGGGATTGATCTTGCCGGGCATGATCGACGAGCCTGGCTCATTCTCCGGGATCGTCAGCTCGCCGAGCCCCGCGCGCGGCCCCGACGCGTACCATCGCACGTCGTTGGCAATCTTCATGAGGGTGCCGGCCAGCGTGCGCAGCGCTCCGCTCGTCGCCACCATCGCATCGTGCGCGGCGAGCGCCGCGAACTTGTTGGCCGCCGGCACGAACGGTTGACCGGTCTCGCGCGCGATCTCGGCCGTCGCGCGGTCGCCGAACTGAGGATGCGCGTTCAACCCCGTGCCGACAGCCGTGCCGCCGAGCGCGAGCGCGTACAGGCCGGGCAGCGTCGCGCGGACACCGGCCGCCGCGTCATCGAGCTGCGCCACCCACCCCGAGATCATCTGACCGAGCGTGAGCGGCGTGGCGTCTTGAAGGTGCGTGCGGCCGATCATCACGATGCCCGCGTAGGCGCGCGCCTTGGCGTCCAGCGTGTCACGCAACGCACCAATGGCGGGCAGAAGCGCCTCGGTCACGGCCTGCGCCGTCGCGACGTGCATGACGGTAGGAAACACGTCGTTCGAGGACTGACCTCGATTCACGTCGTCGTTGGGATGGATCGGGTTCTTCGTGCCGAGCACTCCACCGGCGAGCTCGATCGCGCGGTTGGCGATGACCTCGTTGGCGTTCATGTTCGACTGGGTCCCAGAGCCGGTCTGGAACACCACCAGGGGGAACTCGTCGTCCCAGCGCCCGGCGATCACCTCGTCGGCGGCCCGCGCGATCAGGTCGGCTCGGTCGGCGGGCAGCTGCCCCAGCGCGCGGTTGGCCAACGCCGCGGCCTTCTTGACGATGCCGAACGCGCGAATGACGCGCCGGCTCCAGTGAAAACGCCCCCGGCCGATCGGGAAATTCTCCAGCGAGCGCTGCGTCTGCGCGCCCCAGAGATGCTCCGCGGGAACCGCCACCTCGCCGAGCGCGTCCTCTTCGATCCGCGTCTTCTGCATACGTTGAGGATACGCTTCAGAGGTCGGCGGCCGCCTCGGTGGCCAGCGCGTCAGCGCGCGCGTTGAAGTGCGCGAAGTCGTCGCGGCCGGCCCACGCGGCGCTGTGACCGCGCTGGTGACGGAATCGGATCGTGAGCCGCCGGCGCGTGATCAGATCGTGGCAGGCCGCGACGAGCTCGGCGACGAGCACGTCCTTGGTGCGCCAGCGGCCTTCGAGCCACGCGCCGACGCCCTCGTAATCGTGGACGACCGTCACACGGGCACCTTCAGGCACCATTCGCAGCGCCAGATACAACGCCGCGAGCTCGGCGAGCACGTTGCGCAGACGCTCGAGTGCCGCGAGCACGGCCGCCCGTGTCGAGAGCGAGCGCACCTCGCCACCGGCGAAGACTTCCACGACGGTGAGCCCGATCGCTTCGATCGTCTGGGGCTCGACATCGGTGTCGCGCCGTACGAGCACGACACCGACGCCGCCGAGATGATTGCCGTCGATGAACGCGTAGAGCCCCGGCTCGAGCTCGCCGCCCTCGCCGCGCAGCATCGCCTCGGCCTGCTCGCGGCTGGCGACGGCCTGGTAGCGCGCGCCGGACACGCCCTTCACGGCGGCCGCACACTCGGGCCAGGAGTCGTAGATGCCTCGGATGCGCTCTGGCGCCGTGACGACGTAAACCTTACCCACGCCGCTCGGCAACCGCCTTCGCCGCCACCTTCACGTCGGTCGCGCCCGCGACCGTGCGATAGAGGGGTCAGCGCTGGCGATACGTCTCCACGAGGGCCTCCGCCTGCGCCTGGCTCACGCCGGCCAGCTCGAAGGTCATGCTGACGCGCGCAAACCGATTGGGCTCGGCGGCGGTGCGTGCGCCCTCGATCGTGACGTCCATGCCGGTCAGCGGCACGCCGGTTTCCTTGGCGTGCATCTCGATCAGCGTGACGCCGCACGACGACACGGCGGCGAGAAAGGCTTCGCTGTTGGTCAGCGCGTCGGCCTGCGGCCGCGACGACGAGTCGAACGCGACGGTCACTCCGCGCGCGGTGTTGCGGGCGCGGCCCAGCACGCCCGAGCTCGACGAACGAATCGTTTCGACCTTGTCCTGGCTCACGACGTCCTCCTTGTCGGCGATGATAACTCGGGGCGTCTAGGATGGCGCGCGACGACACCGGGCTAGAATGCGTCATGGCCATCAAGAGCATCGACCACTGGGTGATCGTCGCCGGCGACCTGCAGCGTACCCTGGACTTCTACCAGCGGCTCGGCTTCACGATCGCGTGGGAGCGGCGTCCCGGCCGCCCCGACATGGCGACGATCCGCATCAACGACACGCAGAAGATCAACGTGC
This sequence comes from Candidatus Rokuibacteriota bacterium, assembly GCA_036802765.1. Taxonomy (GTDB): domain Bacteria; phylum Methylomirabilota; class Methylomirabilia; order Rokubacteriales; family CSP1-6; genus AR12. Next base: position 17,683 of record DAIRVP010000011.1, read on the forward strand.
ATGCGCCCGACGCGCCGGCGAAACCGGGCTACCTCGGCGCGCGGCGCCCGACGATCGGTGGCGCCGACTTCTGTCTAGAGTGGGGCGGCACGATCGATGAGATTCTGACGCTGCTCAAGCGCAACAACATCGTGCCGGAGGCGGGTCCCGGGCCGCGGACATGCGCCCGCGGTGTCTCCTCGAGCGTGTATTTCCGCGATCCCGACGACAACCTGGTCGAGCTCACCGTCTACGAGCACGAGTCGTAGCATCCTCTGGACTTTCGGACCGCTGAGGCCCGGCCCACGACGAGGGCGCAACGGCCATGCCAAGGAGTGACCGGCTCGTGTACCATCGCCCTGCGGGCATCTCATCGAAAGGCGGGAAACTCCCATGGCGTCACTGGACAAGATTGCGATCGTCACCGGCGCAGGATCAGGCATCGGGCGGGCCTCGGCGGTCGCGCTTTCGCGTGAGGGCTGGTCCGTCGTGCTGGCCGGGCGACGCAAGGACGCGCTCGAAGAAACCGCGTCGCAGTGCAAAGGCCGCACGCTCGTCGTGCCCACCGACGTCGGTGATCCGGCGTCTGTGCGCGCGCTGTTCGCGAAGACGAAGGAGACCTTCGGGCGCCTCGATCTGTTGTTCAACAACGCGGGCACCGGTGCGCCGGCCGTGCCGCTCGAAGATCTCACGGTCGAGCAATGGAAGACGGTCGTGGACGCGAATCTCAACGGCGTCTTCTACTGCACGCAGGAAGCGTTCAAGATCATGAAGAGCCAGTCGCCGCGCGGCGGGCGCATCATCAACAACGGCTCGATCTCGGCGCACGCACCGCGGCCGAACAGCGCGCCCTACACTTCGACCAAGCACGCGGTGACGGGCCTCACGAAGGCCGCCTCACTCGACGGCCGCAAGTACGACATCGCGGTCGGTCAGCTCGACATCGGCAACGCGGAAACACCGCTGGCCGCTCGCATGAAGAACGGTGTGCCGCAGGCCAACGGCACGATCGCTCCCGAGCCGCTCATGGACGTCGAGCACACCGCGCGCGCGATCGTGCACATGGCGTCGCTGCCGCCCGACGCCAACGTGCTGTTCATGACGGTGATGGCCACCAAGATGCCGTTCGTCGGGCGCGGCTGACGCCGCGTTCACGCGATGCCCTCCGCCACGAAGCGTGTGGCCGCGCGAGTCGCCGAGCTTCGCGCCCGGCGCGGGATGACGCAGGAAGCGCTTGCCGCGCGGGCGCGGATCAACCGGGTGACGCTGGCGCGGCTGGAGCGCGCGCAGCATCCGCCGAACCTCGACACACTCGAGCGGATCGCGCGCGCGCTGCGGGTCGGCCTGGTCGATCTCGTCAAGTAGACGTGTCGCGCCTCACCAGGGCGACGCCACGCCGTCCGGCAGCGGGATCTCGGCCACGTTCAGCACCATGGACACGAGCGTGTAGTAACCGCTGACGCCGATCAGGTCGACGATGCCCTGCTCGCCCAGCGCCGCTTTCGCACGCTCGAACAACGGCCCGGGAACCGCGTGCGTGCGATGCAGCGACGTCCAGAACTCATAGACGAGCTCCTCGTCCGACTTCATCCTCGCCGGGCGCCGATTGCGCGCGAGGTCGTCCGCGATCGACTCTGCCAGCCCGCCTTTGACGGCGAGCGGCCGGTGCGCGTACCACTCGTACTTCGACTCCCAGAAGCGCGCGTTGATCAGGATGGCGAACTCGTTCAGCCGCGCCGGCAGCGACGACTTGAAGCGCAGGTACTCGCCCACCCGCTGGACGCGATCGGCGAGCTCGGGGCTGCGCAGCAACACGTTGAAGGGACCGCGCGCGCCGCCTCGCGGTCCGCTGACGATGGCGTCGTACGCACGCTTTTGTTCGGGGGACATCCGCTCGGGCTCGAGCGTCGCGAAGCGCATGAGTCGATCCTCCAGGGCCCCACGCTACTTGACCCGATGCTCCCGCGCCAGTAGCCTTCTGCCACATAATCAGTCGACCGCCCACGGAGGATTACGCCCATGCGTCGCAAATTCCGGAACGCCATCGCGTTCGCGCTCGGATTCACCATCGTCGCCGGTGCCAGCGCCGCGCGCGCCGACGAGACCTGCAATTCGCCGTACGTGACGAAGCTCATCAAGGGCCAGGAGGATTACGTCTACGTGTGGGCGCTGGGCGTCGACGGCCTTGGCGACGGCTCGGACAAGCTCGTGACGATCGACGTCAACCCGAAGTCGAAGACGTACGGCAAGGTCCTCAACTCCGTCTCGGTCGGCACGCGTGGTGAGGCGCACCACATGGGCTTCACGGACGATCGCCGGTTCATCTGGGCCGGCGGACTCTCGGAGCCGAAGATCTACGTGTTCGACATCGGCACCGACCCGGGGAAACCCAAGCTCGTGAAGACCATCGCGGACATGGCGGATCGAACCGGCTACCTCGGTCCGCACACGTACTATGCGATGCCAGGCCGGATGCTCGTGCAGGCGCTGTCGAACACGAAGGACAAGGGCGGTCGCACGGGCATGGCGCTCTATAACAACGCCGGCGCGTTCGTCGCGTCCTACGCGATGCCGACCGATGGCGGCGGCGACGGCTATGGCTACGATCTCGCCGTCAATCCCCGCAAGAACGTGCTGCTGACATCGAGCTTCACGGGCTACGACAACTACATGCGGCCGCTCGGCGACCTCGTGAAAGACGCCGAGGCGATGAAGCGATTCGGCAACACGATGGTCGTGTGGGACCTCAAGGCCATGAAGGCCAAGCAGGTGCTCGCCGTGCCCGGCGCGCCGCTGGAGATCCGCTGGTCGCTCGCCTCGGGTGACGACTGGGCCATCACGGCGGCCGCGCTCACATCCAAGCTGTGGCTCGTGAAGCAGGACAAGGGCGAGTGGCAGGCCAAAGAGGTCGCCACCATCGGCGATCCCACAAAGATTCCTCTGCCCGTCGACATCAGCATCTCGCGCGACGGCAAGGGCCTCTGGGTCAACACGTTCATGGATGGCACCACCCGTTACTTCGATCTGAGCAATCCGGAGGCGCCCAAGCAGACCTACCAAAAGGTCACCGGCAAGCAGGTCAACATGATCTCGCAGAGCTGGGATGGACGCCGCGTCTACATCACCTCGTCCCTGCTGGCCAACTGGGACAAGGGCGGCGCCGACAACGAGCAGTTCCTGCGCGGCTTCAAATGGGACGGCAAGGAGCTGACGCAGGTGTTCGAAGTCGACTTCGCAAAGGAAAAGCTCGGCCGCGCGCACCACATGAAGCTCGGCAGCAACTCGCTCCGCTCGGTCCCGAAGACTCAGTGACGCTGGCTGCTGCTCTCGTTTTTGTGGCCGGCCTCGTCGCCGCGGCGCCCGCCGCGGCGCACGAGCCGGCCACGCTGCCGGCGCTCGATTTCGAGCCGCCGGCGGCCGGCACATACACCCTGCAGCGGATCATGGCGGCGCCGGATGGCGAAGTGCTCGGTTTGAACGGCCGGCCTCAGCGCCTCGCGTCGTATACGCACGAGCGGATCACACTGCTCGGCTTCATCTACACCACGTGCATCGACCCCGACGGCTGCCCGCGCGCGTATCGCGTCTTCGACGCCGTATACGACACGGTCGCCGCCGCGCCCGCGCTACGTGAGCGCGTTCGACTCGTCACGCTGTCGTTCGATCCGGCGCGCGACACGCCCTCGACAATGCAGCGGTATGCGGGCAGTCGCGCGCGGGCCGGCGCCGTGCCCTGGCTGTTTCTCACCACGCGGTCGGCGCGCGAGCTGATGCCGCTGGTCGAGGGCTTCGGCCAGGACATCCGCTATACGACCGATCAGGCGACAGGCGGCCGGCGCCGCGAGCTCGCTCATGTCCTCAAGGTGTTTCTGATCGACCGCTCGGGATTCGTCCGCGAAATCTACTCTTCGGACTTTCTCCATCCGCGAGCAGTGCTCAACGATATCGAGACGCTTGTCCTCGAGGAACGCGCCGCCCGGTAACTGGCGTCTAACCTGGTGCCGCGCCCTGCGTCGCCGTGTACACCGCGTACAGCGACTGGCTGCCCGCCATGAACAGGCGGTTTCGCTTGGGCCCGCCGAAGCAAACGTTGCCGCAGATCTCGGGCAACCGGATGCGGCCGATCAGCTTGCCGGCGGGATTCCAGATCGTGACGCCGCTGTAGCCGACGGCGCGGCCGGCGTTGCTCGAGCACCAGAGGTTGCCCTCCACGTCGGCGCGTACGCCGTCCGGCCCGCACTTCACGCCGTCGATCATGAAATCGCTGAACAGCTTGCCGTTAGACAGCTTGTTGTCGCCGCCGACGTCGAACACGTGCATGTCACCCTTGCCGCCAGGGCCCGTGTCGCCGGGGCCTTTCCCGGTGCTGATCACGTAGAGCTTCTTGTAATCGGGCGAGAAGCACAGCCCGTTGGGATCCGGCACCTGCGCCTCGGTGACGACGAGGTCCATCTTGCCGGTGGGATCGACGCGATAGACGCCGGTCGGCAGCTCGCGCTTGTACTCGCCCATGCCGAGCGCCTGGCCCAGTCGCGGCTTCAGCTTGCCCGCGGTATTGCTCGGCCCGCCCGAGGCGTCCGGTGCACCCTCGTAGAGCTGACCGCCGTACGGCGGATCGGTGAACCAGTACGAGCCGTCGGGATGCGGCACGACGTCGTTGGGCGAGTTGAGCCGCTTACCCTGATAACCGTCGGCGATCAGCGTGACGGACCCATCGTTCTCGTAGCGCACGACGCGGCGAGTGAGATGCTCGCAGGACAGCTGCCGGCCCTGGAAGTCGAACGTGTTGCCGTTGCTGTTGTTGGACGGCATCCGAAACACCGTGACACGGCCGTCGTCCTCGAGCCAGCGCAGCTGGCGGTTGTTGGGAATGTCACTCCACACGAGGTAACGGCCCTGGCCGCTCCACGCCGGGCCTTCGGCCCAGAGGGCGCCCGTCCACAGGCGCTGGATCGGCGCGTTGACCTGACGCAAGCCGTTGAACGCGGGATCGACGGTGAGAACGTCGGGATCCGTGAAGTAGACGTTTGGCGGCGCGTTGGGCCCGAAGTCGCGCGGCGGCGTCGTGATGACGGTCGGCGGCTCCATCGGCTTGGGCGCCTGCGCCAGCGCGATCGTGGGGGTGAGGGCGACGGCGCCGGCGGCCTTGAGAAGGGTACGACGGCTCAACTGAATCGAAGCGGACATCGATGTCCTCCGCGCGAGAGGCGCTGCACGAACCGCCGTCTCTTATATCACTTTCACGTTCCCGGTGCGCCGCACATACCAGCACGGCCGATATCCGAAGTGCGGGAAGAGCGCCTGCGCACAGACTTCGGTCTGTGGCCGGTCGGTGAAAATCTCCAGCTTGCCGCTCTTGAGGCGCGTCGCGAAATAGACCGTCAGCGTCTGCTGCCCGCCACCCCGCGCCATGCGCAGACTCAGCACGACGGCGTCGCCGAGATAAAGAAAGGCCGGCACGGCGACGAGCACGATCAGCGCCGCGACGATGATGGCGCGAATTCGCCGCCGAGCATGGTCTGTCAGCTGTGGCTCATCGGCGATCGCGTCTGCCATGCCGCCAACGATACGGACACGCGAGCGACACAACAACTCGTCTCGAGACAGCAAGGACGCGAACGTTTTGTCGGCGAAGTTATCAGTTCGGTTCGCCATCGCTCGCGCGCGCCACCTAAGATGTTGTTCTCAGCGGCAACGCCGCACGTGGCATGTCATATGCGATAAGCGCCGCACCCGATCAGGCTCACCGAAAACTGTCAGCGACGTCGACACCAAGGAGTACCGCATGAGCACTCGTGCACTGTTCCTCCGAACCTGACCTCCGACATTCCTGGGCTCGCGGCGAATGCGGATCCCAATCTGAAGAATCCCTGGGGCATGTCGTTTGGGCCCAATACGCCGTTCTGGGTGTCCGATCAGGTCACGGGCGTAGCGACGCTCTACAACGCCGCCGGCGCACCTCAACCGCTGGTCGTCACCACGCCGCCGACGCCGGGTCCCGGCGCCACCGGCCAGGTATTCGTCGGCGGTTTGGGATTCACCATCGCAAACGGCGGCGGTGCGGCAACGTTCGTCTTCGCCACGTTAGCCGGAACAATCGACGCGTGAAATGGCGGCACGAGCGCGATCATACAAGCGACGACGCCGGGTGCTGTCTACACGGGGCTCGCGGTCGCCGGCACCACGCTGTACGCTGCTGACACCGTCGGCGTGGGAAGGATCGACGTCTTCAACAACTTGTTCCAGCCAACGACGGTGTCTGGCTCTTTCATCGCTCCCAACCTCCCCGCGGGCTTCACGCCGTACAACATCCAGACCGTGAACGGCAAGTTGTACGTCGAGTACGCGAAACAGTTTTCGCCGATACCCGGCGGCTTCATCGGCGTGTTCGACCTGAACGGCAACCTGCTCCAGCAGATCGGCGATGCCCATTTGAATTCGCCGTGGGGCATCACGTTGGCGCCCGCGACGTTCGGGCAATTCGGCGGCGATCTGCTCGTCGGCAACTTCGGGGACGGCATGATCAACGCCTTCGATCCGGCCAGCGGCGCCTTCCGTGGCACGCTGTCCGATGCTGCGGGACATCCGATCGTCAACAGCGGGCTATGGTCACTGCAATTCCGCGATCCCGCCTCGAGCTTCGACGCCAACGCGTTGTTCTTCACGGCCGGGATCAACGGTCAAGCGGACGGACTTTTCGGCGAAATCAGTGTCGCGCCGGAGCCCGGGACGCTCGCGATGCTGACTCTGGCGGCATTCGCGCTCGGATTCCACCATCTCGCACGTCGAACGCGACGGGTTGCGATGCGCGAACGGGGTCGATGAGCCTCTAGGCGAGGTCGCGCGTCTCCGCGCCGGCAGCGCGGTAGTGATCGAGCGCGGCGTCGACAGCCGCGCCGCCGTGTACGGGCCATCCTTCGCGGCGCAACACCTGCTCCAGCGCACCCAGGGCCACGAGCACGTTCTGCCGCCGCGCCGAGTAGCCCATCGTCCCGATTCGCCAGATCTTGCCCTGCAGCGGACCGAATGCCGCGCCGATCTCGATGCCGAAGTCTTCGAGCAGCATGCGACGCACGCGCGCATCATCGACGCCGTCGGGAACGATCACGGGCGTGAGCATCGGCAGGCGGCGCTCGGGAGGCTCCTTCCCGAAGAGCGTGAGCCCGAGCGCACCGATACCGGCGCGCATGGCGTCGCCGTGCAGCCGATGGCGAGCGAAGCGCTCCGACAATCCCTCGTCCGCGACCGCGCGCAGCGCCGCGCGTAGCCCGTAGACCATCGACGTCGGCGCGGTGTGGTGATTGACGCGCTCGGGACTCCAGTAGGTCGCGAGCTGGCCCAGATCGAGATAGTTGCTCCGTACACGGCTCCGTCGCCGACGCAGCGCGTCTTCGACTCGCCCGTTGTAGGCGATGGGAGCGAGACCCGAGGGACAGCTCAGGCACTTCTGCGTGCCACCGACCGCCACATCCACGTTCCACGCGTCGAGCGCGACCTCGGCGCCGCCGAGCGTCACGACCACATCGGCCAGCAGCAGCGCATCGTACGCGCGCGCCAGCCGACCGAGCTCAGCCATCGGCTGCAGAACGCCGGTTGATGTCTCTCCGTGCACCACGGCGAGCATCTTCGTCGGCGCCTCACGCAGCGCGGCCTCGATGGCGACCGGGTCGAGCGCCTGGCCCCACTCCGCCCGGACGACACAGACGTCGGCGTCACAGCGTCGCGCGAGATCTTCCAGCAGCAGCCCGAAGCGACCGCACTCGCCGATCACCACGCGATCACCAGCCTCGACCAGCGACACCATCGCCGCCTCGAGCCCCGCGCGGCCGGTGCCCGAGACAGGGAACGTTCGCCCACTCGCGCCCTGAAACAGCGTCCGCGAGAGCGTCATGACCTCGTCCATGATCGCGGTGAACGCGGGGTCGAACTGTCCCAGCAGCGGCGTCGACATCGCGCGCAGGACCCGCGGGTCGGCCATGCTGGGCCCTGGTCCCAGCAGGATGCGGGGCGGCGGCTGCAGATTGCTCGACATGCGGAGGACGCTAGCAGCGTGCGTGCGACTACGTCAATCGTGCCGGATGCGTGTCCGCTGGAATCTCCGCCCGCAGCGTTCGTCGATACAGCGCGTCCATCGCCGCCCGCACCGGAGCGACCGACGCTGCAGATGCAGCAAATTGCTCAGCGAGCTTGTCGATCTCGGCGTGGATCTCCCCGAGCAGCTGCGGCTCGTCGACGCGCGTGAAGCGCCCGTCGCGTACCGCCACCTCACCGTTCACCATCACGAAATCGATGTCGGCGCCGCGCTCGGCGTAGATCAGCTGACGCACCGGGTCGTGCAGCGGCGTGAACGGCACGGAGTCGAGCCGGTACGCCACGAGATCCGCGAGCGCGCCGGGCTCGATGACGCCGAGCCCTCGGCCGAAGCCGAGCGCCCGAGCGCCCCCCTGCGTCCCGGCGGCGAGCACCTCGTGCGCCGAGACCCACGTGGCATAGTCCGCGTCGCGGACCTTCGACAGCGCGGCGGCGGCGCCCGCGACCTGCAGCATGTTCAATGACACCGTCGAGCACGCGCCGTCCGAGCCCAGGCTCACGTTGACGCCCGCGTCGAGCAGCGCGCGCGTTGGCTGGACGCCCGAGCCGAGCGTGAGATTCGACCACGGATTGTGCTGGGCGGTCGCGCCGGAGTCGGCCAGCGCCCGGATCTCGCGCGGATTGAGCCACACCGCGTGGATGAGACTCGTGCGCGGACCGAGGAAGCCGATGCGTGCGAGATGCTCGACGATCGGCACGCCATAGAACTGCTGTCCCGTCACCACCTGCATCCGTGTTTCGTGCACATGGGTGATCAGCGGCACGTCGAGCTCGTCGGCCAGGCGGCGGCACTCGAGGAGAAATTCGGGCGTGCAGCGCTGCGGCGCCGACGCGGACACGAGCACCCCCACCCGCCGCGCGCGCGGATGCCGCGACCGCGCGAGGTCGCGCACGAGCGCGACGTACTCGGCCGCCGTCGGACGCGGCAGCGCGCGCATGCGCGCGACGAGCTCGGCGGGCAGCGTGTCGACGAACGGGAAGTTCTCGACGATCGGACGATCCATCATCGCGAAGCCGAGCAGCGCACGCACGCCGACGTCTTCATACGCCTGGAGAACCGCGTCGATGTGTCCGCGATCGATGGCGCCCCCGACCGCCATGTCGTCGACGAGACAGGTGGCGCCCGTGCGCAGCGTTTCGATGGCACCGAGCGCCGCGCGCAGGTAGACGTGGCGCGGCGTGAACGGGACGGAGACCGGCGGGCGCACCTCGTGCTGCCAGAGCTCCAGCGGCAGATTTTCGGTCCGGCCTCGATGGAAGTGCTCGTGCGAGTGCAAGTGCCCGTTGATGAGGCCGGGCACGAGCAGACGCCGCGACAGATCGACGACGTGATCCGCCTCACGGACCGTGTTGGCGGCCTCGATCGCGGTGATCCGCTCGCCCTCGATCACGACATCGAGCTGACGGCGCTCGAACGTCAGGCCGGCTCCCCGCAACGCCCACGCGCCCCGCAACACTGTCCGGCTCATCCTGTCCTCCCCGTGGCCCGTGCGACAATCGCCGCCGTGACTGACGACGATTATATGGATCTGGCGCTGCGGGAGGCCCACGAGGCGCTCGCGCGCGGCGACTGGCCGGTGGGCTCGGTGCTCGTCCGTGACGGCGCGATCCTCGCCACCGGCCAGAACCGGCAGAACACCGAACGTGATGTGACGTGGCACGCCGAGTTCGAGGCCATGCGCCGGGTCATGCGCGAGCGAGGCGTCGAGGCGCTGGCCGGCGCCACCGTCTACTCGACGATGGAGCCTTGCCCGATGTGCGCTGGCGCCATGAAGCTGGCCGGCATCGCGAGGCTGGTGCTCGGCACGCGCCACGCCACCCTGCACCGCACGGATCTCGGGACGTACTCCGTCGAGACCTTCGGCGCGTTGACCGGCTACGACCTGGAGCTGACGACGGGCGTCCGCGAGGCCGAATGCACGGCGCTACGCCGCCGCTGGGGAAAGGACGCCGTCCGCCGGGGCTAGCGCAGATGGCGCGATACGCCGGTCAGACGCTCCAGCACGAGCATCAGCACCGCGGCGGTCGCGATCAACACGCCGGACGCAGCGGCCGCTCGGACGTCGAGGTTCGCCTCGATGATGTGCCACATGCGGATCGGCAGCACCTCGCTCCGCGCATCCGACAGAAACAGCGAGATCGCGACGTTGTCGAACGAGGCCATGAACGCGATGAACGCGCCGGCGCCGATGCCTGGGGCGATCAGCGGCAGCGTAACCGTCCGGAACGCGAACCACGGCCGCGCACCGAGACTCCGCGCACTGTCGAGTAAAGCGGGATCGAGCTGCAGCAGGCTCGCTGTCGTCGTCCGGAGGATGTACGGCGTGCAGACCGCGACGTGACCGATCACGAGCGTGGTCATCGACAGGCCGCGGCCCAGAACGTTGAAGAGCACCAGCAGCGCAAGGCCGAGCGCCAGCGTCGGTAGCATCAGCGGCGACATGAACACCGCGTCCAGCACGCGCGCCCACGCCTCGCGCCGCCGCGCCAGCGCGACGGCGCCGGCGACAGCGAGCAGCGTCGCCACCGCGGTAGCGATCGCGGCGACCTGCACGCTGAGCGAGGCCGCGGCGAGGATTTCCGGCGAATCGTTCCAGAGCGCCGCGTACCAGCGCGGCGAATAGCCAGGCGGCGGGAACTTGAGCGAGTACGCGTTGGTGAAGGACGTGATGAGCACGATCAGCGTCGGCGCCACGAGCAATACGATCGCGACGGCGCCCGCGGCGCCAAACGCAGCGGCGAACGACCAGCGCTCGACGCGCGAGCCCCGGCTCTCGCGTGTCCGCGGCGCGTCAGCCATATACCATCCCCTGCGCCTTCCGCGTGACCATGTTCACGACGATCACGATCGCGAGCACGGCGGCGAGAAGGATGATCCCGACCGCAGCGGCAAACGGATAGTTGTTGGCCTGGATCGCCTGCTGGAACATGTATTGCGGCATCAGCATCAGCTGGCCCCCGCCGACGAGCGTCTGAGTCACGAACGCGCTCACCGACCCCGCGTACACGAGCAGACAGCCGGCGAGCAGGCCCGGCGCCGACAGCGGCAGCGTGATCGCGAAGAAGGTACGCCAGCGCCCGGCGCCGAGAGCGTGCGACGCGTGCCGGAGATTCGGATCGATGTTGCCGAGCGCCGTGATGACGGGCAGCACCATCAGGGGTAGCTGGATCTGCGCGAGCGCGACGACCACCGCCCACGGCGTGTAGAGCAGGCGTACCGGCGCGTCGATGAGCCCGATCGCCGCGAGCAGGCCGTTGACGATGCCCTGGCGGCCCAGAATCACCACCCAGGCGAACGTACGCACCACCGCGCTGGTGAGAAGCGGCAGCACGATCACGAGCATGAGCACGCGCTGGATCGCCGCCGGCGCGACCATGTAGATGTAGGCCAGCGGATAGCCGATGGCGAGGGCCAGGACCGTCGCGAGCAGGCCAAGCCACAGCGTCTGTCCGAGCACGCCCAGGTTGAAGCCATCCGTGAGGAACTTGACGTACTGCACGACGCCGAACGTGGTCAGCGTCGTGTCGCTGTAGAGGCTGACGACGCCGAGCAGCCCGAGCGGCGCGAACACGAAGACCGCGAAGAACAGGGCCAGCGGCAGCACGAGCGGCCAGTCGCCGGCGCGTCGCTTCATGGCGCAAACACCGGGACGACGGCGCCGGGCGTCACCGCCACGCGCACGCGATCACCCGGCGCCCGACCGGCAGCGCCACGCGCGCTGCTGACTTTGAGCGTGGCGCCGTCGGTCAAGATGACGTCGTAGACGACGAGCGGGCCGAGCGGCAGCACGAGCTCGATCGTTCCGTCGAGTCCCGGCTCCGAATCCTCGACGAAGCGAAAGTGCTCCGGCCGCACTGCAACGACGACCGGGCCCGTCGGACGTCCCGTCACCGAGCGCAGCGGCAGCCGGCCCGCCGTGCCGTCCAGCGTGCCATCGTCCAGCAGCTTTCCACGCAGCACGCTCGTCGTGCCGACGAACGTAGCCACGAACAGCGTGGCGGGCCGGTCGTAGATCTCGTCGGGCCGCGCGAATTGCTCGACACGTCCGTGATTCATCACGGCCACCCGATCGGCCAGGCTCAGCGCCTCTTCCTGGTCGTGCGTCACCATGATCGTCGTGATGTCGAGCTCGCGCTGCAGGCGCTTCACCTCGATCTGCATGTCCAGGCGCAGGTTCTTGTCGAGCGCGCCGAACGGCTCGTCGAGGAGCAGAACGCGCGGGCTCACCGCGAGCGTCCGTGCCAGCGCCACACGCTGTTGCTGCCCGCCCGACAGCTGGCGCGGCACGCGCCGCGCGAAACCTTCCATGCGAACGAGCGCCAGCATGCGCTCCACGGTCTTGGTGATCTCGGCGCGCGGGGTCCCGCGGGCGCGCAGTCCGTAGCCGACGTTGGCTTCGACGGTCATGTGCGGAAACAGCGCGTAGTTCTGGAAGACGATGCCGGCACCGCGCTCGTTCGGCGGCAGGTCGTCGACGATGCCGCCGTCGACCGCGATGTGGCCGCCGGTCTGGCGCAGGAGTCCCGACACGATGCGCAGGAGCGTCGTCTTGCCGCAGCCGCTCGGTCCGAGGAGCGCGACGATCTCGCCGGGCTCGATGCGAAGGCTCACGCCGTCGACCGCCACGGTGTGCCCGAAGTGGTGCCGGATGCTGTCGAGCTCGAGCGCGACGCCGTGGGTTGTCACTGGGCTCCCTTTGTAAGAAAATCGGCCGGCGCTCGTCAATGCCGCCGGGCCTCGACGCATCCGCGTGACGCCGACAAGGGGGCCACTGAATGGGCAACGACATCTCTCGACGTGACGTGATCAAGGGCATCGGCGCGCTCGGGGCCGCCGCATATGCCTCAGGTGTAGGCATCTCGTTCGGCGACGGCGCCCTGTCCGCCACCACCTATCCGGGCGCGTGGGAAGAAGCCCACCGCGGAATCCTCGTCCCCGCCTTTCGCCGCGCGACGAACAATGCCCAGGTCAACCTCGTTGCGTCGCTCGCGGTCGACACGGTGTCGAAGATCGTGGCCGCGAAGGCGAATCCCCCATACGACGCGATCATTCTCGACGAGGGCCCGTTCATCGCGGCGCTTCAGCACGACATCTTCGCGCCGCTGCCGGTCGACAAGCTTCCGAATATGAAGGACCTGCCGAAGAAGTTCGTCGATTCCCGCGGGTTCGGCGCGTTCTGCTCGGCCCAGATCATCGGCATCGGCTACAACACCGAAAAGATCAAGACGCCGCCGAAATCCTGGACGGATCTGCTCTCCCCGGAGTACAAGGGCCGGGTCGGCCTCTCGAGCATGGGCTCCACGCTGATCTCCGCCTGGATGGTCGACATCGCGCGAATCAACGGCGGCAGTGAAGAGAACATGGATCCCGCCTTCGCGTATCTGAAGAAGCTGCTGCCGAACGTCGCCGCCGTTGCGGCCAGCCCCGGCGCGCTCGCTACGCTCTTCCAGCAGGGACAGATCGACGTGGCGCCGTTCTACAACAACAACGCCGGCGACATGCAGGCCAAGGGCGTGCCGATCGCGATGGCCCGACCGAACACCGGCTGGCTCGTCATCCGCAGCACGATGCACATCGTGAAGAACACGAAGAACACGGACCTCGCCGCTGCGTACATCAACGCCGCGCTCAGTCCCGACGTGCAGCAAAAGATGGGCGACAAGCCCTACCTGCTGGCGCCGACGAACTCGAAGGTGCCGTACAGCCAGGGGCTGCAGCAGTACGCGAAAGACGCCGCGCAGCTCGAGACGTACCACGGCGTCGACTGGGCGAAGCTCAACCCGCGCCGGGGCGAGTACATCGATCGCTTCAATCGCGACGTGAAGGTCTAGCGGCCACGCGGCGGATGCGTGGCGATCCAGTGGCGCGCGATGTCGACGCGCCGGCAGATCCAGACCCGGTCGTGCTTGGCGACGTAGTCGAGGAAGCGCTCCAGCGCGGCGGCGCGACCTGGCCGCCCGGCCAGCCGCATGTGCAGGCCGACCGACATCATCTTGGGATGTGTGGCGCCTTCCGCATAGAGCACGTCGAACGCGTCTTTCAAGTAGGCGAAGAAATCGGCGCCGGTGTTGAACCCCTGCATGCCGCCGAACTTCATGTCGTTGTTGTCGAGGGTGTACGGGATCACGAGATGCGGGCGGCCGCCGACATCCTCCCAGTACGGCAGGTCGTCGTTGTAGGCGTCGGAGTCGTAGAGAAAGCCCCCAGCCTCGACCACGAGCCGTCGCGTGTTGGGACTGAGGCGCCCCGTATACCAGCCGAGCGGTCGCGAGCCGGTTACCTTCGTCAGGCTGGCCACCGCGCGCTGCAGATGCTCCCGCTCGACGTCCTCGGCGATGTCCTGGTAGTCGATCCAGCGCCAGCCGTGGCTGACCACCTCGTGGCCGGCTTCCACGATCGCGCGCGCGGCCTCGCGATACCGCTCCAGCGCCATGGCGACGGCGAACACGCTGATCTTGATGTCTCGCTCGGCGAACAGGCGCAGCAGACGCCAGAACCCCGCGCGCGTGCCGTACTCGTAGACCGACTCGACTTGCAGATTGCGCGCGCCGCGCACCGGCGTGCCGCCGACGACTTCGTGCAGGAACGTCTCGGCCTCGGCGTCGCCGTGCAGAATGGAGCGCTCGCCTCCCTCTTCGTAGTTCATGACGATCTGGAGCGCCAGGCGAGCATTGCCGGGCCACTTGGGGTCCGGCGGCGTGGCGCCGTAGCCGACGAGATCACGCGGGTAGGTCATCGGTCGTATACGATACAGCGTTCACACGGAGGATGAGATGAGCGATCTGAGGCTGACGCGACGACACTTTCTTGCAGCGAGCGCCGGCACCGTCGCCGCGTCCACGCTCGGCTTTCCAGCGGTCGTGCGGAGCCAGACGAAGGACATCGTCATCGGCGGCGCGGCGAGCCACAAGGCGTTCATGGACCCCACCGTCATTCCCATGTTCGAAAAAAAGTACGGCTGCACAATCGTGTTCGAGGGCACGAAGTCGCTCGTGAACCTCGAGAAGATGGTTTCGAACAAGGCCAAGCCGTACCTGTCCGTGGTGATGATGGACGACCCGGTGCTTTTGCTCGCCGTCAAGGAAGACGTGATCGAGAAGATCACGCCGGCGAAGGTGCCGAACATGGCAAAGATCAAGCCGGCGGCGATCCATATGGACGGCATGTGGACGAACTATCAGCAGCCCTACGCCGGCATCGCCATCGCGCCCGCGAAGGTGAAGCCCGCGCCCGCGTCGTGGGCCGAGGTGTGGGACGCGAAGTACAAGAGCAAGATCATCGTGCCGTCGCTGCAAAACACCGAGGGGCTGTCAGTGTTCTATCTCGCGGGGCATCTCGAGACCGGCAAGCCGCTGAAGGACGCGCAGTACGACACGGACGCGGCGTTTCGAAAGCTCCGCGCGCTCAAGCCGAGCCTCCTGACCGTCTACACGCAGATGCCGCAGGCGTTCAACCTGCTCGAGCAGGGAGAGGCGTCGATGATCGCGGGCGCGCTGTCGTCGTATGCCTCCGAGCGGAAGCGGCAGGGCGCGGCCGTCGAGATGGTCTCACCGAAGGAAGGCGTCATGGCCATGCCGTCCGGCATCGCGAAGGTCAAGAACGGACCGCAGCCCGAGCTGGCGCTGGCGTTCATCAACGAGATGCTCGGCGTGGAGTACCAGAAGATCCTCACGGAAGTCGCGGCCGCCCTGCCGACGAACACCGCGGTGCCCGTACCGGCCGGCATGCCGAAGGACGTCTTCGTACCGGACTGGGCACACGTCGCGAAGGAGCGCAAGGGCTGGGTGGAGCGCTGGGACAAGGAGATGGGCGTCTGAGTTATCTCGATGTCCGCGGCGTCGCGAAGAGCTTTCGCGACACGCCCGTCATCCGGGATCTGGATCTCGAAGTACGGGCCGGGGAGTTCGTCTCGCTCCTCGGCCCGTCGGGCTGTGGCAAGACGACGCTGCTGCGGATCGTGGCCGGGCTGCTCACGGCCGATCACGGGCGCGTCACGCTCGACGGCGCCGATATCACCCGTGTGCCGGCCCACAAGCGCAACGTCGGCGTCGTCTTCCAGAGCTACGCGCTGTTCCCTCACCTCACCGTCGCGGAGAACGTCGCCTTCGGGCTGCAGGCGCACGGGACGCGCGCGAGCGAGATCGCGGGCACGGTCGCGCGTGTGCTGGCGCTCGTGCGGCTGGCGGACTACGGGCCGCGCTCGATCTTCGCGCTGTCCGGCGGCCAGCAGCAACGCATCGCCGTCGCGCGCGCGCTGGCGGTGAAGCCGAAGCTGCTCCTGCTGGACGAGCCGCTGTCCGCCCTGGACCGTAAGCTGCGGGAGACGATGCGCATGGAGCTCGGGCACCTGCTGCGCGACCTCGGCATCACGGCAATCTTCGTGACGCACGATCAGGACGAAGCGCTCGTCATGTCCGATCGCATCGCGGTGATGAATCATGGGCGGATCGAGCAGTTCGACACGCCCGCGGCCATCTACGCGCACCCGGCCACGCCGTTCGTCCTCGACTTCGTCGGCATGTCGACACGGCTCTCCGGCACCGTGGTCGCCGCCGACGGCGACGTACTGGTCGTCGATACCGCCGCCGGCCGCGTGCGGGCGCGGGGGCGAGCGGGCACCGGCGCCGCCGTGCTCGTCGCCGTGCGCCCGGAAAACATGCGCATCGGCGCCGGCGGCGAAAATGCCGTGTCGTTGAAAGTGCGCGACCGCGTGTTCCTCGGCTCCAAGCTGCTCGTGCACTTCGACGCCCCGGGCGCCGACCAGATCGTCGCTGAGGTGCCGCCCGACGGCGCCGAACACACGGCCCCGGGTGATCTCGTCACCGTGCGCTGGTCGGTCGACGCGACGCTCGTGTACTCCGCGCCGTGAGCGTCGCGCCCGTCGCCGTCACGGCGGTCTCCCCGCGACAGCCCCGCGTCGAGCGCATCGCGTGGCTCGCGCTGCCCGGCGCCGCGTACCTCGTCGTCGCGTTCGCGGTGCCGCTTGTCCTGCTTCTCCTCACCAGCGTCACGCGCGACGGCCGTTTGAGCCTCGCGGGCTATGCGCAGTTTCTCGCCGACCCGTTCAGCTGGATGGTCATCCAGAACACTATCCGGGTTGCCGCCCTGACCACCGTCGTGTGTCTGCTGGCCGGCTATCCGGCGGCGTTCGCTCTCGCGCGTGCGGGAGGAGCGCTGCAAGGCATGCTGCTCGCCGCGCTGATTCTGCCGCTCTCAGTCGGGGTCGTCGTCAAAGCATTCGCGTGGACGATCCTGCTGCGCACCGACGGCCTCGTGAACCGCATGCTCGTCGGGACCGGCGTCGTCGATACGCCGCTGCGTCTGCTGTTCACCGAAAGCGGCCTCGTGTTCGGCGCCGCCAATATCTTCCTGCCGTTCATGGTGCTGCCGATCTTCGCCGTCGTGAAGCTGATCGATCCTCGCCTGACGGAGGCGGCGGCCACGCTGGGCGCGGGTCCGCTGCGGCGCTTCGTGCGTGTGACGCTGCCGTTGACGATGCCGGGGGTGATCGCTGGCGTCGCCTTCGTGTTCTCCATGTCGATCTCCATGTACGTCATCCCGACGCTGCTCATGGGTGACCGCTTCAAGACGCTGTCGATCCTCGTCGCGCGCTCGTTCCTGTTCATGCGCGACCGGTCGTTGGGCTCCACGGTGTCCGTCGTGCTGCTCACCATCGCCGTGGGCGTCGTGGTCTTGAGCGCGCTGCTCGCGCGCCGCTGGCAGCCCGAACGATGATGCCGCTGGAGCGCGCCGCGCTCGTCGCCATGTGGACGATCACGGCGCTCGTCGTGCTGACATTGTTGACGCCGCTCGTCGTGACGCTGATCGTCTCCGTCAGCGCATCGTCCGTCTTCAACCTGCCGCCGCCTGCCCTGTCCGTCCGCTGGTACGAGCGGACGCTGCGGCTGCGGGATCTCTGGCCGGCGGTGCGCCTGTCGGTCGCGCTCGCCCTGCTGTCCACCGCCATCTCGCTCGTGCTCGGTACGCTGTGCGCCATCGCCCTGACGCGCGCCTCGTTCCCCGGCAAGACGACGCTGACGACGTTCATGGTGTCGCCGCTCATGATGCCGGGGCTGGTCGTCGGTGTGGCGCTACTCTCGATGCTGCGCGAGCTCGGTCTACGCGATGCGTGGACCAGCCTGCTCATCGGCCACGTCGTCATCACGCTGCCGTACGTGACACGTACGGTGCTGGCCAGCCTCACGCTGTTCGACTTCACGCTGATCGAGGCGGCGCGCACGCTCGGCCACTCGCCGCCGCGCGCGCTGGTCGAGGTGATGGTCCCCGTGCTGGCGCCCGCGTTCCTGACGTCCGGTCTCTTCGCGTTCCTGGCCTCGCTGGACAACTATCCGATCTCGATCTTTCTCGTAGACGCGCGGAACAAAACGCTGCCTACCCTGATGCTTCAGTACCTCGAAGAGAATCCGGATCCGACGATTGCGGCCATCTCGTCCGGCCTGATCGTTCTCACGATCGTCGTGCTGCTCGTCGCCGACCGGCTGGTCGGACTCCGACGGCTGGCCGAGTTCTAGATGCCCGCCCAGCCGCAGCCATGCGACCTCCTCGTCGACGGCGGCCTCGTCCTCACGCTCGACGCCGAGGATCGCATCCTCGTCGACGGCGCCGTGGCGATCACGGGCGCTCGGATCATCGCCGTCGAACCCGGCGCGATGGCCCGAGCCCGGTTTTCGCCGCGTGAGCGCGTCGACGCACGCCGGCGCATCGTCATGCCGGGGCTGGTGAACACGCACAACCACACGCCGCTCGTCATCACGCGGGGCATGGTCGAAGACATGAACTTCGCGCCGATGTATACGCCCGGCGTGCCGCAGGGGCATCGCATCGGCGCCGAAGAGGCGTACCTGCTCGCTCGGCTCGGCGCGTGGGATTTGCTTCGCACCGGATCGACGACCGTTGTGGATTACTACCGACACGGTGACAGCTGCGCGCGCGCGATGGCCGAGAGCGGTCTGCGCGCCTTCGTCGGGGGGCGCATCCACGACGTCGACCTCGCCGCCCTCATCAAAGGCGAGTATCGATACGACCCCAAGATCGCCGACGCGACGCTGCGTGAGAACCTGGATATCGTCGCGCGTTGGCATGGCCACGACGGTGGCCGCCTGCGCGCCTTCCTGGCGCCGCACGCGCCGGATACGTGCTCGCGCGATCTCCTGCGTGAGGTGGCCGACGCCGCGGATCCCTCGGGTCCGCCGGTCCACACGCACCTCGCGCAGAGCACCGACGAGGTCGCGCAGGTCCTGCGCCGGGACGGGCGGCGGCCGAGCGAGGTGCTGGACGAGGTCGGGCTGCTCGGCCCGCATGTGGTCGCGGGACACTGCATCTACCTCGAGGCCGACGAGATCGCCCGCGTCGGCGCGGCGCGGCTGAGCGTGGCGCACGTGCCGATCGGAAACGCGTCGTCGGGCATGATGGCGCCGATCAAGAGACTGCACGAGGCGGGGGCGCTGATCACGCTGGCCACCGACACGAAGTCTCACGACCTGTTCGAGGCGATGCGCGCGGCGCTGGCGATCAACCGCGTGCAGGGCGGCGGGCGCAGCCTCGGCGCGCGCGCCGCGCTGCGCTGGGCCACCGCCAACGGCGCCGCAGCGCTCGGGCTCGGAGATGAGGTCGGCGCCCTCGCGGTCGGCATGAAGGCCGACGTGATCCTGCTCGATGCGGATGCGCCAAATCTCCGCCCGATCGTGGACGGCGTCAGTCTGCTGGTCCACGCGGGCGTCGGAGCGAACGTGCGCGACGTCATCGTCGACGGGAGCGTGTTGATGCGTGATGGGCGCCCCACGCGCTTCGACCCGGACGAGGTCGTCGCCGCCGCCCAGGCCGTCGCCACGCGCCTCTGGGCCGACAGCGGCTGGTCGCCGCTCCTCGCGCGGAGCGGCGCCTGAGCGCGCGCGATTTCCGCGGCTACGGCGGTCAGTTCCCCGATCCGCAGTGGCCGGGCTCGGCACGCGTCGCGGTCTCGTTCGTCGTCAATGTGGAGGAAGGTGCCGAGCTGTCGATCAGCGCGGGCGACGACCGCAACGAAAGCGTCTACGAAGTCGCCGACGAAGTCGTCGGGGTGCCGGACGCCTGCATGGAGACGCATTTCGAATACGGCACACGCGCCGGCTACTGGCGAATCATGGATGTACTCCAGCGCTTCGGTGTCAGTGCGACGTTGAGCGCCTGTGGCCGCGCGCTGGAGGTCTCGCCGTGGTTGGCGGTGGACGCTGCGCGGCGCGGGCATGAGATCGCCGCGCACGGCTATCGCTGGGAGCGCCACGCGAACATGACCGAGGGCGAAGAGCGCGCGGTGATCGCGCGTACCGTCAGGGCCATCACCGCCGCCGCGGGGACGCGACCGCTCGGCTGGCACACGCGTTCGGCGCCGTCGTCGCGCACACGCGCGCTGCTCGTCGAGGACGGCTTCCTCTACGACTCGGACGCCTACAACGACGATCTGCCGTTCTTCGTGGATGTCGACGGCCGCCGCCACGTCGTGGTCCCGTACAGCTTCGACACCAACGACATGCACTTTCACCAGGGCCGCCAGCGCTTCGTCACGGCGCGCGACTTCACGGAATACGTGAACGACGCGTTCGATGCGCTGTGGCGCGAGGGCGCCTCGTCCCCGAAGATGCTGTCGGTCGGCCTGCATCTACGGATGATCGGCCGCCCGGGCCGCATCGCCGGGCTCGAGCGCGTGCTCGAGCACATGCGCGACCGAGGTGCGGTCTGGTTCGCGAGGCGGGATGCGATCGCGCGTCACTGGATCGCACGCTTCGGCGCGCGCCGATGAAGCTGCTGCTCGCCAATCCCAACGCGACCGAACGCGTGACGCGCGCCTGCGGGCAGCTCGCCCGCGCCGTGGCGTTGCCCGACACCGACGTCGCCGAGTGGACCAATCGCGGTGGCCCCGCCGTGATCGACAGCTATCAGACGGACGCGGCCGCCGCGCGCTCGCTCGTCCCCGGGCTGGCGACACTGAGGCCCGCGCCGGACGCCGTCGTGCTCGCCGGCTTCGGCGACTACGGCACGCGCGGGGTGAAGGAAGCGCTCGACGTGCCGGTTGTCGGGCTGCCGGAAGCAGCCTTCGCGTATGCGGTCGCGCTGCGCGACGACTTTGCCATCGTCACCACATCGTCGCGGATGATCGGCTACACGCAGGATCTCGTGCAGAAGCTGGGATTCGCGGCGCGCTGCCGCGGCGTGTGTGCGATCGAGCTACCTGGGATCGCGGCCGGCGAGCCGCCGGCAGACGAGCTCGTGCCGAAGCTCGCGGATGCCGCGATGTCGGCGGGTGCTGATGTCGTCATTCTGGGAGGTTCCCGCCTTTCGCTGTATGCGGCCGCGCTGCGCGCGAGCATCGCGCTGACCGTGGTCGAGCCCGTGGCCTGCGCGGTCACGCTCGCCGAATCGCTCGTGCGCATCGGCGCGAGCGCGTGACCGAGGCGCGCCTCGCACGTTTGCGACTGCGGCACCGGGCCGCACCGCACGATTGCGACCGCTGAGATCACAGGTTTCGAGGGCGCGGAAGTTGCTCGCGGCGGTTGGGTGGAGGAACAGCCAATGAAAACCGTCGCCGTTGCCTTGGTCGTTTTCGGGCTCATCGCCGGTTGTTCGCAGACCCAGTCTCCAGCGCCGAGCGCCTCGCCCGAGAACCCGCATTTGTACACCTCGCAGAAGGAGTGCGAGAAGGCGGGCCGCACCTGGAACGGTACCGCGGGCGTCTGCATGTAACCGACCTAATTCGCTGAGGCGGGCCGGTCGCCGGGTGTGCATGGGCGCGATTGCATGCATGCTAGAGTGCCGCGTCATGAAGCCGACCGCCGAGCTGACCGCCCGCCTCGACGCAATCCTCGCCGCGCTGCGTGCGGCGACGGACGTCGCGCGCTGCACGCTCCGTATCGACCTGCCCGAACGTGGCATTTACTGCGACGACGTCGCCGCCGAGGCCACCGCGGCGGGCGTGAAGTCCCTGCGCGGGCAGACAGCCATCGATCAGCGTGCCGCCGACAGCATCCGCTGGCTGGCGGAGCACCACCGTCCACTGGTCCAGCCCGATCTCCGTGGCGCCGTCGAGCCCGCGCCGCCGCCGGAGCTCATGTCGATGTTCGGGGTTACGGCGCAAATGCTCGGTCCCGTCGTGCGCGGCGGCATGCTCGCGGGCTGGATCTCCGTCCACTCTGAAAAGGGCCCGCGGGCGTGGACAGACACCGACGTGAAAGCGCTCGAAACGGCGATCGACCGAACGCAGAGCGAGCTCGATGATGTCGGCGGCGCCGGCCGGCTGGCCGGCAAGGTCGCACTCGTCACCGGCGGCAACACCGGGATCGGCCGCGCGGTCGCTATTGCCTACGCGGACGAAGGCGCCGACGTCGCCATCGCCTGGATCGCGCGCGAGCCCGACACGCGCTCGCTCGTCGCCGAAATGGAGCGGCGCGGGCGCAGAGCGCTGGCCGTGCGATGCGACGTCACCCGCGAGGCCGACGTGCGCGCGCTGATCGATGGCGTCGTGTCGCGGTTCGGGCGTCTCGATGTGCTCGTCAACAACGCCGGCATTCAGAAGGCGCAGCCGATCACCGATACGACGCTGGACGACTGGGAGCGCATGATGGCCGTGCACCTGCGCGGCGCGTTCTTGTGCTCACGCGAGGCCGCGCGGGTGATGATCCCGCGGCGCAGCGGTCGCATCATCATCCTCAGCTCGCAGCTCGCATACATCGGGCGCCCGAACTACACCGCCTACTCGGCCGCCAAAGGCGGGCTGCTGACGTTTACGCGCGCGCTCGCTCAGGAGCTCGCGCCGCATGGGATCCTCGTGAACGGCATCGCGCCGGGGCTGATCGATACCGGCTTCGACCCCCTGCCCGAGGCGACGAAACGGGCTCACGCTGCGTCGCTGCCGCTGAAGCGTCTGGGGATGCCAGAAGATCTCGTCGGCGCATTCGTCTTCCTGGCGTCGGATGACTCGCGCTACTTTTGCGGGCAGACGCTCCACCCCAACGGTGGAGAGATCATGCCGTAAGGCTCACAGGTAGGAGTCGAGCGACTGCGGGGGATGCGCGAACTTTCGGACCTTGGAATGAGACAGGCCGAGGCCGACGAGACCCTCGGCGACCTTCACACCGACAGACACCGGATCGAGCACCGGAACGCCCGCTCGGCGTGAGAGCTCGGCGTCGTAGCCGCACAGGCCGGCGCACGCGAGGATTACTACCTCCGCGCGATCGTCGGCTACGATGCGCTCGATCTGCGCCGTGAGCTCGCGGAGCGTGCGATCACGATCCGTGACGCACTCTTCGACGTTGATGTTGATCGCGCACACCGACGCGCACTTCGCTTCGAAGCCGTAGTACCTCACGAGATCTTGTTGATACGGAATGAACTGCTGCAGCATCGTCAACGTCGTGAAGCGATGGCCGAGCAGGCACGCCATAGCCATCGACGCCTCGGCAATCGACACGACCGGAATCGTCAGCGCTTCCTTCAGCGCGTCGATGCCCACGCGCCCAAAGCCGGCGAGCACGACCGCGTCCGGTCGGTGGAGCGCGGCGGCGTCCAGGCACGTGCGGATCATGTAGGCGCCGGACAGATAATCGGCGAACGCCGAGTCGACGTTGCGCGTGCCGCCCTTGGTGGTGACGGCCACGAGCTCGGTGCCGGGCGACGCTGCGCGCCTGGCGGAGTCCATGATGGAGCTCGTCACGGTTTCCGAGCTGTTCGGGTTGATCACCATCAGCTTCATGGCGCCCATTGTCGCCCAATTTGACGGCATTTGCGTTCGCGGATGCCTAGCCCTTAGGCTGTCCGCCAGCTATGGACCGGCGCAAGATCGCGTCGATTCGAGCCGTGGGGCTGGCATTTCCGATGCACCCGGTGAATCCCTCGCGCATGACCGATCCTCGCGACCGGATTCTCGATTGCCGCCTGCGTGGCCGGTAGCGGCGTGGCCGCGCTCCTCGAGCTGCGCCACGTCAGCAAGCACTATGGCCCCGTCGTCGCCGTCGACCGTATCGATCTGACCGTGGCCGCGGACACCTATTGCTGCCTGCTCGGCCCTTCAGGCTGCGGGAAGACGTCGACCCTGAGGATGATCGCGGGTCACGACACGGTCACGAGCGGCGAGATCGTGTTCGACGGTGAGCCGATCACCTCCCTGCCGCCCGGTCGGCGCGGCACCGCTATGATGTTCCAGAGCTACGCGCTCTTCCCCCACCTGAGCGTGCTGGACAACGTCGCCTTCGCGTTGAAGATGCGCGGCGTGCCGCGCGAGCGCCGGCGCTCGCGGGCGGCGGCGTTGCTCGAGCTGATGGCGATGGGGGGTTATGCCGAGCGGTTTCCCGCGCAGCTGTCGGGCGGGCAACAACAGCGCGTGGCGCTGGCCCGGGCGCTCATCACCGAGCCCCGGATCCTGCTGCTCGACGAGCCGCTGTCCGCGCTCGACCCCTTCCTCCGAATTCACATGCGTGTGGAGCTCAAGCGCCTGCAGCGCGAGCTCGGCATCGCGTTCATTCACGTGACGCACGCGCAAGACGAGGCGATGGCACTGGCCGACGTGATCGTGGTCATGAACGAAGGCCGGATCGAGCAGTATGGTACTCCGCGCGAGGTCTTCAACCGCCCACGCACCGAGTTCGTCGCCCGATTCATCGGCGGCCACAACGTCGTCAGCATCGACGGCATTCGCGTGGCAGTCCGCGCGGATCGATTACGACTCCGCCGGCTCAAGACCGACGGTGAGGCGCGTGGCCCCCTCAACGCGGTCGTGATCGCCGTGGAATACCAGGGCAACGTCGTGCAGACGGATCTGCGTGCCGACGACGGCACCGAGCTGGTCGCCATCGCCGCCGATCATCTCTTCGACCGCGAGCCGCTCGAGCCCGGCGCCCGCGTGAGCGTCAGCTGGGACGACACGGCTGCGCACCGACTCGCGTAACCACGACACGAGACCGAAAGGAGAATCTATGAATCCAACCATCAGCAGGCGAACGGTCCTCAAAGGCGCGGCCGCCGCCGGTGCGATCGCCGGCTTTCCCGCGATCGTGTCGGCACAACCCGTCACGCTGCGCTACCTCGGCACGGCCGTCAACCAGTCCAAAGAGATCGCGCAGAAGGTGAAGGCCGACCTCGGCATCGTGATCGAGTACATCCCGGTGACCACCGACGAAGTTGCCAAGCGGATCATCACGCAGCCGAACTCCTTCGACGTCGTGGACGCCGAGTACTTCCAGCTCCGCAAGCTCATCCCCTCCGGCAACCTGCTCGGCATGGACGCCAAGCGCATCAAGTCCGCGGACAAGATCACGCCGGTGTTCACGAAAGGCCAGGTCGGCGGCAAGACGATCGGCGATCAGGGCACCGCGCCGAAGAAGGTCTTCTACCTGGAAGGGCCGACGTCGACGAAGTTCGCCAGCTCCCCGACGCCGTGGATCACGCTCATTCCGACGGTGTACAACGCCGACACGCTGGGCATTCGGCCGGACCTCATCAAGCGGCCGATCAACTCCTGGGCCGAGCTGCTCAACCCCGAGTTCAAGGGCAAGTCGTCCATCCTCAACATCCCCTCGATCGGCATCATGGACGCCGCGATGGTCGTGGAGTCGCTCGGCGTCCACAAATACCGCGACAAGGGCAACATGACGAAGGACGAGATCGATCTCACGATCAAGAAGCTCATCGAGGCGAAGAAGGCCGGACAGTTCCGCGCGTTCTGGAAGGACTTCAACGAGAGCGTCAACCTCATGGCCTCGGGCGAGGTCGTGATCCAGTCGATGTGGTCGCCCGCCGTGACCAAGGTGCGCTCGATGGGCGTCCCCTGCATTTACCAGCCGCTGAAGGAAGGCTATCGCGCGTGGGCTGCGGGATTCGGCCTGCCCAAGACGCTCACCGGCAAGAAGCTCGATGCCAGCTACGAGTTCATCAACTGGTTCCTGTCGGGGTGGGCCGGCGCTTTCTTGAACCGCCAGGGCTACTACTCGGCGGTGCTCGAGACGGCGAAGGCGAACATGGAGCCCTACGAGTGGGCGTACTGGATGGAAGGCAAGCCGGCGGAAAAAGACATCAAGGCGCCGGACGGCACGCTGCTGGAGAAAGCCGGCACCGTCCGCGACGGCGGCTCGTATGAGGCACGCATGGGTGGCGTGGCGTGCTGGAACGCCGTCATGGACGAAAACGACTATATGGTCCGCAAGTGGAACGAGTTCATCGCCGCCTGAGCCGCCTCGTCACGCCCGCCGCGGCGCCGTACTGGCAGATCGCGCCGCTGGCGGGCGTGTTCGCGGTGTTCTTCCTGTTGCCGCTGGCCATCACGGTTATCGTCAGCTTCTGGCGGTACACCGAATACTCGATGATCCCGGCGATGGTCGGCGACAACTATGTGTCGATCTTCGCCGGGTGTCTGGCGGAGCTGCCAGGCCTCTGCGTCACCTTTAAGACGTATCTCTCGACGCTAAAGTTCTGCGTCCTCGTGTGGCTCGTCACACTCGTGCTGGGCTTCACGGTGGCGTATTTCCTCGCGTTTCACGTCCGCTCGCTCACCTGGCAGATCGTGCTGTTCCTGCTCTGTACGATCCCGTTCTGGACGTCGAACGTGATCCGGATGATCTCGTGGGTGCCGTTGCTCGGTCGCAACGGGCTCGTCAACGCGATCGTCGTCGGGTCGGGGGTGGCGCCCCGGCCTCTCGAGTGGCTGCTATTCTCGGACTTCGCCGTCGTGCTGGCGTTCGTGCACCTCTACACGATGTTCATGATCGTTCCGATCTTCAATTCGATGACGCGCATCGATCGCTCGCTGCTCGAGGCCGCGCGCGACGCAGGCGCCTCGGCGTGGCAGGCGGTCTGGAACGTCGTCGTGCCGCTCTCCAAGCCGGGGCTCGTCATCGGGTCGATCTTCGTCGTCACGCTGGTCATGGGCGACTACGTCACCATCGGCGTCATGGGCGGGCAGCAGATCGCGTCGGTCGGCAAAGTCATCCAGGTCGAGCTGAGCTACCTGCAGTTCCCACTCGCGGCCGCCAACGCGGTCATCCTGCTCGGCGCGGTGCTCGCCATCATCTGGACGATGACGCGGCTGGTCGACCTGCGGCGGGAGCTGTGAGCGCCATGGCTCAGCGGCGCCCGGCGTCCTTTTACTTGCTTGCGATGGTCTTCACCCTGTTCGTGCTCTTTCTCTACGGCCCGATGCTGACGATCATCGTTCTGTCATTCCAAGGGCCGACCGGTGGCCTGACGTTTCCCATGCACGGCGTTTCCACGCATTGGTTCAGTCGGCTGTGGGGTGGCCTCGGTGTCGTCGACATATGGGCGGCCTTTGGCCGCTCGCTGAAACTCGGCGCGGTCGTCATGCTGCTCACCGTCGTGATGTCCCTGCTCGCTGGCTATGCCTTCCGGCGCCGCTTTCGCGGCTCGGCGTTCGTCTTCTACACGGCGGTGGCGAGCCTCATCGTGCCCTCGATCATCGTTTCGCTCGGTATCGCCGTCGAGTTCAGGCTGCTCGACGCATGCATCAAGTGGGCCGCCGGCGCCGTCGGCCTCACCGCCCTCGTCGATGGGTTCACCACCAGCGCCGGGACATTTACGTCCGGGCTGGGCGCGCATCTGACATGGACGCTGCCGTTTGGGCTGCTCATCATGTTCGCCGTCTTCAATCGGTTCGATCGCCGGTACGAGGAGGCGGCGCGTGACCTCGGCGCCACGCCGCGCCAGACCTTCCGGCACGTCGTGCTGCCCCTCATCGCGCCCTCACTCGTTGGCATCGCGCTCTTCGGCTTCACGCTGTCGTGGGACGAGGCTTCGCGCTCGAGCCAGGCGCTGGGCGCCGACCAGAACACGCTGCCCTTGGAGCTCACGGGGCTCACGACGACGGTCACGAACCCCGAAATCTACGCGCTCGGCACGGTGACCACCGGCGTGTCGTTCGCGGTCATCCTGGTCTCCCTGCTCCTGATCCGCGGGCTGCGGCGCCGGCCGAGCTGACACGTGGACATTCTCGTCGTGAACCCGAATACGACGGCATCGATGACGGACACGATTCGCCGCGCCGCCCAGCGCGCGGCGGCGCCAGGCACGCGCATCGTCGCTGTGAATCCTCCGACCGGTCCCGAAAGCATCGAGGGCTTCTACGACGACGCGCTCGCCGTTCCGGGGCTCCTCGGGGAGATCGCCAAGGGCGAAGCTCTCGGCGTGGCCGCACACGTCATCGCGTGTTTCGACGACACGGGGCTCGACGCCGCCCGGGCCTTGGCCTGCGCACCGGTCGTGGGCATCGGCGAAGCCGCGTTTCACGTCGCGAGCCTCATCGCGGGCCGCTTCGCCGTGGTCACCACGCTCCCGCGGTCCGTTCCTACGATCGAATTCAATCTCATCCGCTACGGACTCGCGGCCCGATGTGCCCGGGTGCGCGCGTCGAACGTCCCCGTCCTGGATCTGGAGAAACGCCAGAGCGACGCCGTCGAACGGATTGATGCGCAGATTGCCGCCGCGAAGTCCAATGACGGCGCCGAAGCGATCGTCCTCGGCTGTGCCGGCATGGCCGATCTCGCCGCCGAGCTCACGGCTCGTCACGATATGCCCGTTATCGACGGCGTGGCCGCAGCCGTTGCCCTCGCCGAAACGCTCGTCCGCCTCGGTATGCGCACGTCGAAGCTCGGCGGCTACGCGCCGCCGTTGCCGAAGCGGCGGTAGTGGCGTCGCCGCCCGCTTAGAGGCGCACCGGCCCGGTTAGGGGGCTTCTTCGGCGATCATCCAAAAATTGCGTGTCTGGTCGTCTGTAGCGTCAAATTGAGGACGTGGACGAGCGCAAAGCCGCGGCCATTACCGAATTCCTCGAGGATTCGTTCGTGGGCTGCTCCGTCGACTGTCAGGAAGGAGCTGCTGGGGACCGTGTCGCCCACTTCTACCGAATCGTCAACGACACCACAGAGAAGATCGCGCATCGTGTATTCGTCTCCCGGGCGTTCTTCGACGATCACGCCGAGGCCGAGATCGTTCCCGCTCTGGAGAGCCTTGGCCTCGTCATGTGTCTCAGGATCGTCGGGGACCGCCGCGTCCTCGTGAAAACTCAGGCGATCGAGATCGAGCTCGGCCGTCACGCGTCCGACGATCGGTTCTAGTTCGGCGCGTCCGACGACCGGTCTCGTTCGGCGCGACGGGTGTCGCGATCTCCGAGCAGTCGGCCGCAGGACCCCGACCCCGACAAGCGCGCGCACTGGACCTTCGTCGCAGCGCAAGGCGCCAAGTGGCTGTGCTATTGTGCCCCGCTATGCGGTCCGGGCGCCGTCTGCGCGCGTGGTCGCTGACGATCCTGATTGTCGGCGCCTGGCTTGGCTCCGCAGCGGCCACGGAGGCCGCACCTGAACAGCCGTCAGTTCTGATCCTCCTCGCCGGCCAGCCGGGCATGCCGTCCGCGACGGCCATCGCCTCCGGCATCCGCGACGCGTTGCTCAGCCAGTGGTCGTTCCGGGTCAGTATCGAAACGGAACACGTCGACGTCGCTCGGTTCGCGTCGCCGGAAATAGAAGAGCGCCGACTCCGGGCCGTCTACGCCTCGAAGTACGGCAATCAGCGCTTCGATGTGATCGTGGCGGCGCTGCCCGAGCCCTTTCAATTCGTCCTTCGCGCGCGCGACGAGCTGTGGCCGGGGACGCAAGTCGTCGTCTGCGGAATCGACGAGCGCAGCGTGCGCGACCTGAAGCCACCTCCTGGCTTTGCGGTTGTCACCATCCGCTTCGATATCGAAGGCACGCTGCGAGCGGCAGTGACCCTCCTGCCTGGTACGCGGCACGTCGCGCTAGTCGGGGGCGCCAGCTCGCCGGAACAGATCTACCACGATCTCATCCGACAAGCGGTGTCGAAGGTGGGCGGGCTCGACATTATCGACCTCACGAAGCTGCAAATCGGGGACGCGCTGGCTCGAGTGTCGAGTCTGCCGGCGCACACCGTCATCATGCAGTCCATCTATCAGGTCGATGCCGCGGGGAGGCGGTTCCACGGTATCGACCTCGTCCCGCATATCTCGAAGCTGGCGAACGCTCCCCTGTTCACCCCCGTTAGTCTCGCGCTCGGTCGGGGTGTCGTGGGCGGGTCGATCCTCGACTTCGAGGAGGTCGGCCGTGATGCCGCAAGGATGGCGACACGGCTGCTGCAGGGCCAGCAGCCGCCAAGCACGCCGGTCCCAAGTTTCGCGACCGCCCTACCCAGGTTCGACGCCCGTCAGCTAGCGCGCTGGCACCTCGACGAGCGGCGACTGCCGGAGGACAGCCAGGTCCTCTTTCACGAGCCCACGCTGTGGCAGGACTACCGCTGGCATGTCATGAGCGCCGTCGGAGTCATCGTGGTGCAGGCGACGCTCATCGCCGCGCTGGTCGTGCAACGCCGACGCCGGCGCGAGGCCGAGGCGGCCTCCCAGCGTCACTTGAGCCAGATCGCCCACCTCGACCGCGTTGCCGGTATGGGTCAGCTCGCCGCATCGATCGCGCACGAGATCAACCAGCCGCTGGCCGGAATCCTCGCGAATGCGCAAGCGGCAAAACTATTGCTGGCAGAGTCGCAACCCGATGTCGAGGAGCTTCGCGCGTGTCTCGCCGACATCATCAGCGATGATCATCGAGCCAGTAGCGTCATCCGGCGTATGCGGTACTTGCTCAAGAAAACCGACTCCGTCAGCGTGCCGCTCGCACTCAACGATCTTGCGGCAACCACGATTCGGCTCGTCGCGAACGACGCACTCTTGCAGACGGTAACGATCGATTTTCTCCCAACCGCCGTGCTGCCTGCCGTCAACGGCGATAAGGTGCAGATTCAGCAGGTGATCTTGAATCTCCTCACCAACGCCATCACCGCCGCTGCGAACGGAGGCGCCGCGCCAGGGCGGGTGACTGTGTGGACTTCGCACGCGACGGAAAAATATGTTGAGCTCGGCGTCCACGACTCCGGCAAGGGCGTCGCCGAAACCGATCTCGAGCGGATCTTCGACCCGTTCTTCACCACGAAACAGGACGGGCTGGGCATGGGATTGACGATCAGCCGCGCGATCGTGGAGGCCCACGGCGGTCGCATCGCGGCCGAGAATGGTCCCGCAGGAGGCGTGATATTTCGGGTCTACCTACCTGCCGACCAGTCCGCGACGATCTGAACCGCGCAAATCAGAACTGGCCTGAGGCGCCGCCGCCGCCAGACGCGCCCCCGCCGGGGACGACGCCCTTCTCGGCCGATGCTGGAGCCGCGGCGGCCGGTGTGAGTGTTCCGACGACCGGGAGGATCTGCAGCACCTGCTGCCCGCGGTCGTCGGAGAACAGGGCGTCGGTCGTGAAGCCCGTCCGCTCGCGACCCGGGACTCGCTGCAACGCGCGCTCGATCGCCAACGCCAGCGCGACGAGCGCCGTGCCGGACACGACAAGGACGGCCCAGAGCGGCGCAACGTGCACGTAGTAGCGCAGGGTGACGAGCGACAGCGCGAGCAGCATGATGCCGGCATCGAGCAGGACCGTCCGCCGCGATTGCCACGCCCACGCCAGGATTAGGAGGGGCAGCACGGCCGTCGCGACCGCCGCTCCGGCGAAGACAACGGTCGATGGAGCGACACGTTGAGGCGCCAAGGGCCGCAGCCACTCCAGCCAGCCCTGCTCGAGGGAGTAAACATTGAGCGCCACGTAGATTGCCGCCACTCCGCTCAACAGCACCACCGTCGCGGCACGCCGGTGTGACGGCGCCAGCGAGCCATCATCGAGCCGCCGTGCGGCGACGCCCACCAGTGCGAGGCCGACTACAACCCAGAGGACGCGTCCGTACGGCACCTTCGCGAGCAGGACGAACAGTGAAGCGGCCGAGAGACCCGCAAACAGCGGGCTACCCCACCGCCAGCACCCCGCCGCCCACGTCAGTGCGCTCGTGAGGAGGACCAGGCGCAGCGCCTCGTCGCCCCGGATCGCCGGAATCTGGTTGAGAAGCAGAGCGAGCCCACCGAGGAAGAGGAGAATTCCCCAGAACGACGTCGCGCCCGCCGCGCCCCTCCGCGCGAGGCGGGACGAGACGTCGAGCAGCTCGGTCGCGACGACGCATGCCGCGCCGAAGAGCCACAGCAGCAGGCTCAACCCAACGTCGCGCGGGCTCGTGGCCATCGCGACAGCTCCGAAAGTACTAAGCACAACCGCGGTGACCATCACCGCAGTCAGCACGCGCCACACCGCCGACGGTGTGACGCCTGAATCGGGGTACGCGTTCCTGATCGCTTCATGGGTGGGCGCGTCGATCGCCCCGGCCCGCCTCCATCCGTCGGCGGCGGCCCGAACCTCGGCGGCGCGTTCCCAGGCGATCGAGTCCGGCCTCATCGCGCAACCATCCGCTTGTACGCGGCGAAGACCAGGACGAGGGCGCCCACGCCCAGCAGAGCGGCGAGCAGGAACGGCATCCCCGTGATCCGGTCGCCGAAGCGTGCGGGTTCGAAAAGCAGGCGCACGAGCCCGACGTACGACGCAAGCACGGCCTCGGCGAAGTACGCCGAGCGGCCGACACGAAATGAGATCCACATCACGGCCGCCGCCGCCACGAGCAGCGCGACGAGCCATATACCCCAATCAAGCTCGGACAGCATCACGCCCGAGACGAGACCGCCGAACAGAAGCAGCAGCCCGGCATTGCCGAAGATCTCCTCGAAATGTGCTTTGCGGTCCAGTCGGACCGAAAGCACCGCGGCTATCACATACAAAAGGCCCAGCACGACGGCGTTCTCACGCAGCGCGCCGGTGTCGCCAGTGCCCAGCGAGCGCGCCATCAGGCTGACCGAGACGCCGCGCCATGCCGCAAGCGTGCTGAGCGCCAGGCTCAGGACGATCCGCGAATCCCATCGGTAGGCAGCGACGACGTAGACGCTTGCCACCACGAGCAGGTGGTGCACCCACCGTGGGCCCAGCAGCGTGAACTCCGCCTCGATGTAGCCAAGGTCGGACGCGAACAAAAGCAGGCCGAGCAGGAGGATGTAGTCGAACGCCACGCTTGGAGACGCGACCTCGCCCCACAAAAAGGGCGGCGCCGACCGGATCACCCACGCGAGACAGGCGGCCGAGGCGATTGCGATCGAAGCCGCGATCGCCCATCGCCCGATGTCCGCGTGGTGCTCGACGACGAAGATCCCTAAGCCCGACGTCACCAGAAGAACGCCGAGATAAAGGAGCGCCCGGATCTCGACGCGGACGGATACGAGCTCGCGACGGGCGACGCGGCCGAACAGGGCAGCCTGCTCGCTCGAAAGGATTCCCTCTCGCTTCAACCGAGCGATTCCCGCCACGACATCAGGATTCATGCAACGATCATGCGCGAGCGGCGAGGCAGGGCCAAGATTAAAGCTGGCGCACGTGCGCTTCTGGCCGGGTCTGACGTAGCATCCGGGCAGCGCCCGGCGCCAGGCTGTGACCGGCGGGTGCGAGGGAGGGCCACACATGATCGCAAGATGGGTGGTGCGATGCGCGGTCGGGGTGCTCGCAATCCTCGTGTTTGCCTTTGCGGCTCGCGAAGCCCCGGTTCTCGCGGTGCTCGTGGCTGTGGTGGGTGGATTCGCCGGACTTCTTTACCTCGTCACGCGCAGTCGGGGAATGTCTTCTCTGCAGCCCGAACAGGAACGAGAAAAGAGCGAACGCTTCCTGCGAGACATACCCCCGCCGCCGTGATCCTCATGATGCGCCGGCGCGCATTCAAACAATTCCTCCCTGGCTGCTGACAAGAGCGCATGAGGTGATTGCATGAAAGGTCGAGCTTCGCGGCAGAACGTTGAAGGCTGGGCGCGCCGCAAGACCGCACCCGCGCCGCCTGTACCAAAGCCAGCCCGGCCTCCTCGACGGCCGGGACCGCCAAAGCCAGCACCGCCGAAACCGCGTTGAGGCAGACTTTCAGACGAACGGTCATCGTGGCCCTCGCGGTACTCGGCTTGGCGAACGGGTGTGCCACGTGCTCGTCCGATGACCTCACGAATAGAGCCACCTGGGGCGCACCAATTGCCGTCGTCGACCAGGCTGGCTATGTCTATCGAGGCGACCTCTTTCCTGCCCCCCCGTTGGGCATTCCGTCGGTGAGAACGTGGGGCGTTCCGTGTCGCCTGCCGGAGAGCGCGAGGAACACGGCCCGCCCGTGTACGCCTGCGGAGATGGCCGATCCTGACGGACCGGTATGCTACATATGGCGGCGCGTTCCGTAGTTCGCCGCCTGAAAGACTGGACGGCGTGGTAACAGCTCTTTACCGTCCGTAACCGAAAGGCTACTAGCGCGGCGAAGAGGATCATCGGCGGGCGCTCATCCGAACAATTGCCTCGCACTTCCCGGTACACCTACATATCGGTCCGAGTGCTGGCGCAACCTGCATGTGCTGCCGTGGTGCGATTGCCACCGGCGACTTGCAGTACGACATCAATATCGAACAATCGACGATCACCGTTGATGACGGCTGCTACATGTCCTCGCTGCGGAGCATCGTCGAGGAAACACCTGCGACTGGCGGGCGCCATCTGTAGATCGCCAACGGGCTGCTGACGCAGCTGCGCCGACAGTCGCAGCCGGACCACGACGCGCTACTCCCGTATGTGCAGCGTGTGCCGGCGGTGGCGAATCGCCTGGTCGCCATCGCGAAGTGACAGCGAGCCGGCGCGCGAGCTTAGCCGTGCCGAGCCCGCGACCGGCCCCGAAGTCCCCCCACAGGCCGCACGTGCGCTTTTGGGTGCCTCTGCCGTACCATCCCCGCGGTGCCCCGTACTGGGTTGTAGCCGACCCCTGAGGAATCGGCCGAGACTCGCCCTTCGGATTGTGGAGGATCAGTAAGATCGATGAACCGCCGCGCGTTCGTGACTGGCCTTGCGGCCGTGCTCGCCGCGCCGCTCGCCGTCGAGGCGCAGCAGCTCAGAAGGGTGTATCGGGTTGGCGTTCTCTTCCCGACGCCAATCTCGCGGATACCTGCTGCGGGGGTTTTCAGACA
Source organism: Candidatus Rokuibacteriota bacterium (assembly GCA_036802765.1). GTDB lineage: Bacteria > Methylomirabilota > Methylomirabilia > Rokubacteriales > CSP1-6 > AR12. The sequence continues at coordinate 52,713 of DAIRVP010000011.1, forward strand.
GGGCCTTCGAGATCTCGGCTATATCGAGGGGCAGAACTTGATTCTCGAGTACCGAACAATCGAGGCCGATCGGCTGGATCTACTGCCTGCTCTTGCCGCGGAACTGGTTGCGATCAATGTAGATATCATCTTCGCGGTCGCTGGCGCGGCCCACGCCGCCAAAAACGCCACCAAAATAATCCCCATTGTCTTCGCAGGCGTTGGCGATCCCGTCGGTACCGGGCTCGTAGCAAGCCTCGCGCATCCGGGCGGTAATGTCACTGGATTGACGAACACCGCACCGGACCTCAGCGGTAAACGCCTTCAACTCCTAAAAGAGTTGGTTCCCTCAGTCTCGCGCGTCGGTCTGCTCTGGAACTCGGCCAATCCAATTGTGCGGCAACAACTACCCGAAACAGAGGCAGCGGCTCGTGTCTTGAAGACACAATTACAGATGGTCGCGGTCCGCAGCCCTGACGAGTTCGAGAGCGCTCTCTCTGTGATGGCTGAGCAACGGGTGGGCGCCCTGGTCGTGATCGCAGATGTCCTGACCATCGCACATCGAGAACGAATCGCGTCGCTAGCGCTACAGAATCGCCTCCCGGCGATTTCCGAGTTCCGGGACTTCGCTGTCTCCGGCGGCCTCGCAGCGTATGGTCCCGACGCGATCGACACAGCTCGGCGCGCCGCCGGATACGTCGATAAGATCCTCAAGGGCGCCAAGCCTGCCGATCTTCCCGTCGAGCAACCCACGAAGTTCGAGCTGGTCATCAACCTCAAGACCGCCAAAGC
>DAIRVP010000012.1:0-12924 GCA_036802765.1 Candidatus Rokuibacteriota bacterium
CTGGTGTCGTCCGACCCGGTCCTTCACGACGTCGGCGATTTCTTCGCTGAGACCGGGCGACGACGCGTGTCCGGGCTTGAGGACGACAAACGCTTTGACGATCTGGCCGCGCAGTGGGTCCGGCTTCCCGATGACAGCCGCCTCCGCGACGGCGGGGTGACAGAGGATGGCGCTCTCGACCTCGAACGGGCCGATGCGGTATCCCGCGCTCTTGATCACGTCATCCGCTCGGCCCTCGAACCAGAAGTAGCCGTCTCCGTCACGCCGGGCCAAGTCACCAATGGTCATCCAGCCGCTGCGGAAGAGGCCGCGCGTGCGTGACTCATCGCCCCAGTAGCCGAGCGAGTAGTAGCCCTCAGGATCCACCCGCATACCGATGTGGCCGACGACGTTCGGTGCCGCCTCACGTCCCTCGTCGTCCACGACCGCCATCGTGCAGCCCGGCAACGGCAGCCCCATGGAGCCAGGCCTGACTTCCATCGGCAGCGCGTTGCAGTTTCCGATGGGCAGACCGAACTCGCTCGAGCCGTACTGGTCCATCACGGTGATTCCCCAGTGGCGCCGGAAGAACGTCACGACCTCCGCGTTCAGCGGCTCGCCGCAGCTGCTCACTTTGCGCACGCGGACCGAATGTCGCCGCCGTGTTCCTTCCGGCAGCGCCATGATGCTGCGGAGCAGCGTGGGCGTCGTGGCGAGATTCGTCACGTGCTCATCGCCGAGGTGAGCAAGGCAGTATTCGGCCGTCGGCGTTGCTTCGTGGACGATGACCGGGACACCCATCGCGAGCGCCCCCATGTAGCAGACGAGACCGTAACCCCATCCGGGATCGCCGGTTGGCCAGAACGCGTCGTCGACGCCCAGGTCGAGCGCATACCGCATGTACGGCTGAATCGCCGCCAGAAAGTTGGTGGCGATCGCGACACCCTTCGGTGGTCCCGTCGAGCCGGAGGTATAGAGCAGCACCGCTGGCTCGTCGCGTCGAACTTCCGTCACATCGAACCGCTCCGATTGTCTATCGACCGCGGCGGCGAAGCCGATGTCATTGTCGGCGAGCGGTCCGGAGCCCTGCACCGTGAGCGTCGCGATCGTCCGCGAGGCTGTCGGGATTCGCGAGCGATACTCCGAATGCGTGCAGAGGATTTTGGCGCCGCTGTGCCGGAGTCGGAATTCGATGGCGTCTGGGCCGAATCCCGTGAAGATCGGCACGTAGACGGCGCCCGCCTTCCACGTCCCGAGCATCACGACGACGGTCTCCGGGATGCGGGGTAGATAACCCGCAACGCGGTCGCCCTTGCCCACGCCGCGGCCGCGCAGCCAGTTGGCGAAGCGGTTACTGAGCCGGCTCAACTCGTCGAATGTCACCGTCCGCCGCTGGCCCGCCTTGCCGAACCAGCGCAGCGCCGCCCGGCTCGATCCTGCATGCCGGTCGACGATGGTCCGTCCGAGATTCACGGATCCGGTCGATGTCCAGTCGAGGCCTCGCAGTGCCTCATCCCAGCGGAACGCCCCGCAGGCGTGGTGATACGCGGTGGTGCTCATCGAACACTTCCCCTCGCGTCCGCGAGCCCTATGGCCGTTCGGACCCGGATGCCGGACGTTCGGCTCTGCGTCCGTCGTGTCGACCGAAGCACCGTCGACGATCATGATGCAGGACGCCATGCCTCATGTCGTCATCGTCGGCGGCGGATTCGGCGGCCTCGCCGCTGCACGCGCGCTGCGGAACGCGCCCGTCCGTTTGACGCTCATCGACCGGACGAATCACCACCTGTTTCAACCGTTGCTCTATCAGGTCGCAACCTGCGTCCTCTCATCCGTCGACATTGCGTCGCCGATCCGGCATCTGCTGCGCCACCAGGCGAACGCCTCCGTCATGATGACTGAGGTTCTCGGCGTGGAGCCGCGAAACCGCGTCGTTCTCGTGGGCGAGCCCGAGGTCGACGCGCGGCCGGTTCATTATGACTATCTGATCCTCGCCACGGGCGCCACCGGAAGCTACTTCGGCCACGACGAGTGGGCGAGCATTGCGCGCTACCCGAAGACGATCGCCGATGCGCTGACGATGCGCGACATGATCTTGAAGTCGTTCGAGCTCGCAGAGATCGAGGCCGATCCCGGCCGACACAAGGACCTGCTGACCTTCGTCGTCGTGGGAGCCGGGCCCACCGGCGTCGAGATGGCCGGCGCCCTGGCGACCATGACGCACTTCACGCTGAAGTCCGAGTTCCGTCGCATCGACCCTGCGTCGGCTCGGATCATCCTGGTGGATGCCGGCCCCCGCATTCTCGTGGCGTATTCGGACACGCTGGCCAGCAAGACGCACCGCCGTCTGACGCGCATGGGTGTCCAGGTTCGCACTGGCGCGCGGGTGGAGCACGTGGATGAGGAGGGCGTCGTCGTCAACGGCGAGCGCATCCGAAGCCGCTGCGTCTTCTGGGCGGCGGGCGTGCACGCGTCGCGCGCGGGCACGTGGCTTGGGGCAGAGGTCGATCATGCCGGGCGCGTGAAGGTCCTGCCCAACCTCACCATGCCGGGTCATCCGGAGGTCTTCGTCGTCGGCGACACGGCGTGCATCGAACACCTCGGACGACCGCTTCCTGGGGTGGCCCAAGTGGCGATGCAGAGCGGCGCGTACGCCGGAACGACAATCCGCCGAATCCTCGCCAACGAGCCCGCGCTGCCGTCGTTCCGCTATTTCGACAAGGGGAATCTCGCCACGATCAGTCCGACCTTCGCCATCTTCGAACGGGGTCGCTTGAAGCTGAGTGGGTGGCTCGCCAAGGTCCTCTGGGCCGGCGTTCACATTCTGTATCTGTCAGGCTTCGAGAACCGGATTCGCCTGCTCCTGGAATGGGAATGGGGGATGTTGGCGCGGCGGGGTGGTGCCCGTGTGATCGAGGATCCGAGTTACGCAGACCTCACGTCGGTAGATGCACGATCCACGCTTCATCTGCGCCACCGGGACGTGGCGTGATCACGATCGGGATGTCCACGACGACGCCGAGCATCTTCGCGCCGGTCTCGACGCCGGCGTTCGCGATCCGTGAGCTGGCCTTTGTTGTGCTCGGCATCACGGCCGTCATCTTCATCATTGTCGCGGGCCTCGCCGTGTACGCGCTCATTCGCTTCCGGCGCCCGCGAACCGATGACGGACGCGAGCCTCCACAGGTGTACGGCAGCCGTCAGATCGAACAGGCCTGGACGGTCGTCCCGCTTCTGATCGTCGTCGTGCTGTTCCTCGTGACCGCGCGCTATATCTATGCACTCGAAGCGCGCTCCCAGCCGGCGGCCGCACTCGAGATCGCGATCGTCGGGCACCAATGGTGGTGGGAGATTCGCTATCCGAAGCTCGGGATCGTCACCGCCAACGAGCTGCATGTGCCGGTGAGCGACCCGGCGAATCCGACGCCGACCTTCATCACGCTGCAGTCCGCGGACGTCATCCACAGCTTCTGGATTCCGCAGCTCGCCGGAAAGATGGACGTGATCCCGAACAAGACCAATCGGGTGTGGGTCGATCCCAAGCGAGTCGGCACGTATGTCGGCCAGTGCGCGGAGTACTGCGGTCTACAGCACGCCGGCATGCTCCTCACCACAACCGTCCACTCGACCGAAGACTTTGCCCGGTGGGTGGCGGCGCAGCAGACGCCAGCAACCAACGACGCACACGTCCGCGAGGGACGCGAGCTGTTCTCTTCGCTGGCGTGCGTCAACTGCCACACGGTGCGCGGGACCACGGCCAACGGCGTGTTCGGGCCGGATCTCACTCACGTCATGAGCCGGTCGACGATCGGAGCCGGGGTGATCGCGAACACGCCCGACACACTGCGCGCCTGGGTCGACGATCCGTCCTCACTGAAGCCCGGCGCGCTCATGCCGGCCATGAAGCTCTCGCGCAACGAGCTCGACAAGGTCACCGCGTACCTGCTGACCCTGCGGTGACGAGGACAGTATGAGCGTTCTGTCCGAGACATTGGTGCGCAGGCAAGGCACGGCGGCGCACCGACTGACACTGGGCCTCCTCCACGACTGGGTGGTCACCGTCGACCACAAACGGCTCGGGATCATGTACGTGGTCACCGCGCTCGTCTTCATGGTGATCGCCGGCCTCGAGGCCTCCACGATGCGGCTGCAGCTCGCCTGGTCCGGTCTCCACGTGGTGCCCCCGGAGACGTTCAATCGATTCTTCACCATGCACGGAACGACCATGGTGTTCCTGTTCGGCATCCCCCTCGTGTTCGGGTTCGGCAATTACCTGGTGCCCCTGATGATCGGATCTCGCGACCTCGCGTTCCCACGACTGAACGCCTTCGGGTTCTGGGTCTTCCTGTTCGGAGGCATCCTCCTCTACTTCAGCTTCATCGGCGGCGATGGGCTCTATGGCGCCGGTTCGGCCCCGGCGGTCGGATGGTTCGCTTACGCCCCGCTCACGGCCCGAGCCTTCACCCGCGGAAACGCGACCGACTACTGGATCCTCGCGATCCTCGTCTCGGGGTTCGGAACAATCGCGACCGCGATCAATCTGGTCACCACGATCCTCACCATGCGAGGCCCGGGGATGACGCTCCGGAGGATGCCGATCTTCGTGTGGGAGATGTTGACCGTGTCAGCGTTGACCCTCATCATTTTGCCCCCGCTGTCGGCGGCCCAGATCATGCTGCTGCTGGATCGCTTCCTGGGCGCGCATTTCTTCGACACACAGGCGGGTGCCTCGGCCGTCATGTGGCAGCACTTCTTCTGGTTTTTTGGCCACCCGGAAGTCTACGTCCTCATTTTGCCGGGCTTCGGCTTCGCCTCCGAGATCATCCCGGTCTTCTCTCGAAAGGTCGTCTTCGGTTACGTCACGCTCGTCGCGGCTTCGGTTGGGATCGGTCTCATCGCCATGAGCACCTGGGCCCATCACATGTTCGTCGTTGGAATGGGCAGCACGCTCAACGCGGCGTTCGCCGCCTCCACCATGCTGGTCGGGGTGCCTACCGGAATCAAGATCTTCAACTGGCTCGGCACCATGTACGGGGGCAAGATCCGCTTCAGCACGCCGATGTTGTTCTGCTGCGCGTTCCTCTTCCAATTCCTGTGCGCGGGCCTGACCGGGATCATGCTGTCAGCGGCCCCGTTCGACTGGCAGCTCTCCGACTCGTACTTCGTGGTGGCTCACTTTCACTTCACGCTGATCGGCGGGCTCGTGTTTACCGCCTTCGCGGCGATGTATTACTGGTTCCCGAAGGTCACCGGCCGGATGCTGAGCGAGCGGCTGGGGCGCTGGCATTTCTGGCTGTTCGTCGTCGGCTTCAATCTGACGTTCCTGACGATGCACGTCCCCGGGTTGCTCGGTATGCCGCGACGGATCTACACGTACGCCGGCGATCGCGGCTGGGAGATCTGGAATTTGATCGCGACCCTCGGCGTGCCGCTGCAAGTCCTCGCGATCCTGATCTTCGTGGTGAACATCGTGGTGTCCCTACGCAGGGGCGCGCCCGCCGGGGACGATCCCTGGGACGCGTGGACGCTCGAGTGGGCCACGACCTCGCCGCCGCCGCCTTACAACTTCGAGGTCGTGCCAGTCGTGTCGAGCCGGCGCCCGCTTTGGGATCTCAAGCATCCCGACGATCCGGACGGACCGCATGAATGAAGCATGGCGCGGCCGCGTAGGCATGATCGGCCTGATCATCGTCGAGTCGTCGCTCTTCGCTGTGTTCGTGGTCGCGTATCTCGCCTACCTCGGAAAGAGCCTGAACGGGCCATATCCGCAGGACGTGCTCGAGCTGCCCATCTTCAACACCGTCTGCCTGCTCTCGAGCAGCATCACGATCGCGCTCGCTGTGCGCGTGCTCCGGAGGGGAATGCTCCGCCGGGCGGGATTATGGTTCCTCGTCACGACTGTGCTCGGCGCGGTATTTCTGGTCGGCACGGCCAGAGAGTGGTGGAGGCTGATCGTCGGCCACGGCCTCACGATCGGCACCAACCTCTTCGGGACGCCTTTCTACTCGCTGGTCGGGCTGCACGCCAGCCACGTGACGGTGGGCCTCGTCATCCTGACCTTGCTATGTGTCTTCGCCTTCTCCGGGGCGTTGGCGCGGCATGTCGAGCGCGCAGAGATCGCCTCCTGGTACTGGCACTTCGTCGATTGCGTGTGGGTCGTCGTGTTCACCGTCGTCTATGTGATCGGGCGATGACCGAGGGCAACGACCGTCGCGAACAAGACCTCGAGACCATCGCGCTGCCGGCGTCAACCGTGTGGCCGATGGTTCTGGCTTTCGGAGTCACCCTACTCTTCGCCGGCCTGGTGACAAACGCGCTGGTGTCAGCGGTCGGGCTCGTCCTCGGGTTGGTCGCCGCCGTCGGCTGGTGGCAGCAAGTCTTGCCCGAGCGGCAGGTCGAGCGTGTGCCGTTGCGGCCGGTTGCGGAGCGGGCGAAGCCGATCGTGCCCTCGCCGACCACAGTCGATCGGCTCCAGCCGGGAGAAGGCAGCCACCGGACCCGGATTCCGTCGGAAGTGCCGCCGCTCTCCGCGGGCATCAAAGGCGGGATTCTCGGTGGGGTGGTGATGGCGGTCGTCGCCCTGGCTTACGGGGCGATTTTTCAGCGGAGCCTCTGGTATCCCATCAATCTTCTCGCCGCCGTCGCCATGCCCGCACTGGCGCATGCCAGCCTGGGCGAACTGCGCGCCTTCAATGCGACCGCCGTGGCCATCGGAATTGTCGCGCACGGTTTGCTGTCGGTCCTGACCGGGCTCCTCTACGCAGTGATCCTGCCGATGCTGCCCAGTCGCCACCTCCTGTGGGGCGGCCTCGTAGCCCCGCTCTTGTGGACCGGAGGCCTCTGGGCCGTGTTGGGTCTGATCAATCCAGTCATGAACGCGCGTGTCGACTGGCCCTGGTTCGTCGTCTCGCAGATCGCGTTTGGCCTCGCGGCGGGGTACGTGGTGCAGAAGGCGCAGCCCGTCGCCACAGCCCAAACATGGCCGCGAGGCGCGCGCCCGGCGTCGAAAGCCCGAGCAGCATGAGCCGATGACGCCCCAATTCCGCATTCGTGCAGGCGCTATCGCTCTCATCGGTCTTGGCCTCATCGGGTGTAACCGCCTTCCTGGGCGACCGAACGTGGCCAATCGCGAAGTCATACCGTCGCGAGTCACGTCGTTCGACGTCCTCTATCGACAGAACTGCGCCGGTTGTCACGGCGCCGACGGCCGCCGTGGCGCCGCCCGGCCGCTGAACGACCCGGTCTACCTCGCGCTGGTATCTCCCGAGAGGCTTCGCAAGATGATCGGCGACGGGATTTCGGGCACGTCGATGCCGGCGTACGGGCCGAGCGCCGGCGGTGATCTCACGGACGCGCAAATCGACGCGCTGGTCAAAGGCATGCTTGCCCGCTGGGCGCGGCCGGATGTCGTGAAGGGCCTCACGCTTCCGCCCTATGAGGCGCAGGCCAAGGTCAAGAGCCCCGCTGAGAGAGAGCGAGGCACGGCGGTCTTCGTCCGTGCCTGTGCGAGTTGCCACGGACCGGAGGGTAAGGGTGGGCCGGGGGCGGGCTCGATCGTAGACCCGGCATACCTGGCGTTGGTGAGTGATCAGTCGATTCGCACCACGGTGATCGCGGGTCGATCCGACCTGAGCAAGCCTGATTGGCGCAACTACGTCCCTGGCCAGCCGTTGACACCCGAGGATGTTTCCGACGTCGTGGCCTGGATCGTCGGCCATCGCCAGCCGGTCCCCGGGAGGCCGGCCATAGCTCGTGAGGGCTGAGTCTATGTGTAGCGGGCACGAGTCGCTTCCGCCGTCGACATCCTCGCGCCGCAGCTTCTTATTCAAGCTCGGCCTGTGCCTCAACGTGGTGGCCGCGACCCTGGTGGGTATCCCGGTGATCGGCTACATCCTCGGTCCTGTTCGCAAGCGAGCCATGCAGGCCTGGATCAGTCTGGGTCCGGTTCAGAGCTTCCCCGAGGGCCAAACGAGGCTCGCCACTTACGAGAACCCATTCCGGGTGGCCTGGGACGGCGTCACCGCAGACATTCCCTGCTGGGTGCGGCGAATGGAGGGCGCGCGGTTCCAGGTCTTTGCGATCAACTGCGCTCATCTCGGCTGCCCTGTCCGATGGTTTGCTCAGTCGCGGCTCTTCATGTGTCCCTGCCATGGTGGCGTGTACTACGAAGACGGGTCGCGCGCTTCGGGTCCGCCGCCGCGAGCGCTGTTCGAGTACGAGTATCAGGTCCGCGACGAAAAACTATGGATACGCGGCGGGCAGATCCCAACGCTGTCGGAGCCAGCCTGATGTTGCTCGGCGGTCTCAGGTAAGAGCGATGGCAGTGCTGCGGTCGATCGGAAAGTGGTTCGAGCAGCGCACGGGACTCGGCGCTGTGATCGCGGTCCCGATGGGTCATCGCGTACCGCGGAGCTCAGCGAGCTGGGCCTACGTGTTCGGCAGCGCGACACTGGTCCTTTTCGCCTTGCAAATCGCAACCGGACTCTGCCTCGCTCTCGTGTACATCCCCTCGGCGGACCAGGCGTACGACAGCCTCGAGTACCTCAATTACCAGGCCGCGCTGGGGTGGTATTTGCGCGCCGTCCATTTCTGGGGCTCCAACGCCATGGTCCTGGTGATGACGCTCCACATGATTCAGGTCTTTCTGTGGGGCGCTCACAAGTACCCGCGAGAGCTGACGTGGATCGCTGGAGTTTTCCTCTTCCTTTGTACCTTGGGGATGGCGTTCACAGGCCAAGTCCTGCGCTGGGACCAGGACGCGTACTGGGGACTCGGCATCGGCACCTCGATCATCGCGCGGGTGCCGTACGCCGGCTCGGCATTGGTTCACGCACTGCTCGGCGGCCCGATCATCGCGGGGCGGACGCTGTCCAGGTTTTTCACGCTCCACGTGTTCGTGATACCGGGACTCCTGATCGGCCTCGTGGGTCTGCATCTGTGGCTGGTGCTGCGGCTCGGCATCAACGAGTGGCCGATGCCCGGCCGGCTCGTTGACCGCGAGACATACCGGAAGAGTTATGAGGAGGACGTCAAGAAGGACGGTGTGCCCTTCTTCCCCGTGGCCGCCCGCAAGGACATGGTGGCCATGGGCGTGGTCCTCCTGGCCGTGCTGCTCTGTGCCGCGATCTTCGGGCCCAACGGCCCCAACGGTGTGCCGAACCCGACGATCATCGACACCGCGCCGAAGCCGGACTTCTATTTCCTGTCGCTCTTCGCGCTCTTCGCGCTGCTGCCGCCATGGACGGAGACGGCCACTCTTCTGATCGGCCTGCCCCTCGGGATCGTCTTCCTTCTCCTCGTTCCTTTCCTCGCCGGGACCGGCGAAAAGAGCTGGCGGCGTCGACCGGTGTCGGTGCTGGGAGCGCTCCTGATCGTCTTGACGGTGGTGTCGCTGGCCTATCTCGGCGTGATCGTCCCCTGGTCTCCGGTTATGGATGCGTGGAGCGCGCTCCCCACGCCCGTCGTCTATGTGGATGGGAGAACGCCGCTCGAGCTTCAGGGAGCGCTGGTGCTCCAGAACAAGCAATGCCGCAACTGCCACAGCCTGGGCGGTGAAGGAGGGCGACGTGGCCCCGCGTTGGATGGCGTCGGCACGCGCCTCACGCGGGATCAGCTGATTCGCCAAGTACTGCAAGGCGGAGGGAACATGCCGGCCTACGGAAAGAACCTGACGCCGGCCGAGGTCACCGCGCTCGTGGCGTTCATGCAGACGCTTCGTCCCAAGAATCAGCGCGATGCGCGGACCGCCACCATGCCGGTCACGCCGGCGCGCTGAAGGGCGTTGTGTTTATCCTGATCCCAGTTCTGATTGCGCTGGGACTCTACCTGCGCGGCTGGACATTGCTACGGCGCGCGGGGCACGGGCGCGTCACCGAGTGGACGGGGCTCGCATTTGTCGCTGCGATGACCGCAATCCTCGTGGCCGTTTCGTCGCCGGTCGACGAACTCGCCGGCCTTCTGCTGCAAATCCACATGACACAGCATCTGATGCTCACGATGGTGGCGCCGCCGCTGATCTGGCTCGGCGAGCCATTGGCTCCCATTCTGCGCGGATTACCGCGGCCGATCGCTCTCGTCGCGGCGCGTCTCTTGTCGCGACGCCGCGTCAGACGGCTCGAGATCGTCGCGCACCCGATCGTGACCTGGAGCGTATTCGTCGCGTGCCTCCTGGTATGGCACACGCCCGCGGCTTACGAGCTTGCGCTGAGGTCGCACGCCTGGCATCACGTCGAGCACGCCTGCTTCTTCGGCGCCGGGCTTCTGTTCTGGTGGCCGGTGATTCAGCCGTGGCCTAGCCGTGCGGTGTGGCCACGATGGACGATGATTCCGTACCTAGCACTCGCCGACCTTCAGAACACCGCGCTCGCGTCGGTCCTGACTTTTGCCGATCGCGTCATCTACCCGACGTACAGCTCGGTGCCGCGTCTTTGGGAGATCTCGGCGCTTGAGGATCAAGCCGCGGCCGGCGTGATCATGTGGATCCCCGGCTCAATCGTGTTCCTCTGTTCGCTCGCCTGGGTGATCAGCCAGCAGCTCGCGCCGACGCCCGCTCCTGATCGCTATCGTGGTCGACGCGATCACATACGAGATGTGAAGGGAGATTCGTCATGGCCGCTCCGTACGACGTAATCATCATCGGCAGTGGGGCGGGCGGCGGGACGCTGGCCCACCACCTGGCACCATCGGGCAAACGCATCTTGCTGCTCGAGCGGGGCGGCTGGCTCCCGCGTGAGCAGGAGAACTGGAACGCGGATGCGGTGTTCGTGCAGAACCGCTACGTCTCGCGGGAGACGTGGTACGACAAAGACGGCCAGGCATTTCAGCCCGGGGTGCACTACTTCGTCGGCGGTGCGACCAAGATGTACGGTGCCGCGCTCTATCGCCTTCGGAGGGAGGACTTCGGCGAAATCCGGCACCACGACGGCATCTCGCCGGCCTGGCCCATCAGCTACGACGAGATGGAGCCCTACTACACGAAGGCCGAGCAGATGTACCACGTCCACGGGGCACGCGGTGAAGATCCGACCGAGCCTTCGGCCAGCGGACCCTACCCGCATCCACCGGTGACGCACGAGCCGCGCATCCAGCGGCTTCACGACGACCTGGCGCGCGCCGGCTATCATCCCTTCCACGCTCCGTGCGGCGTCATGCTCGACGAGCAGCGCATGCCGTTCAGCACGTGCATTCGCTGCAAGGACTGCGACGGCTTTCCCTGTCTCGTCCATGCGAAATCGGACGCTGAGGTGTTGGGCGTGCGCCCAGCCATCGAGTACCCGAACGTGACCCTGATGACCCATGCCCGCGCCCGCACGCTCAAGACCAACGAAGCGGGCTCCGCTCTCACCGAAGTCGTCGTCGAGCACGACGGCGAGATCGAGAGCTATCGGGGCAACATCGTCGTCGTGTCGTGCGGAGCGGCGAACTCCGCCAAGCTTCTGCTCGAATCCGCCAACGACCGCCATCCCAACGGACTCGCGAACGAGTCGGATCAGGTCGGGCGCCACTACATGTTCCACAATTCCATGGCGGTTCTGGCCATCTCGGCGGAGCCGAATCCGACGAGGTTCCAGAAGACCCTCGGGCTGAACGACTTCTACTTCGGCATGAAGGGCTTCGAGCATCCAATGGGCAGCATTCAGATGGTCGGAAAGTCCCAAGCGCCGATGTACAGGGGAGAAAAGCCGATCGAGGCTGGGCTCGCTCCACTGTGGGCTCTGGACAAGGTCGCGGAGCACGCCGTCGACTTTTGGCTATCGACCGAAGATCTGCCGATGCCGAACAACCGGGTCACCCTCGCCAAGGATGGCCGCATCCAACTCAGCTACACACCGAACAACGACGTGCCCAAGCAAAGGCTCTACGACAAGCTGAGGTCGATGCTGAAACATCTCGACCTGCACGAGCACCACCTGATCCCGCGCAGCCTGTATATGAAAAACGACATTGGTCTTGCCGGCGTCGCGCACCAGGCAGGCACGTGTCGTTTCGGGGCCGATCCCAGGACCTCGGTGTTGGACAGGAACTGCAAGGCACACGGCGTCGACAACCTTTATGTCGTCGACACGAGCTTCTTTCCGAGCATCGGCGCGGTGAACCCGGCCCTGACGGCGATGGCCAACGCGCTGCGGGTCGGCGATCACCTGCTCGAACGCCTCAAGTAGCGAAGGAGAATCCGTCATGGCTCTGCGGCAGAAAGTCGCAATCGTGACCGGCGGCAACAGCGGCATCGGCAAGGCGATCGCGCTGGCGCTCGCCGACCAGGGCGCGAACATCGTCATCGACTACGTCGCCCATCCGAATGCCACCGAAGAATTAGAAAAGCGCCTCGCGGCGCTCGGCAGCCGGTCCATCGGTGTCGAGGCCGACGTGAGCCGTGTGTCCGACCTGCACAAGCTGGTCAGCGCCGCCGTCGGGGCATTCGGTCGTCTCGACATCATGGTCAACAACGCCGGCATCGAGACGCGCACCTCGGTGCTCGACAGCACGGAAGATCAGTATGACAAGTTGATGGCCATCAACCTGAAAAGCGCGTTCTTCGGCACCCAGATCGCGGCCCGGCAGATGATCAAGCAGGGCGGCGGTGGGCGCATCATCAACATCACCTCCGTGCACGAGGACTGGCCCATGCCTGGGAACGCCCCCTATTGCCTTTCCAAAGGGGGGATGCGCATGCTCACGCGCACCGCAGGAGTCGAGCTTGCCCCGCACAACATCCTCGTCGTCGGTGTCGGCCCGGGCGCGGTGGCGACGCCCATCAACCTCGTCACCATGAAAGACCCGGCGCTGATGCACAAGCTGGACACCGCCATCCCGATTGGCCGCATGGCGAAACCGGACGAGATCGGCAGCGTCGTGGCGTTCCTGGCCGGGGACGGTGCGAGTTACGTGACCGCAACCACCATTTTCGCGGACGGCGGCCTGATGCACCAAAGCCCAGGGCTGTGA
>DAIRVP010000012.1:13024-52701 GCA_036802765.1 Candidatus Rokuibacteriota bacterium
CGCAACCACCATTTTCGCGGACGGCGGCCTGATGCACCAAAGCCCAGGGCTGTGAACCTCGCTCTTCGTGGCGAAGTTCCAGTTCGATCACGTCGAGCGCGGCGATCCGCTCGCGTGGGCCAAAGACAACGCGAGAGCGACCGATCTTCTCGTTTTCCCCAAGTCGAGGTCCCTCGTCGCGATCGCCGCCCAGGAGCATGACGGAGCACCACGCGGCGTAACTCCCCGCCGTAGTCCCGTTCCTCGCGCCGCATCAGTGCGCGGGGACACTCAACGCATGCACGAGGCCGAAAAAAATCAGAGTCGAATAGGTACAAGGTCCGATGGCCGCTGGCTATCCGCGGTGGTACCCAAGAACGGGATCACGCAGCAACGGGAGGCTGGCCATGACAAGAATCCGGACAGTCGTTCTCCTGCTGATCACGGTCATGGGCGTCGCGTGCGGCGTCGGGCCAGCTGCGGCGGAATGGAACTTCGACCTCTACGGCGGTGCCGCCAAGCTCAACCTGTCCGACTTCGGAGTTCGCGGTACCGACGAGCGGGGTGCGTCGGTCAACATACCGGCTTTGCATGTCGATACCGACTGGGGGTTCACCGTCGGTGTCCGCGGCGGGTACTGGCTCGACCCTCTCCCGTTTCTCGGCTTCGACCTCGACGTGTTCTACGTGCAGGCGCCGGTGCCCTCTCAGATCACCAAGGCCGCGACGACCGTCGCGGGCTTCGTGGGCGAGTTTCTCGACAGGCGGATCACGGTGAGTCCCGATGGTGTCGCCGTCATCCCGCACACGAACCTGCCCCTGTTCGGATTCGCGCCGGAGATACGGCTCCGCTGGCCGCTGCTAGTGGACCAGACGTTTCCGCACGGCCGGCTGCAGCCCTACATCACCGCGGGACCCTCGTGGGCCTTCAGCCTGAAGAACGACCACGTGGTCTTGGAGTTGGGGGGAAAGTTGGGGATCGGTCTCGCCTTTCAGATCGCACCCGCGGTCGCGCTCTTCACCGAGTACCGTTACATGTTCTATCCCGGGTTCGAGTTCACCGACAAGAATCTCACGTACAAGACAGACATCAACAGCCACAGCGCGATCGTGGGCCTCTCCCTGAGATTCTGATGGGTGTCGAAAGAAAATAGCGCGCCCGGAGCGAATCGAACCCCCGCCCCTCAGCTGTCTCACTCGCCTCGCGCCGGGACACACGGCGCTGTCGCAAACGCGGTCGAATCACTCAAAATCACGCAAGCGCTCTTGTCGGCTTCGGAGGTCCGCGGTATGGCACAGCCAGCCCATCGCTTAGCACCGCGGCAGTGGTGGCACCATCGGGATTGCTCAGACGCGTTTGCTTCACTGCCATTTGAAGGGCCAGCAATGGTCGGCCGCGGGACTCGAACCCGTGTCATGGTCGCGCCACGTTTTCGCCAGCGAATCAGAGGCTTATGACACTAGGTCGCCTCGAAAAACCTGCCGTGACTAAAACACGCTCCCGAACGGGACTGTTTTAAAACGTTCGCGTGACTGAACGGGGCTCAAATGCTGGTTTGATTCCACCACGGCCTTAACACCCGGCAGCGTTCGGCTTGGTCAATCAGACCTCATCAAACTGAATAACGACCTTGATGTCCTCCGAACGCCGGTCGAGGGCCCTCGCGAAGTCCTCCGGACGTTCCCGCCGCGTAATGAGGCGAGCCAGCCACGATCGGTCCGCGCGGGCCAGAACTTCGCCGGCCTTATACCAGTGCCGCTTGTTGGCGTTCACACTGCCGATCACGATATTGTTTTTCAGCACCGCACATGAGGCGAGCTCAGCTGACGGGATCTCCGGCCTCCACTGATCTTGCCTGAGCCCTGTAAGGCATACGACGCCGCTCGCGCCAACAATAGCAATCGACTCCGAGATGACCTGCCCAACACCGGTACATTCCAGGACAACGTCCGGCGCGAACCCAACGTCCGCAACTCTGCCTGTGTGGTAGGTCGCGCCAAGAGCGCGCACGAGGCCGGGCTTGGGTCCCGACTGGTCTCGATCGAGGACGTGAACCTCCAGCCCGAGCTGCATTCCGACGAGTGCGCCGAGGAGACCGATCGGCCCTGCACCGGTAACGAGGACGGTCCGCGGCTCCCAGAAAGCGCGCCCGCCCACCGCAAGGGTATGCTCCCACGCTTTCGTGACGACGGTCGTCGGCTCCAGCAGCACACCGAGAATGCCAAGCGTACGATCAACCTTGATCGCGTACTCGGGCTCAGTTCTCCAACGTTCGGACATAAAGCCGTCGATCTGCTTGATGCCGCGTTCGGTGTAAAGCCCGTTGCGGCACATGTCCCACTCGCCGACGGCGCAGCTCGGGCACGGAACGGGATCAGGACGCCGTACGATACCCACCACAAGATCGCCCTTGTGTAGTCCGCTGGTCGGCCCTGGATCCACTACGCGGCCGAGTGATTCATGACCTAGCACGAGGCGCGTCTTTTCAGGAGCGGCCCGTCCGTATTTGCCCTCTGCAATCTCCACGTCAGTGCCGCAGACTCCCACGCTGATGCCTTCCGCGAGCACCGAGCCGTCGCGGACATCGGGATCTGGGACATCTTCCAATTGTGCGAAGCCTTTCATCGGTTCTACGGTGATCGCCTTCATTTGTTGCCTCTCACGTTCTAGGGAAGGACGTAGGTCTCGCCGCCGCCAGATGGGACCGTTCCGACGCGGTGGACAAGGGCCGAGGAGGCCGCAGCGTGGACCAGAAGGCCTTGGTTGGCGTCGTCGGCGCGGGAGGCGCGTAGCCTAGAAGGTTAAAAACGCGTCAGACGACGTGACTCGAATACTCGTTCGAGTCTTGGCGGACTAGAAGATCGGGGGCCTACGCAAAGAATGGCTCGAACATCGGAAACACGACGTTTCGAGCAATATCCAACGCGTGCTCAACATGTCTGGATACTGGGAATGCCCCCCACGGCAATGCCGGGCCAAGAGTTATGAACCCGAGCGTCTCGGCCTCCACGTGTACGGTCTGACCCGCCTCCACGTCCCTTAGGCGGAATGTGGCGCATTCTTCGCCGTCGTGAAGTACTTCGGCTTCAAGCCACAACGGATTCAAAGCCGTGGAACCAGCAGCAAGCCTGAATTTCTCAATGACGACCTGCCCGACAATGATCGTGATCGTGCGATGCTTGTCAGTGTTCGAAAGTTCGTGAAGAAACCATAGGGGGCTAATGTCGGGGTTCTTGCCTCCGTAATACGGCTGCAATCGCTCCATGAGTGCGATTGCCTCTGAATCAATGCCGGTCACGCAATTCGGATGGAATTGGGGCCGCTTGACGTAATCCCAAGACCGGTAGATAGGGAATCCGGTCCACCTGCCGGGTGTTTGATTGTTAGCAATGACGAGCTCCCAACACAGGTAATCGAGGCTCGCTCTGAGATTCTGAAGGCAGTCGCCGAGTATTGCTGAGAGTCGGGCCGGTGGCACAGCGGTGATGTCTACCGAAATGATGCCTTTGTCACCATCCTCCTTCATCGCGAATCGGCAGAATTTCGTTTGTTCGAGCCAATCGGCGCTCTCTCGATCGAACGAGCGCAGATGTTCTTCAGCTCTATCGAGTTTTAGGCGAGCCGCCTTCAGTTGGTCTGCCATGACCTAGGATCCATAATCATTTCTTTTTGACCACCTTCAAGTTGCCTTGGCAACGCGCGAGAAAATAAGCCTTCGAAGAGCACCGTGCGTTAAGGGTTTTGGGTCATCGCGTTACAACGCGCTTTTACGACCGGCGAGTCGTCTAATAGGCGGCATGGAGAACAGATGCAGAGACCCGAGGAGCAGGATTGTCGTCGAACTGGAAGCCGATGCTGTGCTGGCGCTGCTGAACGATTCGTATCGGGACCTCAAAGAGTGGGAGACTTGGGAACCCCGTCACAACGCGTTGGGGCCGCTGCGCCTGAGAGCCCTCAGGGCCGTCGAGACGTCCAAGTCCGGGCCCCCGATGTATCGAATCGAGATGCGTTGTGAACAGGCCGAGGCACTTCGCGAACGCTGCGATGAGCTGGCTGGAGTCCTTCAAGACATGGAGGAGCAAAACGACCGCGAGGGCGGAGAGGCGCTTGAGCGGACGGCTCGCGTCCTGGACGACGCGATTCGCGGTCCCTTGCGATAGCACCGTCACGCCGGCGGTTCCCTCGAAGAGCCGCCGCTGCCTGCGCCTCGAACGGCACCTCGGTGACGCGGAGGCGCGGGCAAGCAGCTCGACTGGCGGCCGTCCCCACCGACAAGGAGCTCGGTTGCCGACCGCGGCGCCGATCACCGCGCCGGCACCGCTCCGGTAGTCCGCGCCCAAGCCGCCACCGAGAGCTCGAGCATCGGAGTAACGGTCGCAGTAAAGGCGAGCCCTTGCGCACCAGCGATAGCCTTCCGGCGTGCTGTAGAAGCGGGCAAGCGCCGCGAGCTCGGCGACGGTGAAGCGCTCGACGAGCTGCTGGCGATTCGTCAGTCGCCATCCAGTCGTGTGAAGCCGGTTCGGGCGCCTCGAGCCGCGCCAGCACGTCAGCGGCTGCCCATTGCACCGCTTCCACGGACTCCGCGCCCTCGCGTTCGAGCGGAGCGGACATGGCCCTCTCGTGGGCAGCCGGTGAAACAGAGGGCTCACGAGGAGTCCTCGATGAGTCACGCGCATAGTGACTCCGTTGTCGACCTGCTTCAGGCGCGTGCGCCGTTGACGTACGTCCAGCAGCAGCGAAATGAGGGCCGGCCGCCGAAGAGCGTGTCCATGGCGTGGCGAATCAGCGCGAGACGATCCCGCACAGCCTCCGGGGTCGCCATCGAGCCCTCGACCTTCGAGATACCGCCGACCCATCCGAGAACGGCATCGTGATACGCGCTCAGGAATTCGAACCAGTCGTCCACGCGCGCCTCGATCCCGCGCGCTGTGGCCGTTTCGACGACGAATCCCGCGTCGTTGAGACAGCGCAGGTAGTAGTCGAGCGGACGCACGGGGACGAACACCCGGTCGCGATATGCCAGCCACGCTTCCATCCGCGCCTCGTCGTCGAGGGCGGGCCGATACGCCGCGTAGCGTGCGTCGTTGCGCACGAGCCCGACGGCCACTTCGTGAATTGCCCACACGGTCTCGTCGAGCACCCATTCGGCGGGCTTCGCCCCGGGATTGCGGATGTTTCCCGACTGGACGAACACCCGTCCGCCCGGTCGGAGCACGTGCGCCCATGACACGAGGGTCCCCGGCAGATCGAGGTAGAGGTGGATCGCGTTCGTCGACGCAATCGCGTCGACGCCTCGTGAAAGCAGCTCGGGCCCCAGCACTTCTTCCAGGCGCTGGAGACGTTTGTCCTCCTTGAGCCACCGCAGAGAGCGGAACGCCACTCGGTCGTCGTCGTGGAATTTGCCGAGCGCGACGCGCAAAAACTTCGGCGAGCTGTCGACGATCACGACGCCGAAACGCCGGTCGAACACGCGCAGCTTGAGACGGTCGAGTAGGATGCCGGTGCCGCCCGAGTAGTCGACCAGGACCTGTCCGCCAGTGAGATGGCGCGCGAGGTCCTCGACCGTCGGATCGAGGTTCTTGTACCACCCGTGGTTCTCCACCGTGTCGTAGTGAAGGCCGAAGGTATCTACGGGGTGGTGCGTCCACGCCTCATCGGGGATGCGCGAAAATCCCGCCGGCCACTCGAAACGGTGCGACGCGACGCTCGCGTCGTGAACGGGAAGACTGAGCTCCCGATGGATTCGCAACAGTTCGTCGAGTGTCGCGGGGGCGCGACGGCCCCAGCCGCACTCGGTCGCGATACCAAACCCCGACGTGAAGCGGCGGGCGACGTCGATGCGACGCACGGTCCCGTCGATGCCATCGGTGTGATGAACGAGCCCCAGATAGAGCTCGGTCTCCGGACGCAAGCGTAGCTCCCGGAGCGGCGCGTAGTATGCGCCGTCGGTCCGCCCGCGTGGCACGGGCATGTGGATCCAGTTGAGCGGGCGGCCCAGACTCGCTGACAGCGCGTTGGCGATCTCGACGAGCTTCCTCGCGTCCGCGGGCTCGGTGAAGTGGCGATGCTGCACGTCGCCGTAGCAGAAGTGATAGCCGAGCTCGACATCGGGGGGAACGTGGCGTGCGAGACGAAGTAGACGCTCGAGGATGCCGCCCTTGACGTCGTCGAACCACACCGGAAAGACGCCTTCGAGCATCCCGAACTCGAAGTTCGTGTCCCACTGAATGGCAAGCTGATCGTGGGGCACCTCCCGAAGGATCTGGTCGAGCTCCGCAAGCAGGCGTGCCTCGTAGAGCGGCTCGATCACGGGTTGATGCTCGCCGACCACGAACGCGAAGACCGGCGCAAGCGGCGTGGGCAAGCAGCATTGAAAACGGCAGGCGACGGGAATGACGGCGTCTCGCTTCAGGCGCGCGAACGTGCGGTACGACGCAATGGCCGCTTCGGCGTATCCGAGAGCCTCGAACCGCACACGATCCGCGCCGCCACTGTCGGCGAGCCGCACACGTGGGAGCGGACGCCAGCTGTTGGGAGCGGGCGGGACGATCTCGAGATCCGATTGCGAGGTGAAGATCGGAAGCTGCCAGACGATCCAATCGGAGCGCGGACCCGTTTCACCGTCAGGAATGCGTCGGAGACGATCGCCTATCGCCGTCGCGACCTGTCGAAATACGGACTCTGCGTTGGCGAGCGGGACGCTGCCGACGAGGTGCACACCGTGCGCGGACAGGTCGCCCCCCATTTCCCGACGCTGCCTCCCCGCCCCAGAGACACTCCGACCCACGTCGCGCAGGTGCTCCCGACGGTGGCCGTCCGCTCGATCACGTCGGGTGCGACGAGTCCCTCGATGCGCGCCACGATCTGTCGGAACCGGGGCCGTGTCAAGCAACGTTCAGCAAGCTGCTGGGGTGGGTCGACGGAGGCGTCGCGGTCGAGTGATATGCTGCCCGGCCGGGAGGATCCGATGGCGCGCAACATGACCGATTACGCCACGACGTGCCGGGAGTTCTCGCTTTCGGTCCCCGAACGCTTTAACTGGGCGTTCGACGTCTTCGACACGTGGGCGTGCGATCCCGGGAAGCTGGCGCTGCTCTGGGTCGCGTCCGACGGGCAGCCGCGGCGGTTCAGCTTCGCGGAGCTCGGTGAGCGATCGCGCCGCGTCGCCAACCTCTTCGCGGGGCTGGGGGTGACGGCGGGCGAGCGCGTGTTCGTCATGCTGCCGCGCATGTACCAGTGGTGGGAAATCATGCTGGGCTGCCTGCGCGCGCGCGCTGTTTCCGTGCCCGGCACCACGCTGCTGACGACGAAGGACATCCACTATCGACTCGGCATCTGCGAAGCCTCGGTCGTGATCACGGACGAGGAGAACCAGTGGAAGATCGACCGCGTGCTCGCGGAGTGCCCGAGCGTCAAGCACCGCATCATCGTCGGGCGGGGCAGCGGCGCCTGGCTAGAGTACGAGGCGTTGGTCGGGCGCGCGCGCGCCGACATGCCGCATCCCGACAACGCCAGCGGCGATCCGATGATGATCTACTTCACGTCCGGCACCACCGGCTATCCGAAGATGGTGCTGCACACACATGCGTCCTATCCGATCGGCCACGTCATCACGGGGAAGTACTGGCTCGACAACACGCCGGACGATCTGCACTGGACGATCTCGGACACGGGCTGGGCGCAGGCGGCGTGGACCTGCTTCTTCGCGCCGTGGAACATGGGCGCTGCCCTCTTCGTGTGGGATGCGCGCGGCAAGAAGTTCGAGCCGGCGGAGACCCTTGCGATGTTCGAACGGTTTCCGATATCGACGTTCTTCGCGCCGCCCACCGCGTATCGCATGTTCGTGCAGGAGCCGCTCCGCAAGTTCAAATTCCCCACCCTGCGTCATTGTCTCGGGGCCGGCGAGGCGGTGAACCCCGAAGTCGTCGAGGCGTGGAAGGACGGCACCGGGCATCACATCTACGAGGGCTACGGTCAGACGGAGACGGTGCTGATCGCGGGAACGTTTCCCGCCACGCCGTGGAAGCCGGGCTCGATGGGGCCGGCGGCGCCGGGACACGTGCTCGCGATCGTCGACGATGACGGTCACGAGCTCCCGCGTGGGACCGAAGGCGACATCGCGATCCGCGTGAAGCCCGAGCGTCCGGTCGGGATGTTCCGCGAATACTGGAGGAACGCGGACGCGACGGCGAAGTGCCACCGCGGCGACTGGTACGTCACCGGCGATCGCGGCGCCATGGACGAGGACGGCTATGTCTGGTTCGTGGGTCGGGCCGACGACGTTATCAACAGCGCCTCGTACCGCATCGGACCCTTCGAGGTGGAGTCCGCGCTCGTGGAGCACGCCGCCGTGGCGGAGACGGCGGTGATCGCCAAGCCCGACGTTCTGCGCGGCGAGATCGTGAAGGCGTTCGTCGTCCTCGCGCCGGGCTTCACGGCGTCGGAGCAGCTTGCCGCCGAGCTTCAGGAGCACGTGAAGCGTGTGACCGCGCCCTACAAGTATCCGCGCGAGATCGAGTTCGTCGACGACCTGCCGAAGACGATCAGCGGCAAGATCCGGCGCACCGAGCTGCGCGACCTCGAGCGCAAGCGCGCCGCGCGGCCCTGACGGCCCCGAGGCACCTCGCCACGCTATAATCGCGCCCCATGCCGCACTCGCCGTTCACCGCGGAACACGAGATGCTGCGCCGAGCGCTGCGCGCCTTCATCGAGAAGGAGGTCGTCCCGCACGTCGACGCGTGGGAGGCGGCCGGGCAGATTCCGAAAACGTTCTGGCGGCGTCTCGGCGAGCTCGGCTTCCTCGGCCTCGACATTCCGGCGGAGTACGGGGGCGGCGGCGGCGACTTCATGGCCAGCGTCGTGCTCGGCGAGGAGATGGCGCGCTGCCGCTCGGGCGGGGTGGCGTTCAGCGTACTCGTCCACACCGACATGTCGACGCCCTGGCTCACCCGCTTCGGCACCGACGCTCAGAAGCGGAAATACCTGCCCGAAATCATCGCCGGCGAGACGGTGTGCGCGCTCGGGATTACGGAGCCGGGCACCGGCTCGGACATGGCCGCGCTCACGACGCGCGCGGTCCGCGACGGTGTCGGCTACCGGCTCACCGGCAACAAGATCTTCATCACGAACGGCGTGTACGGCGATCTCTACTTCGTCGCCGCGCGCACCGCGCCCGGCACGGCCGAGCGTCGCCACGACGGCATCTCGATGTTCCTCGTCGAGCGCGATCGCCCGGGCTTCACGGTGAGTAGAACGCTCGACAAGCTCGGCATGCGGGCTTCCGACACCGCCGAGCTCGTGTTTCACGACACCCCGGTGCCCGCCGAGAACCTGCTGGGCGTCGAGGGGCGGGGCTTTCACCAGCTCGCCGCCGGGCTGCAGCGCGAGCGGCTGCTCGCGGCCGTGCTCGCGCTGTCCGGCGCCGACCAGGCGCTCGACGACACGATCGCGTACTTGCAGAATCGGTCCGCGTTCGGCGCGCCGCTGGCAACTCGGCAGGCGTTGCGCCATCGCGTGGCCGATCTCGCCACCGAGCTCGAGGCCGCCCGCCAGCTCGTGTATCACGCGGCGCGCCTGTATGCCGACGGCGAGCCGTGCGCCACCCCCGTATCGATGGCGAAGCTGCACGCGACCGAGGTCGCCAATCGCGTCGCCTACCAGGCGGTGCAGCTGCACGGCGGCTACGGCTACATGCGCGAGTTTCCCGTCGAGCGCTTCTTCCGCGACGTTCGACTGTGGACGATCGCGTCCGGCACGTCCGAAGTCATGCGCGAGATCATCGCGAAGCAGCTGTTCTCGGGGCCCGCTCTCGAAGCGCCAACACGGAGGGAGATCGAATGAAGCGTACGGACGTTATCGTGGCGAGCCTGCTCGCCGTCGTGCTGGCTGTTGCCTCGGCCGAGGCGCAGAACGTCGTGAAGATCGGCCAGATCGAGGCGCAGACGGGGGCCAATGCGATCTACGGCTGGATGTCCTCGCAGGGCACCGCGCTCGCCGTCGACGAGATCAACAAGGCCGGCGGGTTCAGCGTGGGCGGCAAGACCTACACGCTGCAGCTGATCGCGCTCGATACCCGCGGTGAGCCCAAGGAAGCCTCGGTGCAGCTCAAGCGTCTCATCGAGGTCGACGGCGCGAAATACATCTTCGGGCCATTCCTCTCGAACGTGTTCCTTGCCATCCGACCGTACGCCGCGGAGTTCAACGGCAAGATCCTCATGTGGGGCGGCGCCACGCGCATCCACGACTACGTCGGCACGCCCGGCCACGAGTTCCTCATGCGCACGTGGAACTGGGACGCGGGGCCGAACGGCTTCGGCGAGCTGATGGTGGACCAGCTCGTCAAGCAGGGCGTGAAGAAGATCGCGCTCCTGTACCAGAACGACCAGGGCGGCAAGGTGATGGAGGACATCTACGTCGGCATGTTCAAGCACAAGGGCATCGAGGCGCGGCTCGATTACTTCGAGCCCGGCACCAAGGACTTCTCGACCGTCCTCGCGAAGATCGCGGCGTGGAAGCCCGACTATCTCTTCCCGGGCTACGCGGACTCGTACATCTACGACATCGTGCGCCAGGCGACGGAGACCGGCCAGCTCAAGAAGTTCTTCCTCGTGCGCGGCTCTCTCGGCCCCGGGCTCAAGAACAAGGACGCGCTCGACGAGTACGTCGTCTACGTGCCGAAGTACTTCGAGGAGGCCGAGAAGAAGGATCCGAAGGTTCAGAAGTTCATCAAGGCTTACCGCGACTTCTACAAGCGCGACTTCCCGTACGACCAGGCGCCGCTCTGCTCGTCGTCGTGCTACGACCACGTCTACATGCTCGTCGAGGCCATGAAGAAGGCGGGCACGGTCGACGATCCCGCCGCCGTGAAGCGCGCGCTCATGGCGATGACCTATGAGGGGCTCTGGCGGCTGCGGTTCGACGACAAGGGCGAGGAGATCTTCAACTTCGATGTCGTCCGGCTCAAGAAAGGCGGCGCCATCGAGGTCAGCCACATCAACCCGAAGTAGGGCGCGCCGAAGCGTGCTCTCGCTCGTCGCCGGCCAGGTCCTGAACGGGGCGATCGTCGGCTCGATGTACGGCATCATCGCGCTCGGGATCACGCTCACGTTCGGGATCACTGGCATCGTCAACTTCGCGCTCGGTGAGTTCATGATGATCGGCGCCTATGCCACGTTCGCACTGGCCGAGCGCGGCCGGCTGCCGTATCCGGTGGCCGTGGTGCCGGCGGCGCTCATCGCAGCCGCGGCCGGCTACGTCTGCAACAAGGCGTTCTTCCGGTTCACGCGGGGCAATCTCGTCAACGGTCTGCTCGTGTCGATCGGGCTCATCTCCGTCTTCGAGAGCGCGGTGCTCTGGTACTGGTCGGCCACCCCGATCGAGATGCACTTCGTACTGCCCGGCGCGCTGCGGTTGGGCGACGTGAGCCTGCCCAAGATGAAGCTCGTGGTGTTCGCGGTCATCGTCGTCGTGATCGCGCTGACCTATGCCGCGCTCGCCGGCACGTGGCTCGGGCGCGCCTCGTTCGCCTACGCGCAGAACGCGGAGGCGGCCACGCTCATGGGCGTGCATACCGAGCGTCTGGTCACCGCGGTCATGCTGTACTCGACAGGGCTCGCCGGTCTCGGCGGCGCGCTGTACGCGAGCCTCTATTCGCTCGAGCCGTCGCTCGGTGGCGTGTACGTGCTGAAAGGGATGGAGGCGGCGATCCTCGGCGGCATCGGGAGCCTCATGGGCTCGCTGTGGGGCGGCGTCATCCTCGGCGTCATCGAGGCCGTCGGCTCCATCTTCCTGCCGACGGCGTTCCGCGATGCGTACGGGCTCGCCGTGCTCGTGGCGATATTGTTGTTCCGCCCCGCCGGCCTGTTCGGAGACGAGAGCTGATCGGACGCCTCGTCCTCTGGGGCGCGTTGGCCGCGCTCCCCCTCGCGATCCGCAGCGACTTCGTGCTGACGATCTTCATCTATACGTTCCTGTCGGGGATTCTGGCCGTGACGTTCGACCTGATCTTCGGTTTCACCGGCCAGCTGTCGATGTTCCATCCCGCGGTCTTCGGGTTGTCCGCCTACGTCACCCACCTGCTCGTGCTCCACGCCCGGCTGCCGTTCTGGCTCGCGACGCTGCCGGCAGCCGCGGCCGCGGTGGCGCTCGCGATCGTGGTCGGCAGCATCTGCTTCAAGTTCCGGCTCAAGACCTTCTACTTCGCGGTGGTGACGCTGGCGTTCGCGGAGATGCTGCGCCTGATCATCGTGAACTGGAACAGCGTGACCAACGGCACGCTCGGCCTCGTCGTGTCGGGCAAGCCGACGATCTGGTGGCCGGGCACGGGGTTGGTCGCGATCCGGGGGCCGGTGGCCTGGTATTACCTCACGCTGGCCGCGCTCGGCGCGACCGTGTTGATTTGCGCGCGCGTGCTCCAGTCGTGGATGGGCCGCGCCTTCGGCGCAATCCGGCTCAACGAAGACCTCGCGCGGACGCTCGGTATCAACGTCTTCCGCTACAAGCTCGTCTCGTTCGCGATCGGCAACGCGCTCGCCTCGTTCGCGGGCGGACTCTACGGCTACTACACTGGTTACATCGACCCCGGCTACCTGAGTATCAACCAGTCGATGGAAGTGCTCGCCATGGTCCTGCTCGGCGGCCAGGGAACGCTGACGGGGCCGATCGTCGGCTCGTTCGTGCTGACGGCGCTGCCGCACGTCATCGATCTGCGCGCGGAGGCGCGCGCGATCCTGTACGGCGCGATCCTGATCTTCACCATTCTCGTGATGCCGCGCGGGGTGGTGGGGACGCTGCGCGCATGGCGTATGCGGCGGGCCGCGTGAACGGCGACCGCGCGGGGAGTTTGCTCGAGGTGCGCGGCGTCACCAAGCGTTTTCTCGGACTCGTCGCGGTTTCCGACGTGTCGTTCACCGTCGCGCGTGGCGAGATCGTCGGCATCATCGGGCCGAACGGGTCCGGCAAGACCACGCTGCTCAGCGTGATCGCGGGGATGGTGCCGCCAAGCGACGGCGCCGTGCTCTGGAAGGGTGAGCCGATCCACCGGCTCCGCCCGGATGTCATCGCGGCGCGCGGCCTCGTGAAGACGTTTCAGAATCCCCAGGTGTTCGCCGAGCTCAGCGTCTTCGACAACGTGCTCGTGGCGAGTCATCTGGCCCTCAAGCATGCGCGCGGCGGGCACCGGGCGCTCACGCTGGTCGGCATCGACGGCCGCGCGGGCCGCCGGCTCGCCGAGCGCGTTCGCGAGGTGTTGGCCCTGTGCGAGCTCACGCGCGCCGCCGACCAACCCGCCGGCAATCTGTCGTACGGCGAGGAAAAGATGCTCGGCCTCGCCATGGCGCTCATGTGCGAGCCCGAGCTGCTCTTGCTCGACGAGCCCGCCTCCGGACTCGGCCACGAGGAAGTCGACCGTCTCACCGCGGTGCTCCGTCGGCTCCACGACACCGGCACGACCCTGTGCATCGTCGATCACAAGGTCGGATTCCTGCGTGGGCTCGCGGCGCGCGTGATCGCGCTGAACTACGGGCGCAAGGTGGCGGAGGGGCGCCCGGACGAGGTGCTGAACGATCCCGCCGTCGTCGAGGCGTATCTGGGCCGCGCGCATGCTTGAGCTCACCGATGTCCACTGCCACTACTCCAAGGTGCACGTGCTCCGCGGCGTGTCGCTGCGCGTGCGCGAGCGCGAGATCGTCGCGATCGTCGGGCCGAACGCGGCGGGCAAGACGACGACGCTGCGAACCGTGGCCGGGCTGAAGACGCCGTCCCGCGGCGCCGTGCGCTATCTCGACCAGGACATCACCGCGGTGCCCGCATTCGAGCGCGTTCGTCGCGGGCTCGTGCTCGTCCCCGAAGGCCGACAGATCTTTCCCAAGTTCACCGTCCTCGAAAATCTGCGCATGGGTGCGTATCAGCGCACCGACCGCAACGCGCTAGGCGGCGACCTCGAGGCGGTGTACGAACTGTTCCCGCGCCTGCGCGAGCGGCACACTCAGCGCGCGGGGTCGCTCTCCGGCGGCGAGCAGCAGATGCTCGCGATCGCGCGCGGTCTCATGGCGCGGCCGAAGTGTCTGTTGCTCGACGAGCCGTCGCTCGGCCTGGCCCCCATCGTCGTCAGCGAGATCGGCCAGACGATCCGGCGGCTGGCGGAGCGCGGGTTGACCATCCTGCTCGTCGAGCAGAACGCGGCGATGGCGCTCGAGCTCGCCGATCGCGTGTACGTGCTCGAATCCGGCCACGTGTCGCTGGAAGGGGCCGCCGCGGAACTAGCGAAGACCGACATGGTGCGCAAGCTCTATCTCGGCGCATGAGCCCATCCGCCGTCACGCGCGACGTGCTCGACGTCATGGCCGTGCGCGCGGCCGGCGCCCCGGCAGACGCCGTGCGGTGGGGGCTCGCGCCGGATCGCGTCGAGGAGGTGCGTTGTGACGTGCTGGTCGTCGGCAGCGGCACCGGTGGCGTGGCCGCCGCGCTCGCCGCCGCCAGCGCGGGACGGACCGTGTGCCTTACCGAGGAAACCGACTGGATCGGCGGACAACTCACCGTGCAGGGCGTCTCCGCACTCGACGAGCACGAGCACATCGAGCGATTCGGCGGAACGCGCTCGTACTATGCGCTGCGCGAGGGCATCCGCGCCCAGTATCGCGCGCTGTCGCCCATCCTGGCGGCCGAGCGGCACCCCAACCCAGGTACCTGCTGGGTGACGCGGCTGGCCTTCGAGCCGCGCGTCGCGCTGGCCGTGCTCGAATCGATGCTTGCACGACACGTCGACAGCGGCCGCCTGCGCGTCTTCCGTCGTACCAAGGCCTGGAGCGTCGACACCGCGAACGACCGCATCGCCGCCGTCACCGGGGTGCACCTCGACGACGTCCGCCGGTGGACGCGGTTCGTCCCTGCCGTCGTCATCGACGCCACCGAGCTCGGCGACGTCCTGCCGCTCGCCGGCGCCGAGTACGTCAGTGGCGCCGAGACGATCGCCCAGACGGGAGAGCCGCACGCGCAGCCCGCCGTGGCAAAGCCCGAGTGCGTGCAGAGCTTCACCTACACGTTCGTGCTCGAGAAGGCAGACGACGGCGAACGTCACGTGATCGCGAAGCCGGCGAACTACGAGCACTATCGTGACGCTCAGCCGTACTCGCTCCGCATTCACGTACACGGCGGAGAGATCTACGGTGAGGAGACGACGTGGCTCGACTACCAGGTGATGGACCGGGCGCCCGGCACGAAAGGCGGGCTCTGGACGTACCGCCGGCTCGTCGACGCCGCGAAGTTCCCGGGGCGGTTCGCGCATGACGTGACGATGTTCAATTGGCCGGGCAACGACTACCGCGACGTGAACATCGTCGACCGCACGCCCGAAGAGCAGGCGCGAGCGCTCCAGGACGCCAAGCGCGTGAGTCTCGGCTTCCTCCACTGGTTGCAGACCGAGGCGCCCCGGCCCGGTGGCGCGCCCGGGTTCCCGGAGCTGAAGCCGCGCCCGGACGTCTTCGACACGGCCGACGCGCTCGGCAAGTACCCCTACATCCGCGAGAGCCGCCGGCTCGTCGCACGTGGCCGCATCGTCGAGCAGGACGTGTCGGCCGACTTTAACCCCACGGCGCGGGCGCGGCACGTCGAGGATTCCGTGGGCGTCGGCTGGTATCCGATCGACATCCATCGCTGCGCGTGCCCGGACGACGCTGGCGCCTCATGCCGGACGAAGCCCTTTCAGATCCCGATGGGCGCGCTGATCGCCGTGCGCGTGAAGAATCTGCTCGCGGGCGCCAAGAATCTCGGCACCACCCACATCACGAACGGGTGCTTTAGACTCCACCCGGTGGAATGGAACGTGGGCGAATCGGCCGGGTTGCTGGCCGCGTTCGCGCTCGACACGAGGCAGGACCCCGCGGCCGTGCACGCGAGCCCCACGGCACGCCGCGAGCTGCAACGCCGTCTCGTCGACGCGGGCGTCCCGCTCTGCTGGTCCATCGACGTCGGGGTCGACGATCCCGCGTTCGCGCGCGTGCAGCTGGCACTGATGTCCGGGGAGATCACCGCGGCGGCCGACCGCCTCGAGATCGGACGCGCATGATGGACATCGTCGGCACCCGCACGCTCGGCACCGCACTCGAGGACAAGGCGCGACGCTTGGGCGCGCGCGTGTTCCTGATCGCCGAGGACGGCCGGCGCTGGTCGTGGGAGGAGCTCGACCGCGACGTCAATCGCGCGGCGCATTTCCTCCTCGCGCGCGGGCTCAAGCACGGGGACACGCTGAACCTACATCTCGGCAACGGTCCCGAGTTCGTGATCTTCTGGCTGGCCGCGGCGAAGACCGGCACCGTGATCGTCCCCACGAACCCGGTCTCCACCGCGGACGAGCTGGCCTACATCTTCGAGCACTCGGAGGCCCGCGTGTCGCTGACGGAGCCGGCGTACGCGGCGGCCTGTCACGCCGCCCGCGCCCGCTGCCCGAGGCTCGAGCACGTGATCGATGTTCGGCCGCTCGCCGGCGTGGTGGCCGACATGCCCTCGACAGCGCCCGCAGCGAGCGTCGCCTCGTGCGACGACATCTCGATGCAGTACACCTCCGGCACGACCTCGAAGCCGAAGGGCGTGCTGCTCACGCATGCCAACTACATCTACGGCGGCGAGGTGATGGCCAAGGCGATGCGCGCAGGGCCGTCGGACCGGCACCTCATCGTGCTGCCGCTCTTCCACGCCGGCGCGCAGCTCCACGCCTTCATCCCGATGCTGTTGACCGGCGGCAGCGTCGCGATCATGGAACGCTTCAGCGCGAGCCGCTTCGTCGCGCAGGCGATCGAGCACGAGGCCACGCTGGCGGCGCTGTTCGCGGCGCCGATCCGCATGCTGCTGGCGCAGGCGCCGCATCCCGACGAGGCGCGTACCCGGCTGCGCGCGTGCTCGTACGCACAGAACATCACGCGGGAGCAATTCGCCGAATGGCACGCACGCTTCCGAGCTCCGCTCATGCAGATCTGGGGGATGACGGAGACGATGTCGCTGCCGCTCATGCATCCGCTCGACCTGCCGCCGAAGCCGCTGTCGATGGGGATGCCGGTGCTCGGCTACGAGGTGAAGATCGTCGACGAGGCGGGCCGTGAGGTGCCGCCCGGCACGACCGGCGAGCTCATCGTGCGCGGCGTCCCGGGTGTGTCGCTGATGAAGGGCTACTTCAAGAACGAGGAGGCCACGGCCGCGACGTTGCGCGACGGCTGGCTCTACTCGGGGGATCAGGCCTACGCCGACGCGGACGGCTGGTTCTTCTTCGTGGACCGAAAGAAGGACATGATCAAGCGCGCCGGTGAGAACGTCTCTGCGTCCGAGGTGGAGGACGTGCTGAAGCAGCATCCGGCGGTGTTCGATGCGGCGGTGGTCGGGGTGCCCGATCCCGTCCGCGACCAGTCCATCAAGGCGTACGTGATCGTGCGCGAGCCCGCCGCCGTCGCCGCACCCGAGCTGATCGCGTGGTGCCGGCAGCGGCTGTCGGCGTTCAAGGTGCCCGACGTCATCGAGTTCCGGGAAACCTTCCCGCGCACGTCCGTCGGGAAAATCCAGAAGCATCTGTTCTGACACGACACCGAGGAAAGGATTGCTGAGATGCCCGCAACGCTGCCGCTCATTCCCACGCACGTCATGGGCAGTCACGGGTTCCCCGGTTGGTTCTGGGGGGCGCTCGAGAAGATCAAGGCCGGCGACTACGGCCAGACCGACGTCAAGGAGACGTTCGACGACGCGACGCAGCTCGCCATCCGCGACCAGGAACGCGCCGGCATCGACGTGATCTGCGACGGCGAGATGCGCCGGTTCTTCTTCGTGCAGACGTTCTACGGGAAGATGCAGGGGCTCGAGGACGTCGAGCCGCTGCGCAAGACGGGGCTGTACGCGTACGACAGCGTGCCGCGCTACCGCGCGGTCGGCCGCGTCAGCGTGCCCACGGGGCTCGGCGTCGTCGACGAGTTCAAATATCTCAAAACGCAGACCGACAAGCCCGTGAAGGCAACCGTCCCGGGGCCGGTGACGCTCTCGATCCACATCCAGATCCGCCCCGGCGATGCCTACAACGGCGATCGCCTGGCGCTCACCTGGGACATGGTCCCCGCGGTCAACGCCGAGCTGAAGGCGCTCGTCACGGCCGGCGCCGACTGGATCCAGATCGACGAGCCGTCGGCGGCGATCGTACCCGGACAGATCGACGAGTACGTGAAGATGTTCAACGCGTGTGTCGATGGCGTGCGCGCCAAGATCGGCCTTCACGTCTGCTTCGGCAACTTGCTGTCGCGCCCGCGCGGCAAGCGGTCCTATCGCTGGATGTTCCCGGCGCTCAAGTCCGCGCGGTGCGATCAGTTCGTGTTCGAGTACGCCAACCGCGAGATGGCGGAGATCGAAGACTGGAAGGACTACGGCGTCGATCGCGAGGTCGCTTGCGGCGTGGTCGACGTCAAGTCGTTCTATCTGGAGCCGCCGGAGGAAGTGGCCGAACGCATCGCGCTCTGTGCGAAGTACATCCCCGTCGACAGGCTGTCCGCCGTCCCCGACTGCGGATTTTTCCCCGTGCCGCGGTGGCTGGCGTTCGAGAAGCTCAAGCGGCTCGCGGCCGGCGCCGCGCTCGCGCGGAAAAAGCTCGGCGTAGCGTAGGAGGCGTGATCGCGTGCTTCTACGCGTGCGGGTCGCTGCTCGTTGCCCGCCGTGGACCGGTCAGCGACTCACGCCGATCCGATGGACCCGGCGTCCGCCGGAGAGCCCACACATGAGCCCGTCGCGGTCGGAGGCGCGTCGCAGAAGTAGCTGTTGTAGTTGGCGCGCCCGGAGGGAATCGAACCCCCGACCCTCAGCTTCGAAGGCTGATGCTCTATCCAACTGAGCTACGGGCGCGTGCGGAGCAAATCGCGCCTGTGATTCTACCTGCTGCACGGCGTCTTGTGGCGTCGTTGTGGCGCGACGCGCAGGTGATCTGGAGTCCGCTCAGGTGATCTCAGATCAGGCGAGGGTAGCGCTCGGCATCCCAGATGCCGTAGCACCGCCCATGGAACCGAACCACCGGACGCGGGTCGTTGTACTGCGGCGCGTACTCGGGCTCTGTGCCGAGGATCAGCTCCCCGCATCCAGCACACGGACTGCCGCTTCCTCTGCCAGCTCGAAGCCTGACCGGGTCGTCATGAGGCAGGGTACCCACGGCAAGCTTGTTGCGGATCATCTCTGCTACTAAGGTCGGCACTGCAACAACCCCAAGCGGTCTGAAGCTTAACACACCGCGACCCATCGATCGTTACATGTCGATGTCGCGCGGTTAACGCTCCTTCACGCCGCTCGGTCAGCGTCGTGTCAGCAATACAATCGTCGCGGCGAGGTCGTCGAGATCCACGGGCTTCCTCACAAGCGCGTCGAATGCCTGCCGACTCGGATGCTCCGCGTAGTGGCCGGTGAGGCCGATGATTGGCAGTCCGTTCCGCAGCGGATTACGTCGGAGCTTCCGTGCGAGCTCCACTGCATTGATCCCGGGCATCGCAATGTCTGCAACCACGGCATCGAGCTTCCGCGCTTCATCGATGTAGGCGAGCGCGCCGCCGACGGTCACGGCCGCGAGGGCAGTTGCTCCGCAGGTCCTCAGGAAGCTGGCGAGGATCTGGACGATATCGAGATCGTCATGCACCACGAGCACGGTCAGACCCGCGAGGTCATGGGGAGCGGACATTCGGGCGCTCGTAACTCTACGGAACACCCGGAATAGATCAAGTCGATTCGACCAATGGCGAGCTTCTAGCTCCGCCTATGATTCGGGTTCAATGTGCGTGGTGTTGTTGTGGCGAACACGCGTGCCAGTCTGCCTGCCGCCGCGGCACTAACGCCTCGGCGCGGTCTCGCTCGCCCTCGATTTCTCGGCAGTATTCGCATACCGCGCGGCTTGGCACTCAGTACGCAAGCCACGCAAGACAGCAAGCTGGGCGGAACCCCGTCTGCGCAAGAAACCAGGGCGCACGCAGCGTCTCGATTGAAAGGAGCGGCCGATGGGTGGTTCCAGGCTGATCGCCTGGGGAATCGGACTCGCGGCAATCGCGTTCGGGATTGCGGTGATCATGCGCGAAACGCCGATCGCCGATCATCTCATTCGAGTCGCTCTCGACGTGCCCAGCGCACCTTCACATCTCGCCGCGCTGGCTGAAGACATCAAACTGTACGCGTGGCAGGTGTTCTCGTTCTCGATGTTGCTCATTCTGTTGTGGACCAAGCTTCGGTAGCGAGCGCGCTCTAAAGCTTCGCGTCGCCCGCCTTCGCGTTTGCTGCGGACGTCATGGCGCTGGCTCAGCCGGCGCGGCGTCCCGTCCGCTGCGCGCGCTCGAGAGCGCCGGTCACGGCGTCGGTGAGAGCGTCGGGGTCCACCGGCTTGGCCACGTGGAGATCGAACCCCGCGGCGAGCGCCTGGCTGCGGTCGTTCAGGCTCGCATACGCCGTGAGCGCGATGGCGACCATCGGCGCGCGGCCATCTGTCCGCTCCCGCTCGCGAACCTGGGCGACCAGCCCAAAACCGTCGGCGCCCGGCATGCCGAGGTCGCTCACGAGCACGTCGACGGCAAAGTCCTCGAGGGCCGCGAGCGCTTCGCTCACCGAAGACGCGGTATGGACCTCCGCGCCGCGATCGGTGAGCGCGACACGAACGAGCTCGCGCGCATCCGGATGGTCGTCGACCGCGAGAATGCGGACGCCTTCGAGTGGGCGCGCCACGCGCGCGGCCCGCGGAATGCTGCTGGCGATCGGTCCACGCGACACGGCGCTCAGCGGCAGCGTCACCGTGAACACCGCGCCGCGCCCCGGTCCGTCGCTGTGCGCGGTGACGGTGCCGCCGTGAAGCGTCACGATATGCCGAACGATGGCGAGCCCCAGCCCGAGACCGCCCGCGCCGCGACCACCCTGGCCCTGTCGGAAGCGATCGAACACGTGCGGCAACAGCGCCGCCTCGATGCCGGCGCCGGTGTCGCGCACCGTGATGACGCCCTGGCTGTGCTCTCGTGCAAGCTCGACGGC
This sequence comes from Candidatus Rokuibacteriota bacterium, assembly GCA_036802765.1. Taxonomy (GTDB): domain Bacteria; phylum Methylomirabilota; class Methylomirabilia; order Rokubacteriales; family CSP1-6; genus AR12. Next base: position 34,016 of record DAIRVP010000012.1, read on the forward strand.
GACGCGGCCTTCGGCCGGTGTGAATTTGATGGCGTTGGAGACGAGATTGGCCACGACCTGTGCGAGCCTCACGGGATCGCCGTTTACGATGGTCGCGCCGGGCGCGAGCTCGACGTCGAGCGCCACGCTCTTCGCGTCGGCGTCGCGTCGCAGCGCCTCCAGGGCCGCGCCGACGACGCCGCCGACATCGACCACCTGCCGCTCGAGCTGCATCTTGCCCGAGATGATGCGTGAGACGTCGAGGAGATCGTCGATGAGCTTGGCCTGCCACAGCGTGTTGCGCTCGATGGTCTCCAGCGCCCGCGTCGCCTGCTCGGGGCTCAGCCGCGCCGCGCGGAGCATGCGTACCCAGCCGAGCATGGCGGTCAGCGGCGTTCGCAGCTCGTGCGAGAGCGTCGCCAGGAAATCGTCCTTCGAGCGATTCGCCGCCTCGAAGTCGGCGCGCGCCGCCTTCTCGCGCTCGAGCAGGCGGGCATTGCGGATGGCCGATGTCGCCTGCTCCGCCAGCCTCAGCAGCAGCGCCTCATCGGCATCGCTGAACGGCCATCGCGCTCGATTCGCCACATACAACAGCCCCGCCACGCCGTCATCGACGATCGGCACGGCGAGTACCGCGAGGCCGAGATGATCGGTGCTCCGCAGCGGGCGCCCCGTCGCCATCACGAGCCCGCCGAAGCCGCGGCCGCGCTCGATCCGGTCGACGTCCGGCGGCCGACCCTCGACCGGTGAGCGCTGGCGGAACACCATCACGTCGCGTGCGTCGACATCCGGCAACGCGATCGCGGCGGAGTCCGCGCCACACACGTCTCGGGCCGTCTCGCAGACGAAGGTAAGGATGGCGTCGAGATCGAGGTGCTCGTTGATACGACGCGAAAGGTCGGCCACCGCCGTCGCCTCCCGCTCGCTGCGCCGCAAGTCCTCCTCCATCTGGCGACGCTCGGTGACATCGCGAATCACTGCGACGTGACGCCCCGGCAGCACGTCGGCGGTTGCGGACACCTCGACGTCACGCTGCGTGCCGTCGGGCCGCAGCAGGCGGAACACGCCGACGACCGCGCCTTTGGCCAGCAGATCGCGCCAGACCGCGGCGGTTTCACCCACGGCCGCGGCCTCATGCAGGCTGCGTCCGAGCAGCTGCTCGCGCGGGAGGCCGAACAGATCCTCGGCAGCCGGGTTGGCGTCGATGGTTTTACCTTCGCTGTCGAGCACGACGATGGCGTCGAGCGTCGACGAAAAGATCGCGCGCAGCTGCGCCTCGCTGTCGCGCAGCGCGCGCTCGAAGCGCTCGCGATCGCGTGCCGCGGCTTGCAGCGCGGCGGCGAGCTGATTGACCTCAGTGACCGCGCTCCCCGTCGGCGCGCTGGCGCGTCCCTGGCCCAACGCCTCCGCCACTTGTACCAGCCGCAGAATCGGACGAGCGATCCGCCGCCCGACGATCAGCGCGAGCAGCGAGCCACCCGCGAGCACCAGCAGACCGCCGGCGGTCGCCAGCAACAGCGAGTCGCGTAGCGGCGCGTCCACCGTCTTCGCGGGCACGGTGATCGCGACCGTCCATCCCGTGAACGCGGACCGGCTGTACGCGGCATACGCGGCGACGCCGTCGGCGTCGACGCCACGGATCCATCCGGCGTCACCCCCGAGGCCGCCGAGGAGCGCACCCGCCGGCCGGCCGAGCCAGGCCTGGGGAACACGGCTGCGCGCGACGACGAAGCCCTCGCGATCCACGATCGTGCCCGTCCAGTCGGACGGCAGGCTCTGCGAGGCGAGAAAGCGGCTCAGCGCGTCAGGCTCGAGATCGACGCCGAGGCCATGACGGAGGCGACCGCCACGCACTACCGGCACCACGATCGCGATGGTCGGCACGCCCGTCGTGCGATCCCGCAGCACGTCCGACAACGCCGGCCGGAGCAGCTGCGTCATCTCTCGGAAGTACGGGCGGTCGGCGAGCGACGTGCGCGCCGCGACCACGCCGACGCGCGACGTTCTGAGCGATACCTCGCCTCGCGCGTCGGTCAAGATGATGGCGCGCCACCCGGGCTGCGTAAATAGCACGCGTCCGGCGTGGCGCTCGAACATGTTGTAGTCGTCGGCATCGAGGTGCAGCGACGCAGCCAACGTCTCGAGCGCCTTGATCGAGGTCTCGATCTCACGGTCCACGGCCAGCGTGAGCGCGCGCGTCGTGCCGCGCAGCCCGCGTTCGGTCGACCAGCGCTCGCCGCGGCCGAAGACGACGACCATGATCGTCGCGTAGACGAGCACCGGCACGATCGCGGCGACCACGAGCAATAACAGGTGCCGCCGCAATGGAGAGGTCGGTGCGGCTGCTTCGACAGACATGCGCATGGAGGATATCGCGCCGCTTTTCGCGCGGCCACGAGAAGCTCGACTGTATAGGGAAAAACTTTTCCCATCGCGGGGCCGCCAGTCGGGCTCCGGTGTATAGTGTCCGTCGGCCGCGGCGCGGCCGAATCGACTCGTCGGGAGACTCGCCATGAGCGCTGTCAAAGATCTCATCGGACCGGCCGTCGACCGCCTTGCGGCCGATCTCGAAACGCTGTCGCGACAGATTCACGACAACCCGGAGCTCGCCTATCACGAGGTCAAGGCCGCGGCATGGCTGGCGGAATTCCTCGACAAGCAGGGCTTCAAGGTCGAGCGGGGGGTCGCCGGCGTCCAGACGGCGTTTCGGGGCACGCTCGAAACCGGAGACGGACCGACGGTCGCCATCCTGTGCGAGTACGACGCGTTGCCGGGCATCGGTCACGCCTGCGGCCACAACGTGATCGCCGCCGCCGGTGCGGGCGCGGGCGCGGCGCTGGCCGCCGTTCGAGATCGTTTGCCGAAGGGACGGATCCAGGTCATCGGGACCCCCGCCGAGGAAGGCGGCGGCGGCAAGGTGAAGCTGATCAACGGCGGCGTTTTCAAGAACGTCGACGCCGCGATGATGATCCACGGCTTCGACCGCTGGATCATGCACCAGGACCTGCTCGGAATCGTCCGGACGGGCTTCGAGTTCACGGGCAAAGCCGCCCATGCATCGGCGGACCCGTGGGAAGGCGTGAATGCCCTCGACGCGGTCATTCAGACGTTCAACAACGTGAGCATGCTGCGTCAGCAGATCCGTCCCGAGTCACGCATCCACGGCATCGTGACCAGCGGCGGCGCCGCGGCCAACATCATCCCGGAGTTCGCCTCGGCGGTGTTCTATGTGCGCGCCGCCGACCTCGACTACATGTGGGCGCTGCAGAAGCGTGTCATCGCGTGCGCCGAAGGCGCTGCCAAGGCGACCGCTTGCACGCTCAAGATCGTTCAGCATACCGACACGGTGTACGAGCCGATGAAGCGCAACGCGACCCTGCTCGAGCTGTTCCGCGCGAATGCGCGGACGCTGGGCGTCGTCGAGACGCCCGAGAGCCGCGATCGCGTGGGCTCGTCCGACGTCGGCAACGTGAGTCAGGTCATTCCCGCCATTCAGCCGATGGTGCAGATCGCGCCCGAAGGCACGCCGATCCACTCTCGCGATTTCGAGCAGGCGGCGGTGAAGCCGCTGGCGCGCGACGGAATGCTGGCCTCCGCCAAGATCATGGCCATGACCACCTGCGACCTGCTCGCCAATCCCGCGCTCGTGAAGGACGCGCGGATCGAGTTCGACGCGGCAAAGGATGCCCAGGCGGCACGGCGATGACCACCGGCGACGCCGTCAAGCCCAAGGTCACCGACGCCGTCGATCGTCTCGCCGACGATCTCGAGCGACTGTCGCACCGCATTCACGACACGCCCGAGCTCGCGTTCAAGGAAGAAAAGGCGCACGGCTGGCTGACCGAGTTCCTCGAAAAGCACGGTGCGCACGTCGAGCGAGGCGTCGGCGGCCTGCCGACGGCATTTCGCGCGACGATCGCCGGCAGCGGCGTGGGACCGACGATCGCCATCATGGCCGAGTACGACGCGCTTCCCGGCATCGGCCACGCGTGCGGCCACAACGTCATCGCGACCGCCGGCGTCGGCGCCGGCGCGGCGCTCGCCGCGCTCGGCGTGCTGCCGTTTGCCGGCCGCGTGCAGGTCATTGGCACGCCGGCCGAAGAGGGCGGAGCCGGAAAGGTGAAGTTGATGGACGCCGGCGTGTTCGACGGCGTGGACGCCGCGATGATGATCCACGGCCGCTGCGGCACGCAGGTCTGGCGCCCGAGCCTGGGCATCATCAAAGTGAAGGTCGAGTTCTTCGGCCAGGCGGCGCACGCGTCGTCGTGGCCGTGGCGCGGGATCAACGCGCTGAACGCCGTCATTTCGCTGTTCAACGCGCTGGATGCGATGCGCCAGCAGATCCGCGTCGACGCACGCATCCACGGCGTGATCACCAAGGGCGGCGACCAGGCGAACATCATCCCGGAGTACACGAGCGCCGAGTTTTATCTGCGAGCCACGACCGTGGCATATTGCCGTGAGCTCCTCCGGCGCTTCACCGGGGCCGCCGAGGGCGCCGCCGCGGCGACGGGATGCCGCGTGCAGGTCACCGCGGATCCGACCGTGCACGAGCCGCTGCGGGCGAATCCGACGATGGCCGAGGCGTTCAAGCGCAACCTCGAATACATCGACTTTCCCGAGGATCCCGACGACGGCCAGGCGGGTTTCGGCTCGACCGACTGTGGCAACGTCAGCCAGCGGATGCCGACGATCCATCCCTACATCCGCATCTCCCCGGACGGCGTGCCCGGTCACTCGCGCGAATTCGCCCAGTGGGCGCGCTCGCCGCTCGCGCGCGCCGGCATGGTGGCGGGCGCGAAGGCGCTGGCGCTCACGGCCATCGATCTGTTGGCTTCGCCCGACGCGCTCGCGCGCGCCAAGCACGACTTCACGCGCGATGGAGACAACGCATGAGGCGCGCCGGCCTTGTCCTCGTCGCGGTGATGCTGGCCGGCTGCGCCGGCATGCGGAACGGAAGCGACACCGCAGGGCTGGCCGAGCTGCGGAACGCGTCCGGTCAGCCGGTGGGCACGGCGCGCTTCACGCAGGCGGGCAACGTCGTGAGGATTCTGGTCGAGACGACGGGCCTGGCGCCGGGAGCGCACGCCGTGCACGTGCATAGCGTCGGCAAGTGCGATCCGCCGGACTTCACGAGTGCCGGCCCGCACTTCAATCCGACGGGCAAGCAGCACGGCGCCCTGAACCCGGCGGGCTCGCACGCGGGTGACCTGCCGAATCTCACCGTCGCTCCGGACGGCAACGGACGCATGGAGACCACGACGGAGCAGCTCACACTCGGATCGGGCCCCACGACGGTGTGGGACGCCGACGGAAGCGCGCTGATCATCCACGCCAGTCCCGACGACTTCAAAACCGACCCGACCGGTAACGCCGGCGCCCGCATCGCGTGCGGCGTGCTGGTCAAGACGCCGGTGCGTTAAGCCTCCCGCATCGAGGCGATGAGCCGCCGCGGCGCGACGCCGATGTAATCGGCGCGCGGCCGAATCAGCCGGTTGTCCGCGTACTGCTCCATCGCGTGGGCGCACCACCCCGCGACTCGTCCGATCGCGAAGATCGACGTGCACAAATCGGCCGGGATCCCGAGCGCGTCGTACACGACTGCGGAAAAGAAGTCGACGTTCACGGGCAGCTCGGTGCGCGCTTTCATGGCGTCGTACAGGCGTTCGGCCACCTCGAACAGCCGCGCGCGTCCGGTCGCTTCCGCCATCGTTTTCGCCATGCCGCGCAGCACGCGCGCGCGGGCGTCGTCGACCCGGTAGACGCGGTGGCCGAATCCCGGCATGCGCGCCTTGGGGTCGGCCCGCTCAGCCTTGGTGAGCGTGCCGCGCGCACCCAGGCGGGCGTCGACGAAGGCCTCCGCTTTTGCCGGGTCGCCGATCTCCTGCAGCATGCGCAGCACGTCCTCGTTGGCGCCGCCATGACGCGGGCCCTTGAGCGTGGCGATGGCGGCCACGACCGCGGCGTGCAGGTCGGCCAGCGTGGCCACCGCGACGCGGGCGGCGAACGTGGAGGCGTTGAACTCGTGGTCGGCGTGCAGCGTGAGCACCACGTCCATCACGCGTGCGACGTCCGCGCTCGGCTCGACGCCGTCGAGCAGCTGCAGCACGTACGCCGCGTGTGAGCCGCCGGACGACGCCGGCGCCGGCGCGCGACCGGTGCGGATGCGATGCCACGCGCCGACGACCTCCGGAACGCGGACCATCAGCCGAAACGACTTGCGGAGATTAGCGGCGGCGCTGTTGTCGGCGGCGTCCGGATCCAGCGCGGCGTCGAACGAGATCGCCGTGCGCAGGGCGTCGAGCGGATGGCAGCTGCGCGGCAATGTCCGTAGCAGCGCCTCGATCGGGGCCGGCAGCCCACGCGAGGCCGCGAGACGGCCACGGAAGCTGGCCGCCTGCGCCGGGTCGGGACGCTCGCCGGTCCACAAGAGTGACGTGACGTCCTCGAACGGCACGGTCCCCGCGAGCTCACCGATCTCGTAGCCGCGATAGAAGAGCCGCCCCGCTGCGCCGTCGATGGCGCAGACCGCCGAGCGCGCCGCGATCACGTCTTCCAGCCCCGCTTTCCAGCCGCTGTCGTCCATGGTCAGCCTCCCGGACTCTGTTTCGATCCTTAATTGATTATACATGATTTATATTGATTAGACATGATACGTATGAATCGGGGCTCGACCGGGCCAGCGGGACGCTGGTAGCGTGGGGGCCGTGGTGACGACCATCGTGGTGGACGGCGAGGAATACCTCACGGGCGATGACGCGGCACGAATGCTCGGCGTGAAGCCCGCGACCCTTTATGCGTACGTCAGCCGCGGAATTTTGAAATCGTACCGCGAGGGCACCAAGCGGCGGCGACTGTACCGCCGTGCCGAGGTCGAGGCACTGCGGCGACTCGATCGCGGCAGGCCACCGGAGATTCCTCCGGTGGACTCCTGGATCAGGGATTGAGCGCTGCGATCACCTTGCGCGCCTGGTTGAGGTGATCGATGGCGTGCAGTCGCAAGAAGACCGCGTAGGCCTTCCAGTCGATCTCGTCCTCCCACGTCAGCGGCACGATCGCGCCATCGGTCCCCTCCGCGTTCATCACGACCACGACACGCGCTTGCACGTCGGTCGGCCAGTCGTCGGGCGCCGCGCCGAGATCGGCGACGATCTCCGCGTGCACGCACGCGAGATCGTCGAGCATGGCCGGCCACGGTCGCGCGAGGGGATCCTTCGACTGCAGCGCCGCGGGAATCGGCGGACCCGCGGGGCGACGGCCGGCGAGCAGATCGCGTAGCTCGTCGCGCGAGGGCCGATGCGTTTCCACCACGTGATCGGCGAGCTCGTGCAGGCTCCACTCCGCCGGCCAGGCGCGCCGTGCCGCCCGATCAGCATCGACCGCGCGCAGACACTTCTCTAGATTGTCGAAGGCCGTCGCGACGCGGCGTCGGATGAGTGCCGTCGGCGCCTGCGTGCCGTTGTCGCGTAAGTAGTCACGCACGCGCGTGCGGAGGGCGGTCTCAGTGGCCGCCGTGACCGTGCTCATGAGCGTTCCTGGCCCCGTCGGCGCTCGGCCGCGCGCTCGGCCTCGAGGCGCTCGAGCGCCACCTCCGAATGGTCGGCAAACGTCATCGCTGCGGCGAGCGCACGATGGCCCGCCCGCTCGGCGATGAGTCGATGCATCGTCTGCGAGATGCGCCGGTATGCCGGGTGGCCCTGTGGTGCGCTGCGCAGCTCGATGAGGTGCATGGCCTCTCGCGCGTTCATGTCCATGTAGAAGCGGACCCGATAGGCCATCGCCACCGCGTAGGGCGCGACCTCGGTCAGTCCGGTGGCCGCGATCGCGTCGTGAAGCGCGGCCGACGCCTCTAGCGAGCGACGCCAGCGCTCTTCGACCCGTGCCTCGGCGACGGCCTCCGGCATGACGAAGCCATGGCGCGGCGACAGCCGCTGCCATTCGAGCGTCAGCAAGCGGTGGCGCTGAAGATCGCGGAAGGCGCCGTAATCGGCCAGCACGTCGAAGCGATAGGACGTCCGCTCGAAGGCACGGCCAGGCTTCTGACGCCGATTCGTGCGGCGCCCCACGTAGGCCTCGAGCACCGAGCGGCGCTCGGCCTCCGTCATCTTGTGCGCGATCTCCAGCAGGCGGTCGTCCGGCACGTTCGAGACCGCGTACAGCGCGGCGGCCACCACTTTCGTCTCGCCGTCCGGATCGAAGTCGGTGAGCGTCACCTCGTCACGTGAGAGCTCCGGCTCGTCAGCGACGAGCGCGGCGGCCACGCGCGACGTGGATCGGCGCGTGTCCTCGAGATAATCCGACCACGCGCCGCCACGGTCGGGCAGGTCGACGCGTCGCAGAAACGCCGGGATCACCTTGCGCAACTCCTCGAGCATCAGCCCCGCGTATGCGCGGACCTCGAGCAGCGGGTGGGCGCGCATCCGCAACAGCAGATTTTCGTAGGCCTGGCCCGTGCCATAGATGCCGACGTTCGAGGTGGTCGCCGCCGGCAGGAGCCCTCGCAGTGTGTCGAGCGCCTTGGCGCGGATGCTCATTCGATACGCGCCGTCCGACGTCTGCTCGTCCTTCGGAAAACGTTCGGTGAAATGCTGACGCAGGATCGGCAGGAGCTCGCGATACGTGTCGAACATCGCGTCCAGCGTGGCGAGGTAGCGAGCACGAAGCTCGCCGTCCAGCTCGCGCGGCACGTGATACCGATAGCGGCCGCCCACCAGATCGTCGTACGGCACGTAGCGGGTCGACTGCTCCAGGTACGCGGCCAGACGGCCCCACTCGAGGACCTTGGTCAAGATATTCGACGCCCCTTCGCACGCCAGATGCACCCCGCCGAGCTGAGCGACGGAGTCGTCACCGTACTCGAAGAACATCCGCCCGTAGAGCTCCTCGGCGCGACTCGTCTTCACGAAGTTGAGCGGTTCACCCACGTTGGCGATGCGCCCGACGTCGGCTAAAAACTCATCGAGGAAAAGCCGGCGGAGCGACTTCGGCGAGCGCGAGTAACGAGCGAACAGCGCGCCCTTGACCACCTCGGGAAGACTGACGAGCGCGAACACCGGACCGTCGAGATTGGTGAAGTACGGCGAGAGGGCGGCCCGCTCCTCCGGGCTGAACTGTTCCGTCATTCGCGCCGCATTCTACGCCAGCGCGCGCAACAGCGCCACGACGGCGACGGCGATCGCGACCGACGCGAGCAGATTCACCCGCCGCGCCGCGAGGACGAACACGACGGCGGCGCCCCACAGCGCGGGGTTCGTCCATCCCAGCGCCAGTCGGCCATCACGCACGAGCACGAGCGGCACGGCGAGCGCCGGTAACACCGCAAGCGGCACCAATCGTAGCCATAGCCTCACCCGAGGGGGCAGCGGCCGCCGCGCCAGCGCCAAGAACATCGGCGCGCGCGTGAGGTAGGTCGCCGCGGCCATGCCGAGGATCACGAGCCAGACGTCGTTCCTCATGGCGCGCCGGCCGGAGCAGTATCCGCATCGTCGAGTGGCAGTGTCCACGCGGCGACGGCGCTGACGACGAGGCCCGTGAGCACGATGTGCCAGTTGCCGGGCAGGATCAGAGCGAGCGCTGTCGCCAGGATGGCGGCGCCGATCGCCACCAACCAATCCGCGCGGCGCCGGAGCTGAACGGCGACGAGCGACAGGAACACCGCGGGAAAAGCGAAATCCAGACCGTATCGCTCCGGCCGCTCCACGAGGCCGCCGAGCGAGACCCCGACGACGACACCGCCGGTGAACGCTGCGAAGATCGCGAGGGCGCTCCCGAGATAGATCCACGCGTCGGGCGGACGCGAGCGCGCGACGGCGACGGCGAACGACTCGTCGTTGATCACGTGAGCAATGACGGCGAGCCACGCGCGCCGAAATCCTCCGAAGGACGGTGCCAGCGTTGCCGCCATCAGATAGTGGCGCATGTTGATGACGTAGGTCGTCACGACGATGGCGACCGCCGGCGCACCGGTCGCGAGCATGGGGACGGCGACGAACTGCGAGGCCCCAGCGAACACGAGCAGCGTCATGCCGAGCACGTGCGCCACGCTGAGCCCCGCCTGCACCGCGAGGCCGCCGAACACCGTGCCGTACACGAAGACGGAGGGCACCAGCGCAAGTGAGGCGACGAAGCCCTCACGCACTGTCCCGGCGCAGGGCGGCCGTGCGCCGGGGGCGAGACCCTGGGTCAAAAAAACGCCCGCTCGACGAACAGCACCGCGCCGACGAGCAGGATGGCCACCGACGAGCTCCAGACCATCCGCCGCTCCCAGCGCGTGCGTCGCAGCAGCGCGAGGGCCGGCAGCGCCACGGCCACGACGAGCCCCTGCCCGATCTCGACACCGGCGTTGAAACCGAACAGCGACACGAGCAGGCCGGACGAGGCGAGGCCGAGCTCACGCAGCGCCGACGAAAAGCCGAAGCCGTGGACGAGCCCGAAGCAAAAGCTGACGAGCCAGCGGCGCGCGACGACGGGTTTGCCGAAGAGGTTCTCGGCGGCGACGAAGGCAATCGAGAGCGCGATCACCGCCTCCACCAGACGATCGGGCAGCACGACGATGTCGAATGCGGCGAGCGCCAGCGTGATGCTGTGCGCGAGCGTGAACGCCGTCACGATTTTGGCGAGCGTGAACCAGCTTCCTCCGCGCAGCAACAGTCCCAGGAGAAACAACAGGTGATCCCAGCCGGTCAGGATGTGCTCGATTCCGAGCAACATGAAGCTGATGAGCCCATGGCGGCTGCCTGCGCCCGCAGCGAGCGTCACATGTGTCTCGCGCGTTTCGGGTGTGAAGGCGAACTGCGTCGTACGGTCCGGGCCGTCGATACGCGCCAGCGTATGGTAATCGGCGCCAAACACATCGAAGAGATCGTCCCGCACGGTGAGATCACGCGCGTCGCCGTCGCAGACGAATTCGACGACCAGCGTCACGCTCTCGGCGCTCGGTGGCGCGGGCGCGACGGAGCCCCGTCCGGGCGCGCAGCGTCGGCTACGTACGACGATGCCGATCTTGTCACGAATGACGCCGAGAAGGCGCTCGCGGCTCGGCTCGTCGCCTTGGCGGATGCGGCGGAGATCGTCCGCGATGGCGGGCGTCAACGCCGCCGGCCATAGCGTCAGGCTGTAGCGTACGTTCTGGCCGGCGATGGCGATGGAGGCGTACCCGGTGCTGCCGCCGGTGTGGCCGAAGGCAAGGCTCGCGACAAGAGACGCGATGACGGTGAGCGCCGCCGGCAAGGTCCGCCGCAGCGTCATGGTCGTGCCGAAGCCCGCGCGCGATCCGGAGCCGGGCCGAGGCTGTGAACGAGCGCGAGCAGGTTGTCGACTTGATATCCGGGGATCGTCGCGACCATCGGCCGCCCCACGACGAGCACGTAGCGGCTGACCGTGTCGGGCGCGACCTGACCGATCGCGTACTGCGCGAGGGGTTGTGATTCGCCGGGGCGATACACGACGACGACGATCTGCGGGGCGTTCACGCCGTAGTCGGCGCCATCCCGAGCAAGGGGAAACTCGCGCTCGAGTCGGGTGCGGCCGAAGGCGGCCATCGTCTTCGCGATACGCTCAGCCAGCGCGGGATCGGCGGCGTGCGTGTGGCTGCCTTCGCCACCGGAGTGGACGCCGTGGTAGAACCACGCACCGCTCGCATCGCGCTCGAAGCGGTGCAGCGTGCCGGCGTCTGCAATCTCGACGGCACCGATGCGGTCCATCGGCACCGGCAACAGCATGCGCGGATCAACGGCACCGACGCTCGACGAGGCGGCGTGTCGAGCGTCACGATATTCGACGATGACGATCAGCGCGATGAGGACGGCGAGCAGCGTCCAGACGACGACGACTCTGCGTCGGCGGCGCGGCAGGCTCAATGTTGCTTCCACCACACCGCGGTGCCGACCACGGCGAGCATGGCAGGAACGAGCAGCACTGACAGAAAGAACGTGCCCTTCATCTGACGGTTGGTCAGCTGTACGCGCGGCAGATCGGCGGTGCGCGGCTGCAGGCCGATGAGGTTCTCCTGGGCTGCCAGATAGTTCACGGTGTTCACGAACAGCGTGCCGTTGCCCATGATGTGAAAGAACGAATTCGTCGCAAAATCCGAGTCGCCGACGACGGCGATCCGGGATCTCGGATGCTGCTCGTCACGTCGCAGCGCGACGACCATGAGCGTGTGCGGTCCCGGCACGTCGCGGCCCTTGACGAACTGGACGCGATCGGGATTCGTCTGACCCCAGCTGTTGCGCGACGAGTTCACGAGCGGGACGACCGAGGTGCCCGGCACGCGTTGCGGCGTGGGTGACAGCGACCGCGCGCCCGGAAAGAACGTGAGCGGCAGGTCGCGGGTGATCTGATGGCGATTGTAGTCGCTCACCGCCGGCGCCGAGACATCCGCCCAGAAATGGCTGGCCTCATCGATCACGATGTCGTCGTCCACCACGACGCCGTACTCGCGAAGCAGCGGCTCCAGCCCGGTGCGCACGAACGGATCCAGCATGAACAAGGCGTGGCCGCCGCTGGCGAGATAGGCGCGCACGGCCTCGACTTCGGTCGGCAGCAGCGGGATCTTCGGCCCACCGACCACCAGCACCGCGCAGCCGGACAACGCCGTGCTCCGTTGGGCCAGCAGCACCTTTTGGACTTTGTAGTTCACGGTCTCCAGCGCGTGGCGCGCCTTGGCCATGCCGTGACGCTCGTGCATCACGTATTTGGCGCCGAGGCCGTGCGTATGGCCGGCGGCGCCCTCCATGTGGTCGTGCGACTCGAGACTGAACGGATCAGGCTCGCCGTGCCCGTCGAGGAAGCACACCAGCTGCGTGGCGCCCTGCGAGACGCGCAGGATGCCGTTGGCGATATCGCTTTCACTGCTGCTGTTCACCTGCAGCCGGCGTCCTTCGCTCTCGAGCACCGCCGTTCCCGCGAAGTTCACGCCCAGCATGCGCGCCTGCGCGGGATTGATCATCGGGTCGTAGAATTCGACGGTCACGCGCTTGGTCTGATGCGCCATGAGCTGGTAGAGCTCGACCGTCTCCCGCATCATCGGATCGTGGAAGAACACGATGTGCACGGGCTTGTCGAGGCGCTTCAGCATCGTGACCGTCGGCTCCGACAACGAGTACAGGCCCGCGCTTGTGAGATCGAACCGGAACGGCCAGCGCACCGAGAAATAGGCCACCGCGATCAGCACGCCGACGATGCCCAGCGTGCCGAGGGCGATCTCGGCCCGACGACGCCGCAGCAACGCCGCCAGCTCGGTGCGCAATCGGATCAGGCCGATCGCGGTCAGTACGGCGCCGGCGGCGGCCAGCAGCACGGTCGAGACCGCGGTCTCGAGCAGGATCAGATGCACGGCGAGCGCCGCCGCGAGTAGCGCGACGCCGATCAGGAGCGTCAGGCCCGAGCGGAAGGAGGCATCCATGTCAGCGGCGGATTTTCAGATAACCGGTGCTCAGGGTGAGCGCGATCGCGGCAACGATCAGGTAGAAGGCCACGGCCTCTGTACGCACGAGCCCTTGGATGAAGTCGACGAAGTGCAGCGAGAAGGAAAGATAACCGAACAAATCGCGCAACGCCCCCGAGCGCTGGAACGTCTGGAGATGGCCGACGAACCAGAACGCGAGCAGCACGGCCGCCGTGATCAACGCCGCCACGATCTGGTTGTGCGTGAACGCCGAGAAGAAGAGCCCGACGGCGAGGCACGCCATGCCGAGGAGCAGGAATCCGATGTAGCCGGCGAGAATGGTCGTGGTCTCCGGCGTTCCGAAGAGATAGAGCGGTACGAGGTCGATCAGAGTGCCGGCGGTCATCAAGATGAGGATCGTCACGGCTCCGAGATACTTTCCGACGATGATCTGCCACGGCTCCAGCGGCAGCGTCAGGAGCAGCTCGGCCGTGCCCGCGCTGTACTCGGCGGAGAGCAAGCGCATGGAGATCAGCGGCACGAGCGTGGTCAAGAGGATCCCCATGTTCTGGAACGTGCCCGCCATCGTCGTCTCGCCGGCGAGGAAGATGTTGTACAGGAAGAAGTAGCCGGTGCCGAGCAGGAACACCGCGACGACGTAGTACGCGATCGGCGACCGGAAATAGCCGGCGAGCTCCTTCTGGTAGACGGCCAGCGTCGCCGTCATGCGCGCTCCGCACGGTCGTTGACGTAGCGCAGGAAAATGTTCTCCAGCGTCGGCTGCTTCCGCTCGAGCCGATGCAGGTCCCAGCGACGGGTGATGGCTCGCGCGATCGCCGCCTCGACGCCCGATTCGCCTTCCACGCGACAGTCCGCGGCCACGATCTCGGCGTCGTTCGGCAGCGGGTGAGCATCGACGGCGATGACGCCTTTCACCGACAAGAGCTCTTCACGCACGTCGTCCGCCGGCCCTCTGACGAGGACACCGACGCGCTGGGTCTCCTCGAGCGCGCGAAGGAGCCCGCCGGGCGAATCGATCGCGAGCAGCCGCCCGTGGTTGATGATGGCGACGCGCCGGCAGATGAGTGTGACCTCGGCCAGGATGTGCGTGCTGAACAGCACCGCGTGTTGCTCGCCGAAGGCGCGAATCACTTCGCGGGCTTCCTGGATCTGACCGGGATCCAGGCCGGCTGTGGGCTCATCGAGCAACAGCACCTGCGGCGAGCCGAGCAGAGCCTGGGCCAGTCCGAGCCGTTGTCGATAACCCTTCGAGAGCTTGAAGATCTCGCGGCGCACGACGTCTTCCAGATGGCACGCGGCAACGACACGCTCGATCTCGGACGCGATCGCCGCGCGTCGGACACCCTTGACCTTCGCCACGAATCGCAGGTAGGCGGACACGTCGAGCGTGTCGTACAACGGCGGTCGCTCCGGAAGATAGCCGATCAACCGCGCGGCGTCGACGTTGTCGGTCGCCATGTCGTAACCCGCGACGCTGACGCGTCCGGACGTCGCGGCGGTGAAGCCGGCGATCATCCGCATCGTCGTGGTCTTGCCGGCGCCGTTGGGCCCCAGGAAACCGACGACCTCTCCCTTCGCGACGGTGAACGAGACGTCCTCGACGACGGTGCGCGAGCCGTAGCGCTTCGAAACGGATTCGAGAGCAATGACCGCGGAGTCGAAGCTCATGGTGAAAATACGAAGGCCCCCCACTGCCACGGGGGGCCTTCGTTCATCGTGTCGCCGGCAGCGTTACTTATACCAGCGGCCGCCCTTGGCCTTGTACTGATCCTGGTCGTGGGCGAAGAAGAGGTCGGCGTTCTCGAGATCGCGCATCATCTTCAGCCGGTTGACCGAATTGGTGTAGTCCTTGACGCTGTAGTTCAGGCCCGCGGGATAGCCGTCGAGGTTCTCCTGCATCCAGATGGCGTCCTGGGACATGAGGATCGTCTGGCCGCTGGCCAGCTTGACCTTCATGGACTGGTGGCCCAGCGTGTGGCCGGGCGTGCTCAGCACCATCACCGAGCCGTCGCCGAAGAGATCGTAGTCGCCGTCGAGCTCGAGATAGGTGAAGTCACGCGCCGGACCGTCGAAGTCACCCATGACGAACACGCCGCCGGCGCGCTGGAACTTCTCAGGCCACCACGCCTGATACAGCTCCTTTTTCTGGATGACGTGGACAGCCTTGGGGAACATCTTGATGTTGCCGATGTGATCGAGGTGCGCGTGGGAGGTCACCACCGCCTTCACCTTGTCGGCCGAGAACCCGAGCTTCTGCAGCTGCCGGTCGATGACGTCATCACGCTTCTGGCTCGGCTTCAGGCCGTCGCAGTTGCCCGGAGCCCAATGCTGCTTGCAGCCACCGTCGGAGATCGCGACGTTGTTCCCGGTGTCGAACACCACCAGGCCCTTCGGATGATCGATGACCCACATGCTGACGGGAATGGTGACCTCGCGGGCCTTCTCCTTGGGCACGCTCGGAATCAGGTCGGTGATCGGAAACGGACCAAAGAATCCACTCGTGGTCCAGTACAGACCCTTGACCTGTGCGAGCGCGGGAGATGGCAGCAAGATCACGACAGCAGCGAGCAGCGCGAGGACGATGCCGAGCTTCTTCATGGCGCGACCTCCTCTGACGACGGCGAAACGGGGCACTTCGCGACCGCAGAGCCTCACCGGGCCGGCAACATAGCGCGGCGCCTGCTCGAGTGTCAAGCAGCCGTCAGGCGCCGGCCTGCCGCATGTACGCGGGCGCGCCGGCGCCCGGCAAGAAGTCCTCGCGCGGCGGCGCGAAGACGTCGATGACCTCCGTGTCCTCCGGAAACCACGCCTCGTGCTCGACGCCGCTCGGAACGACGCCGAGATCGCCAGGCCCGCACGTGCGACGTTCGGCGCCCAATCGAAAGTCCATACGGCCCGAGATCATCCAGAACATCTGCTCGTGCGGATGGCGGTGGGCGGCGGCGTGGGCGCCAGCCTTCATCGACCACCAGACGATCATCTCGTTGTCACCGACGAGGATCCGACGACTGATCTTGTCGGTGACTTTTTCCTCCGGCAGATCGCGGAGGCTGTGGAAGCCAGTCATTGACATCGCGGTGTCCTCCCGGCGTGGTGCCACACGCTAACAGCGGTAGTATCCTCGCGCAATGACCCAGCCGTGGACCGACGCGCTGACGCGCATGCGCGGCCGCGTCGCACACACCGCGCAGACCGTCACCGCCGGCTTCCCGCACTTCGCCGATCCCGTCAGCGGCGCCTGGACGACGTCGCCCGCGGGTGATTGGACCGGTGGGTTCTGGAACGGGATGCTGTGGCTGGCGGCGCGCTATGGCGACGATCCGCGCGCACGCGCGTGGGCCGCCGACTGGACGGTGCGTCTGCGACCGCGCGCGGGGTCCGACACCGTATTCCGCGGCTTCCTCTTCTATTACGGCGCGGCGCTGGGCGCGCTGCTGTGCGGCGACGCGTCGGCTCGGGCGATCGCGTTAGACGGCGCGCGCGGACTCGCGGCATCCTACAACGAGCGCGCCGAGGCGCTGCCGCTGGGCACTGCCGCCGAAGAGGCGTCCGACGTCGGCGCCGGTGAGGCGAATGTCGACACTGTGCAGGCTTCGGCGCTGCTGCTCTGGGCCCATCGCGAAAGCGGCGACGCGGTCCTGCGCGACATCGCGATCCGGCACGCGGCACGCCACATCGAATTTTGTCTGCGAGACGACGGCTCGGTGTGTCAGTCGGCGTCCTTCGACCCCGCAACCGGCCGGATGCTCCGGCGCTACACGCACAAGGGCATCCGCGACGACAGCACGTGGGCTCGCGCGCAAGCGTGGGGAATTCTCGGCTGGACGCTCGTCCATCTCTGGTCCGGGGAATCGCGCTTTCGCGACGCCGCCGAGCGCGCTGCCGACTGGTGGATCGGCCACGCGCCCGCGGATCGCATCGCCTACTGGGACTTCGACGACCCGAAGATCCCGAACACGTTCCGCGATACGTCGGCGACGGCGATCGTTGCCGCGAGCTTGCTGATGTTGGCGCCGCGGGCGTCGATGCCACACCGGTCGCGCGCGTACCGTGAGGCCGCCGAAGCGACCGCCGCCGCACTGGTCGAAGGTCACCTGAGGCCGGACGGCATGCTCACGGATGGTTGCTACAGTCCCCGGATCGATCTCGCGACCCGCCACGAGCTGATCTGGGGCAGCTACTACCTCTTTGAAGCCCTGCACACACTCGCGGGACTCTACGACCCCGGGAAGATCGTCTAGGAGGACGGATGGCGCGACTCAAGATCGGATTCATCCCGATCGAGGGCGGACACTACTACAAGGAAGCGCTCGAGGAGGTCACGCGCGCCGAGGAGCTCGGGTTCGACTCCGTCTGGATGGAGGAGCACCACGCCGTCACGAATCACTACTGGCCGTCGCCGTTTCCGGTGCTGGCGGGATTCGCCACGCGCACGTCTCGGTTGATGCTGGGCACCGACATCGCCGTCGCGGCCTTCTATCACCCGGTGCGACTCGCCGAAGATGTCGCCATGCTCGACGTGATGTCGAACGGCCGCGTCACGCTCGGCATCGCGATCGGCTACAAGCCGGACGAGTTCACGCTGTACGGCGTCGATCTCGAGAAGCGCGGCGCGAGGTTCGAAGAACAGCTGACGATCATGAAGGGTCTCTGGACGCAGGACCGGCTGTCGTTCAGGGGCACCTACTACACCGTCGACGGCCGCATCGAGCCCAAGCCCGTGACCAAGCCGCATCCGCCGGTGTGGATCGGCGGCTGGGGCGACATCACGCTTCGGCGTGCAGCCACGCTCGCCGACAACTGGATCCCCGGGCCGACGGCCGATTTACCCCGGCTGCTGCGCGGCAAGGAGCAGTTTCTTGCGAACCGCCGCGCGGCGGGACGCACACAGCCGATCACCGATTGGCCACTCACGCGCGATCTGATCATCGCGGAAACGGACAAGAAGGCGCGAGAGTTGGCCGAAGAGCACATCATGGTCGCCTATCGTCGCGAGTACGCGGGCGGCTGGCGGCATCCGTTCATCGATGCCTCGATCGCGACGGATCTCGACAAGCTGATGGTCAACCGCTTCCTCATCGGTGGTCCGGACCAGGTCATTGCCCAGATCCGCGCCTTCGTCGAGTCGTACGGAATGACGCACCTGATCTGTCGGACCTTTTTCCCCGGAATGCCGCACGCGCACATCATGAAGGAGCTCGATCTGATCGCGCGCGAGGTCAGGCCGGCGTTCAAATAGCCGACATTACGGCCGAATTTCGGTCGGACCAAAAACCGGGCGTGCCTCGTAACTATTTGA
>DAIRVP010000013.1:0-10629 GCA_036802765.1 Candidatus Rokuibacteriota bacterium
CGCTGATCTTCTGCACGACGTCGTTCGGCAGCAAGTGGGACAGCCGCATGGCGCTTGGCTTCATCAAGGAGCAGTCGGCGGGGAAGAAGGTGAAGATCGGCTTCGCCGCGCAGGACATTCCGCTCTCGCGCATTGAGCTGGAATTCGCCGAGCAGCACGCCAAGGAGCTGGGGATGGACACGATCCCGGTGGTCGTGGTTCCCGGCTCTGCGTCGGACTTCACGCCGTTCGCCCAGAACCTCAAGGAGGCGGGCGCCGACTGGGTGTTTTCCTGGGCGCCGTGGGGCGTAGAGATCGGGGTGTTCGAGGCGCTCAATCGCATCGGCTGGAAAGGCAACTACATCCTCTATGGCCATCAACCCGCGCAGGACGAGCTCACACGTCTCAAGGCGCCGAACCTTCACGCGCTGACGGGCAACGCGATGTTCGTCGAGAATCTGCCGATCCATGCCGAGATCACCAATCTCGTGAAGGGCCAGACAAACCATCCGGCGCACTACATGGCCGAGGGCTGGACATCCGCGATGGTGCTCGACGCGGGACTGCGCAAGTGCGGGTGGCCGTGCTCGCGTGAAAAGCTCGCGCAGGCGCTCGCGGGCGTGAGCGTCGACACGAAAGGGCTGCGTGGCGGGCCGATCGAGATGACGGCCGACAACCACTATCGCAAGGTGACGTACTACAAGGTCTATCGCTGGGACGCCGCGAAGTCGGCCATCGTCTCCGTCGGCGGCTGGTCGAAGCTGGACATCAAGTAGATGGCGCAGGCGCTGGCGACGACGGTTGTCGTCGCGAGCCTGTATGCCCTGCTGGGGGCCGGGTACGTGCTCGTGTATCGCGCCTCGCGCGTGCTCAACCTCGCGCAAGGGGACCTGCTCACGCTCGGTGGCTACTTGCTCTTCGCGAGCGCGGCCACGTTTCCCGGCACGCCGGCGGTCGCGCTGCCGCTGGCGGCGGTGCTCAGCGCGATCACCGGCGTGCTCGTGTACGTCGCCCTCATGCGGCCGATGGCCGGCCATCCGGTCTTCGCCGCCGTGCTGGTGACCGTCACGCTCGGCATTCTCCTGCGCGCGGCGATCGTCTTCGTGTTCACCGACCGCACGCGTCATCCGTTGCAGCAGCTGGGCCTGTCCAATCCGCCGCGGCCTCTGATCGCCGGCGCCGTGGTGTCGACGTTCGACCTCGTGATGGTCGGTGCCGCGGTCGTCTTGTTCGCCGGCCTCTTCGTGTTCCTCAAGATCTCGCCGCTCGGCATTCGCATGCGCGCGGCGGGTGAGCGCGCGCTGCTCGCTTCCCAACGCGGTATCGACTTCCACGGCGTCTTCGCGCTCTCGTGGGCGCTCGCCGCCTTCGCCGGGGGGCTGGCCGGCATGATCTATTCGAGCAACGTGCGACTCGAGCCGTCGATCGGCATCCTCGGGTTGCGCGCGTTCGCGGTGGCGCTCGTCGGCGGCCTCGACAGCCTCGGCGGTGTCATTCCCGCGGCGCTGCTGGTCGCCGCCGTCGAGGTGGCGTCGGTTCGCTACGGCAACGCGCTGCTGTCCGATGTCTCGCCGTTCCTCTGCCTGCTCGTGATGCTGTTGATCCGGCCGTGGGGGATGTTCGGGACGAAGGAAGAGCTGGAGCGCGTGTGATAGCCGCCTGGTGCGATCACGCCGCGGACCGGGGCCCGGGGGCCCCGCTCGCGCCGGGATGGCTCGCCTGTACGCCGCGACTCGCTCGGACACGACTCGCGCACCCCCCATCCCCCAGTGGGGGTCGCGCGGCAGACAGCCAACCCTCTGCGACGCGCTCGTCGCGTCCTGCGCTTCGTGCGGCGACACGGCGAGCCATACGGCGCTCGCGGAGCCCCCGAGCCCCAGCCCCCGGCGTGCTCACGCCGATCGACGCTCACACGCCTGCCGGACTTCAACGCGGCACTCGATAGATGGCGACGAGGGGAGGGGGGTATTTCAAGACGTCGTATGAGGCGGATCTCGCGCTGGTGGACACGCGATTGCGGCGCGTGACACTGGTCGTCTTTATGTTGGTGCTGCTGGCGCTGCCGCGGTTCACCTCCGGATTCGTCCTCGACCTCGTGAGCCAGGCGGCGTTTGCGGCGATCGGCGCACTCGCCCTGAACGTGCTGACCGGGCTCGCCGGCCAAATCTCGCTCGGTCACGCCGGCTTTCTCGCAGCCGGCGCGTTCACGACGGCCGCGCTCGTCGAGCACGGCGTAGTATCGCCGCTCGCGACGTTGCCGGTGACGGCGCTCGTCGGCGGCGTGCTCGGCTTCGTCGTCGGGATCCCGTCGCTGCGGCTCAAGGGGCTCTATCTGGCGCTGGGCACGCTGGCGTTGCACCACGTAGTGCTCTACGGCGCCGGCGAGATGCAGGCGCGTGCCGGCGGCAATACCGGCTTCACGATTCCTGCGCCGCGTGTCGCCGGCTTCGTCGTGAGGGGCAGCGCGACGTGGTACTACATCCTCGTCGCGCTCGCCGCTCTGGTGCTCGTGCTGGTCGTGAATCTCCAGCGTTCGCGCGCCGGCCGCGCGTGGATGGCGATTCGGGATCGAGACGTCGCCGCCGCGTCGGTGGGCATCGACGTCGCGCGCTGCAAGCTCGCGGCGTTCGTCTGGTCAAGCGTCGTCACTGCCCTGGCCGGCGCCGTCTTTGCGTACCACCGCGGCTTCGTCTCCGTCGAGGCATTCGGCTTTTTCGTCGCGGTGGAGTACATCGCGATGATCATCATCGGAGGCCTCGGCTCGGCGCTCGGGGCGGTGCTCGGCGCGGCGTTCGTGACGCTGCTGCCGTACGCGATCGACGCGCTGGTGGCCGGCGTCAGCCCGGACGCGGCGCAGTACTACGTGTTCCCGGCGAAGTTCGGCGCGTTCGGACTGGTCATGGCGCTCTTTCTGCTTTTCGAGCCGCTCGGCCTGGTCGGCATCTGGCGGCGCATCCGCAACTGGTTCGCGCTGTGGCCGTTCCGTCACCGCCCGCTGCGTGCGTCATCCTGATGGGGGGCCCCGACATGGCCCCCCACATTTGCCGAGCGAAGGGGCTACGCCCCCTCGGACTCCCCGGCCAGCGCTCGGCCGCGCCCCGGCGGAGCCGTGGCGCGCCTCGATGACCGTGAGCCCGGCCACCGCTCTGCTGGAGCTCGAGAACGTCGAAGTCGTCTACCATCGCGTGGCGACTGCCGTGCAAGGCGTGTCGCTGCGCGTGCCCGAGCGCTCGATCGTCGCTCTGCTCGGCACCAACGGCGCCGGCAAAACGACCACGCTGCGCGCGGTGTCCGGATTCCTGGGTGCCGATGACGCCCGCGTGGTGGCGGGGCGCATCGTGTTCAACGGCGAGATCATCACCGGCCGTCGGCCGCACGAGACTGCGCGGCGCGGGCTGGTGTTGGTGCCGGAGCGCGACAAGGTGTTCGAGACCCTCACCGTCGGCGAGAACCTCGACGCGGTGGTGCCGGGGCGGCGACGCCTCGTCTCGCGTGAGCAGGTCTTCCACTACTTTCCCGTGCTCGCCGAGCGCCGGCGGCAGCTTGCCGGATATCTGTCCGGCGGCGAGCGTCAGATGCTCGCGCTGGCGACGGCGCTTCTCTGCCAGCCGCAGCTCCTGCTCGTGGACGAGCTCTCACTCGGGCTGGCGCCGTCGATCGTCGAGGCGCTGATGACGCTCGTGCGACGCCTGCGCGACGAGCTGGGCCTCGCGGTGCTCCTCGTGGAGCAGAACGCGGCCGCCGCGCTGGGCATTGCCGACGCCGGCTACGTGCTCGAGCACGGACGCATCGTCTACAACGGCTCGGTCGATCGATTGCTCGCCCACGATGACATCCGTGAGTTCTACCTCGGCGTCGGGGGCGGCGCCGGACGCGCCCGCTATACCGACGTCAAGCAGTATCGGAGACGACGCCGGTGGTTCTGAGCGTGGAGGACGTCACGCTGGAGTTCGAAGGCTTGCGGGCTCTGTCCGGTGTGAGCTTTGGCGTCGAGGAGCGCTCGCTCACCGCGCTGGTCGGGCCCAACGGTGCCGGCAAGACCTCACTGCTGAATTGCATGGGCGGTTTCTATCGACCGACGCGGGGGCGCATCATCTTCGGGGGCGTGGCGCTGTCGGGCTTGCCGCCGCACCGCGTGGCGGCCGCGGGCGTGGCGCGCATCTTCCAGTTCGTCGAGCTGTTCCGTCACATGACCGTGCTCGACAACATTCTGCTCGGACGCCACCGGCATATGCACTCCGGCGTGCTGGCGGGCAGCCTGTTCTGGGGGCCTTCGCGTCGCGAGGAGACGCGTGAGCGGACGCGCGCGGAAGAAGTGATCGAGTTCCTCGAGCTGGAGCGGTACCGCATGGAGCCCATCGCCAGCCTACCGTTCAGCGTGCAGAAGCTGGTCGGCGTCGGGCGCGCGCTCGCGATGAAGCCGCGCCTGCTCCTGCTGGACGAGCCGTCCACTGGCATGAATCGCGAGGAAAAAGAGAACCTCGCGCGATTTTTGTTACGCATCAAGCACGAGCTCGGCACGACGATGCTGTGGATCGAGCACGACATGGAGTTGGTTGGCGATCTCGCGGAGCGCGTCGTGGTACTGGACTTCGGGCAGAAGATTGCGGAAGGTCCTCCCGACACGGTGTTGCGCGACCCGCGCGTGACCGAGGCCTATCTCGGCCGCGCCTGGGACGCAAGGAAAGGAGCGCCGTCATGACCCAGGCGCTGCCAAAGCTTCCGACGACGGTGGTGGGCAGTCACGGGCTGCCGGGCTGGGTGTGGCTCGCACGGGAGGCGATGGAGGCCGGCCGCCTCGGTGTGATCGACGTGCGCGAGCTGATGGAGGACGCGACGCAGGTCGCGCTGCTCGACCAGGAGCGCGCCGGTGTCGACGTCGTGTCGACCGGCGAGATGATGCGCGTGCGGTTCATCATCGGCTTCTACGATTCGATCCACGGCATCAAGACGCTGCCTGCTCCGCGGCGGCTGGGCCAGCCGCTGTGGGACACCAACACGCCGTTCGAGGTGACGGAGAAGCTGTCGGCCCCGCGCGGCCTCGGCATCGTCGAGGAGTTCAAGCTGGCCCGCGAGCTGACGGGCAAGCGGCTCAAGGCGACGGTCCCCGGGCCCTACACGCTGCTCGTGCCGCTCAAGCTCGGTGGCGGCTACCGCGACAAGGACACGCTGCTCGCCGACCTGGTGAAGATCGTCAACGCGGAGTGCAAGGCGCTCGTGGCCGTGGGCGCGGACTTCATCCAGATCGACGAGCCGCACCACGGCATGTATCACGGCTCCACGCACGATGTGTCCAAGGGCATCAACCGCGCGGTCGAGGGCGTGGACGCCAAGATCGCCGTCCACGTCTGCTTCGGCAATCTCTACGGCCGTCCGTTCAGCGCCGTGCGCGACTACGCGAACGTCTTTGGGACGCTGCACGAGATCGACGCCTCGCAGATCGTGCTCGAGTTCGCCAACCGCGGCCTCGACGACCCCGCGCGCTGGAAGGACTTTCCCCGCGACAAGGAGCTCGGCGCGGGTGTCATCGACGTGAAGGCCTTCAAATCAGAGACGCCCCACGAAGTCGCCGACCGGATCCGCGTGCTGCTGCGCCACGTCGCCCCCGACAAGCTGTGGCTCAATCCCGACTGCGGTTTCTGGGAGACGCCGCGCTGGGTGGTGAAGCAGAAGCTCCACGCGCTGGTCGAGGGCGCGCGCCTGGTGCGCAAAGAGCTCGGCTAGCTCTTGTGCTGCGCGGCGGCGCGCTTGCCGATCTCGTCCATCGAAAGGTCTTCCTTGTGCGTTGCGACGTGCCAGACGTGGCCATAAGGATCGGCCACGCTGCCTGACCGGTCGCCGTAGAACTGGTCCTGCACAGGCCGGAGGAGTTTCGCGCCGGATGCGACCGCGCGCCCCACCACGGTGTCGACGTCGTCGACGTAGAGGTGGAGCATCACCGGCGAGCCGCCGAGGGCGCGCGGGCTCCGAAAATCCATCTCCGGATGCTCATCGGCGAGCATGATCTTGGAGTCGCCGATCTGCAGCTCGGCGTGACCGATGCGTCCATCCGGTTGCGCCATGCGCATGACTTCTTTCGCGCCGAAGGCTTTCTTGTAGAACTCGATGGCGTCGCTCGCGCCCTTGATGCTCAGGTACGCCGTGATCGCGTGATAACCGTCGGGAATCGGCTTGACCTGTCCTGCCATGCTTGCACCTCCAACCGTCGCTTTCTCACAGCGTAGACGACGCGGCAAGCACCGACGGCTGGAGTGTTACGGCGTCTCGATCGGCGTGACGCTCACGGTGCGGCGCTCGACGCCGCGGACGATCGTCAGCGTCAGTGCCTGCCCGATCGGCCAGGTCACGAGCAGACGGTGAACGTCGTCGACGGTGTCGACGGGCCGATCGCCGATGGCCACGACGAGGTCGCCGACGTGCAAGCCCGCCCGCGCGGCCGGCGCGTCGGGCTCGACGCTGACGATCTCGATCGCGCGCGCATTCGGCACGCTGACGGCGCGCGCCAGTCGGCGGTCGAGCGCCCGCGACTGGCCGCCGAAGCCGAGGTACGCGCGCGACACGCGGCCGCGCGCAAGGAGCTGCGGGATCACCCATGTCGCCGTGTCGATCGGGACGGCGAAGCTGATGCCCTGAGCCATCGCGAACACGGCCGAATTGATCCCGACCACGCGGCCGCGCGAGTCCACGAGCGGCCCGCCCGAGTTGCCGGGGTTCAGTGCGACATCGGTCTGGATGATGTTGTCGATCAGCCGTCCGGTCGTGCTCCGCAGCGAGCGCCCGAGCGCGCTGACCACGCCGGCGGAGACCGTCGACTCGAAGCCGAACGGGTTGCCGATCGCGATCACCAGCTGGCCGGCGCGCAGGCGTGCGGACTGGCCGAAGCGCGCGGCGGGCAGAGCCCCCGCGTCAACGCGAATCAGCGCGAGATCCGTGCCGGGATCGTCGCCCGTCAATGTGGCCGAGAAGCGGCGACCATCCGTCAGCGAGACTTCGAGATCGGTCGCGCCGTGGACCACGTGGCTGTTGGTCAGGACGTAGCCGTCGGCCGCGATGATCACACCCGAGCCCGCGCCGGCGCCGCCGCGATGGCCCGCTCGCGTGTTGGTCCGAATGCTCACCACCGAGGGCCCGACGGCATCCACCACCGAGACGACGGCCTCGGAATAGGCGTCCAGCAGATCGGCGTCGGAGCGGGATGTCGGCGGCGAACCGTTGACAGGCTCCCGCTCGGCGTCGGTGGCGAGGGGCTCGTACAGGCGGGTCATGCTTTTCCTTCCCGACTGTTCGATGCGCCGCTGCTGGGCGCGGATTCAGGCCAGGGCGCGCCGAACCTCGCCGAGTCGCGCGAAGGAGCCGAGGACCTTCGCGTGGTCCGTCGTGAGATGGCGAACGATGACGTCGGTGAAGCCCATGGCGCCAAGCGCGCGGAAGCGCTCCGCCACTTGCGGCACGGTGCCGGCGATCAATGCCTTGGGGTCGAAGCCGCGATAGCCCTTGGCGACGGCGGCATCCAGGGTGGTCTTGGCCTCGTCCGGCGATTCGCCGACGTAGACGTCGCGCCGAATCGCGATCGCGCTCGGAGTGCGCCCGTGCGCCTTACACCGCTCGCGGTAGTATGCGATCTTCTCGCGCGCCACCTCGATCGTCAGGCCAGGCGAGGCCAGCCATGCGTCGCCAAGCCGCGCGGCGCGGTCGATCGCCGGCGGCGCGGTGGCGCCGATCCAGACCTCGACCGGCTCGGCCGGCTTCAGCGCGACACGCGCGGAGTCGAACGAAAAGATGCCCGAGGCGGTCACGGTCTCGCCCGCCCACAGGCGACGCAGCGCGGACAGCGACTCCTCGAACGCGGCGACCCGGCTCTTGATCGACGTGCCCATCGCGCGGAACTGGGCGTCGTCCTCACCGAGCCCGCACTGGAAGATGAACCGCCCGCGCATGATCGCCGCGAGCGTGCCGACCTGCTCGGCAACGAGCACGGGGTTCCACAGCGGCAGCAGGAACAGGCAGCCGGCGGGCTTGTCGCTCCATTCCGCCAGCAGCCGGCCGAGCATCGGCACGTTCTGGTAGTACTTGCCCGGCGTCGCATGATGGTCGCCGACAAAGAGCGAATCGAGATCGGCTTTCCGCGCGGCGGCCGCGCGCTCGATCATCCAGCGCGCGCCCTGGCGCGGGTCCTCCACAGTATGAGCGCTGGTGAGCGAGACGCCGAGCCTCAATGCCGCGTCTCCAGCTCGACGCCGAGCGCTTCGTTGAAACGATTCGTGAAGTTGGCGGCGGCGATGCTCAGCGTCAGCTGCACGAGCTGCGGCGCGCTCAAATGTTTTTTGAGCTGCTCGACCAGCGCGGGCTCGACCTGCACCCGCGTCGTCATCTGCTCGGCATAGCGGATCACGAGGCGCTCGAGCTCGTCGAACAGTGGGCTCGTCTCGTATTCCGGCAGCGCCGCGAACTTCTCCTTCGGCACGCCCGCCCTCTGACCGAGGGCCGTGTTGTGCGCCTCTCAGTAGGCGCAGCGGTTGAGCTGCGACGTTTTCACGTAGGCGAGCTGCCGGAGCTTGAGATCGAGCGGCCCTTCCCGCGTCGTGCGATACCACGCCTGGAATGCCGGAACGGTGGGTGGGTGATGTGCCATGAGCTTCGTGATGTTGAGCACGCGGCCGGTGGCCTTCTTCGCCTCCTCGTAGACCGCAGCGACCTCGGCGGGCGGATCCTCGACGTACGGCAGTCGTGCGCTCATGGCACCATCTCCATCAGTGGCTTCAGATGTCCCTGATCGGGCGTAAACCGCGCGCCGCGCGCGCGATAGATCTCGACGACTTTTTCGTTCATCGGCGTCTTGACGCCGATGCGCCGGCCTTCTTGCACGACGAACCCGTTGAGGTGCTCGATCTCGGTGCGCCGGCCGCGCATCACGTCCTGCAGCATCGATGGCCGGCCGCCGGCGCGTGACGTCGCATCGCGACCGAGATCGGCTTCGACCTGCTCGAGCCCGTGCCCCTCTGCCGCGTCGACGTAGCGCTGGGCGGCGATGCCCATCGGCGGCTCGACCTCGAAGCCGTTCGCCCGGCCGACGCGGATGACCTCGGCGCCCAGGTATACCGCGATGCGCCGTACGCCGGGCTCGATCCGGCACTCGGCGGTGCCGAGGCCGCTGAGGCCGGCGAGCGGGTTCAGCATGCAGTTGACGGCGAGCTTGGACCAGCGCTCACCCCACAGATTCGTTGTCACTTTCGCGCCGGCGACCGCCGTGAGCAGGTCGGCTACGCGGCGCGCGCGCTCGGTATCTCGCCCGTCGTGCTCGCCGATCTTGAATCCGATGTGGCCGGAATCCGTGCGCATGGCGACGCCGGGCTCGTACATGCCGGCGCCGATCGTGATCACGCACCCCAGCGTGCGATGAACGCCGGCCACGGCGGCCACGCGGTGATCGTTGATGCCGTTCTGGAAGTCGACGACGAGCCCGTCGTCCTTGAGGTATTGCACGCCGAGCCGTGTGGCCCACTCGGTGTCGTACGACTTCACCGCGATGAAGAGCAGGTCGAACGGCTCCGCGATCGACTGCGCCTCGTGCACGTGCACCGCCTTCACGGCGATCGTGTGGTCACCGCACGTGCCGGTAAGCCGCAGACCGCGGCGACGCATCGTCTCGACGTGCTCGGGCCACTGATCGATCAGCGTGACGTCGTGTCCCGCCTTCGTGAGGAGACCGCCCACGACACAGCCAATCGCGCCCGCG
Source organism: Candidatus Rokuibacteriota bacterium (assembly GCA_036802765.1). Taxonomy (GTDB): domain Bacteria; phylum Methylomirabilota; class Methylomirabilia; order Rokubacteriales; family CSP1-6; genus AR12. The sequence goes on from DAIRVP010000013.1 coordinate 9,716, forward strand.
CCGACGATGCCGAGTCTGGTGTTCATGGCGCCATAGCGTACACTCGATCGCTGGTGTCCGTGATCCAGTTCGACCACATCGCCATCGCGGCGCGACGGATCGCCGACGCGCCACCGTATTTGATGGGCGTGCTCGGTGGCGTGCCGTTCTTCGGAATGTCGGCAGACGTGTTCCGCTTCGGCCAGTGGGAGTTCGACGGCGGCGGCCGCATCGAGGTACTGGAGCCGCGCGGGGACAACGGCTTCCTGCATCGCTTCCTCGCCGCACGCGGGCCCGGCGTCCATCACGTCACTTTCAAGGTGCCGAACCTCGCCGAGGCTCGCGAGCGGGCGACGGCGCTCGGCTACACCGTCGTCGGCTACAACGCGAGTGTGCCGCGCTGGAAGGAAGCCTTCCTGCATCCCAAGGAAGCGCTCGGCCTCGTCGTGCAGATCGTCGAGTCACCCGACGAACCGCCGCGTGGTCACTGGCGCAAGCCGCCGCCGATGCCGCCCGATCCGCCGCCGGCCGTGCGGCTGCTCGGTCTGCGGCTCTCCGCGCATTCGGCGGAACGCGCGCGGCGGCAGTGGACCACGCTGCTCGGCGCCGACGCCTCGGTCGAGGGCGGCCGGCACGTCTTCCGGTGGCCCGGCTCTCCACTGCGTATCGCGGTCGACGTTGCTTCCACCGGCGACGAGGGACCGGTCGCGATCGAGATCGCGCGGCCGTCGCGCGCGGTGACCGGTCTCGGCGCGCCGGCGCCCGACCTCGGTGTCGTCTTTGCGGAGGCCACGTGACCGAGGAGATCAACGCGAAGGTGCGCACCTCGCTCGACGCGCTCGGTGTCGCGTACGAAGTCATGTCCATCGATCCCGCTTTCGCGGACACCGCCCAGTTCTGCGAGAAGTACGGGATCCCGCTCGCCAACTCGGCGA
>DAIRVP010000013.1:10729-51600 GCA_036802765.1 Candidatus Rokuibacteriota bacterium
GCGGACACCGCCCAGTTCTGCGAGAAGTACGGGATCCCGCTCGCCAACTCGGCGAACACGATCGTCGTCGCCGGCAAGCGAGAGCCCAAGCAGTACTGCGCCTGCGTCGTGCTCGCCACGACACGTCTGGACGTCAATCACGCCGTGAAGAAGCTGATGGGCAACTCCCGCGTCTCGTTCGCGTCGGCGGACGAGACGAAGGCGCTGACCGGGATGCTGATCGGCGGCGTGACCATCTTCGCGCTGCCGCCCGACATGCCGCTCTACGTCGACGACCGAGTGATGGCGCTGGAGTGGGTCATCCTGGGCGGCGGTGGCCGCGACACGAAGATCCGCACCACGCCCGAGGTGTTCCGTCGAATGCCGAGCGCCACCATCGTGCCGGGTCTCGCCGTCTCGCCGAATGCCTGAGCTGCCAGAGGTCGAGGCGGCGCGCCGCGTCGCCGAGCGGATTGTGCGCGGTCGTCGCATCGTCGACGTCTGGTGCGCCGACGATCCGATCGTCTTCGAGCGCGTTCCGGCGGCGCGCTGGCGCCGCGCGCTGCGCGGTCGCCGCGTGCGGGCGGTCAAGCGTCACGGCAAGCACCTGTGGTTCGAGCTCGACCGTCGGCCATGGCCGTCGATGCACTTCGGGATGACGGGCGGATTTCACACGCCAGGCCGCGGCACGCTGCGACTGATCGCCCACGGCAAGAAAGGCCCGGGCCTCGATTGGCCGCCGCGCTTCGCCAAGCTCATCTTGAAATTCGACGACGGCGGCGAGCTGGCGTTCGCCGACGCGCGGCGCCTCGGACGAGCGCGACTGCGCATCGATCCGGCCGCCGAGCCGCCGATCAGCCTGCTCGGCTTCGACGCGTGGCGCGGATTGCCGCCGCTCGCGTCGTTCAAAAAGCTGGTGACGACACGCTCGTCGCCGATGAAAGCGCTGCTGCTCGATCAGTCGTTCGCCGCGGGCGTGGGCAACTGGATCGCCGACGAAGTGCTGTATCAGGCGCGCATCGATCCCCGCCGCCGCGCCGGCACGCTGACGAACGACGAGATCCGACGGCTGCGCACGGCGCTGGCCCGCGTCATCACCGTCTCGGTGCGCGCGCGCAACGACAGCGACCGTTACCCGCGCACGTGGCTCTTCCACGATCGCTGGGGCAAGAACCCGAAGGCGTACACCGCGCGCGGCGAGAAGATCCGCCACGACACGATCGGCGGACGCACGACCGCGTGGGTGCCCTCGGTCCAGCGGTGAGCTGACTTCGATGATCATTCGCGAGCGCTCGGTCATCGATCGGCCGCCCGCGACGGTGTGGCCGTACATCATCCGTGCGGAGTCGTTCGCAAAGTGGAACACCAAGATCAGCTCGATGGAGGCCACAGGCGAATTCCACGTGGGGCAGCCGTTCACAACGCACTATCGCTGGAACAACAAGCCCATCCAGTGCGTGACGGTGGCGACGGAGATCCAGCGGGGTCGGCTGCTGGAGCTGCGACATTCAGGGCTGACTGGCCAGGGGATCCGCCCGGACATGGAAATCGTCGAGCGGGTCACGCTGCGGGGCGAGGGCCGCGGCAGCACGGTGACGAAGGTGGTGACGCTCAACAATCACGGGATCCCGTGGCTATTCATTCCGCTCGTCTGGTTCGTCGCCAATTTCGGCGCGCGCGTCGATGCCGATCCGCTGAAGGTGCTGTGCGAGAGCGGTGGTTGACCGCGCGACGCTGATCCTGCTTCCCGGGCTGGATGGGACGGACATCTTCTTCCGTCCATTGCTTGCTGCGCTTCCGGATTGGATCGATGCCCGCTGCGTTCAGTACGATGCCGCCGGGCCCCACGACTACGTCGAGCTGTTGCCGATCATCCGGGACGCGTGTCGAGACCACAAAAACTATTTCGTTCTCGGGTGGTCGTTTTCGGGGCCGCTCGCCCTCATGCTGGCGGCGGATCCTCCGCCGGGACTCCGTGGCGTCGTTCTGTGTGCCACGTTCATCTCGGCGCCCTGGCCCCTCATCCGCTTCTTTCGCCGCGCGGCCACGCCCTCGTTGACCCGGCTGTTCCCGCTTTTGTCGGAGGCCCTCGCCGTATTCGGGCGGTACTCGTCCGACCAGTTTCGAGAGGACCGAGCCGAGTGCTGGTCGCGTGTTCCGCCATCCACCCTGGCCGCACGAGCGCGGACGATCCTCTGCATGGACCGCCGCTGGAGACTGCAATGTCACATCCCGCTGCTCTACGTGCGGGGCTCCGCGGATATCGTCGTGCCGCGCTGGAACGCCCGCGCAGTGTCACGCGCGATTCCTTCGACGCGCATAGTCACCATCGACGGGCCGCACCTCGCGTTGTATACGAATCCTGTAAAAGCGGCGGACGTTATTGCGCACTTCGTCCGGCAGCACGCGTGATGCATTAGTCGAGGCAGGCGATTGCCAATGACTCGCCGTTGACGGAGACTCGACACATGAACGAGACGAAGAGGTATGGAACGTTCGCCGACTTCTATCCCTTCTACCTCTCCGAGCATTCGAACCGTACGTGCCGCCGTCTCCACTTCGCCGGCACCACGATCGGCCTGATCTGCCTGATCGCGGCGGTGACCACCGGTCGACTCTGGTACGTGCTCGTCGGGCTCGGCGCCGGTTACTTGTTCGCGTGGATCGGACACTTCTTCTTCGAGAGGAACCGTCCCGCCACCTTCACGTATCCGCTTTACTCGTTCATCGGGGACTGGGCGATGTGGCGAGACATCCTCACGGGAAAGATCAGGCTCTAGGCGCGCGGTGTCACCTCGACGTTCGCATCGAACGCCGCCTGACCGGCCGAGAATCCGAGCGCATCGACCGCGGCGTCCGGGATGACAGCGTCGCCGGACGTCAGCGTGTTCAGCTCGGACCAGCCGTCGCGCATCCACACGGTGCCGGCGGGGATCTTCGGCGTGACGTGAGCGCGGCAGCGCATCTCGCCTCGCGCGTTGCGCATCGCGATGAGTCCACCGTCAGTGATGCCGCGCGCGGCAGCATCCGCCGGCGAGATCCAGAGCAGCGGCTCGGGGTCGGCCTTCGCGAGCGATGGCAGCGCGCGACCATGATCGTAGAAGCCGTGGAACGCCGTGAGCGTGCGGCCCTGACGTAGCGTCAAAGGATACGAAGGCTCCGCGCCCGGAGCTTCGAACACGGGAAGTCCCGGCAAGCCCAGCGTGACCGCGCGCTCGGAGAACAGCTCGAGCTTGCCCGACGGCGTCGGGAAGGTCAGATCGGGATGGCCGACGTGCGATACGTCCATCGCGCGCATCCCGCCGTCGGCGGCGAGCGATGCGACGGTCGCATGGCGTGTCGCCCGCACGTCGAGCATCGTGTCGACGAGTGCCGTCTCATCCTTCCAGGGGAAGAAATCTTCGAGGCCGAGTCGCTCCGCGAGCGCACGCAGCACCCACGGTACCGGGCGCGTCTCGCCCGCCGCCTCGAGCACCTGCGGCATCAGGTACACGTGCGTGTTTGTCGCCTTGCAACCGAGCTCCTCCAGCCACGACGTCGACGGCAGCAGGACGTCGGCGAAGCGCCGCGCCGTGTCGTTCTCGAACAGATCGTACGAGACGATCAGCTCCTGACGCGCGAGCCCCTCGGCCACGCGATTGACGTCGGCGAACGACGACAACATGTCGGTGCCGAACAGCAGCAGCACGCGCACCCGGCCGGTGACGAGCGACTCGGTGATGCGCGACATTTGATCGGGCACGTAGTCTCCGGGCGGCCGCCGCTCGAGCGCGACGATGTTGCCGAGCACCTGACCGCGCAGGCTCGCACCGTGGCGCGGCCCGAGCCCGCCGCCAGGGATCCCGACCTGGCCCGTCAGCGCGGGCAGACACGCGATGGCGCGCGCGGCCTGCCAGCCGTTGGACGACTTGTGCATCGACGAGCCGCCGACGACGATCATCGCGGGGCGCGTCGTCGCGTACCGCCGCGCGAGATCGACGATGCGTGTGGCCGCGATGCCGGTGACCGCCGCCGCCCACTCGGGCGTATACGCGCGCACATGCGCGGTGAGACGCTCGAAGCCGACCGTGTGGCGTCCGACGAAGTCGCGATCGACGAGGTTTTCGGTGACGATCACGTGCATCAGCGCGAGCGTGAGCGCGGCATCCGTGCCCGGACGGATCAGCAGTGTCTCGTCCGACTGCGCGGCGGCCTCGGTTTCTCGCACGTCGATCGTGACGATGCGCGCCCCGCGGCGCCGGGCGGCTGCCAGGTACCGCGCCGTGTTCGGCTGGCTCGCGAGGTTCGCGCCCCAGAGCACGATCATCGCCGCGTTGGCGCCCATGTCTTCCTTGGTGTTCGGCTCCAGCAGGCCGGTGAGGCCGAGGCCGAAGCCCCCGAGCGCCCAGCAGATGATCGCGGGACTCCACCACTGGCAGCCCCAGATGTTCGAGAACCGGCGCAGCAGGTGCGAGTGGATCCGTGTGCCGTAATTGTTCGCGAAGACGCCGTGTCCCGACCACGTGGCGACGGCCTCGCGGCCGACGGCGCGCATGCGCGCGACGATTGTGTCGAGCGCCTCGTCCCACGTGGCGCGTCGCCAGCTTCCGCTCCGTGTCGCGCGCAGCATGGGATAGAGCAGGCGCCGCGGATTGTCGAGGATCTCGGGCGCAGCCTGGCCGCGAACACACAGGAAGCCGCGGCTGTCAGGATTGTCGACGTCGCCGCTCACGCGAATCACGCGGTCATCATGCACTTCCACGAGCATCCCGCAGAGCGTGGGGTGGCAGTTCATCGGGCACATGGTGCGGACCAGTCGTGGCACGCGCACATGATATATCGCGCGTGGCCTATCTCGCGCGTGGCCGCAACGAGGCTTCGGTGGCACAGGCCGTGCACGACACGTCGGCGTGCGTAACGCGTGCATGCGGCTGGGCACAGCGGCGGTCTGCCTGACGCTCTCGGCTTGCACCCTCGCGCGGCCGCATTACGCGCCGGCGCCCGATGTCTCGATCGATCGGCCCACGTTCGGCCGCACGCTCGAGGGACAAGCCGACGCCGAGCTGGTTCACGGCAACCGCGCGCAGGTGCTGCTGAACGGCGACGAGATCTTTCCCGCGATGCTCGCCGCGATCCGGCAGGCGAAGGTCACGATCACATTCGCCAACTTCATCTATGAGAAGGGCGACATCGCGCGTGAGATGGCGGAGGCGCTCGCCGAGCGCTGCCGCGCCGGCGTCGGCGTCAACGTCCTGCTCGACGCCGTCGGCAGCGAGAACATGCCGAAGGCGTACAAGGAGACGATGAAGCGCTCGGGCTGTCACGTCGCGAGCTACCACTCGCTCAATCCGCTGGCGCTCAAGCGAATCAACCACCGCAATCATCGCCGCGTCCTCGTCGTCGACGGGCGCATCGGCTTTACCGGCGGCACCGGCGTGGGCGAGAAGTGGACGGGCAATGGACGCGGCCGTGATCACTGGCGGCAGACGGACGTCCGGGTCGAGGGACCGATCGTCCGCCAGATCCAGTCGGCCTTCGCCGAGAACTGGCGCGACGCGACGGGTGTGCTGCTCTCCGGCGACGCGTACTTCCCGGAGATCCGTGCACGCGGCCGCCTCGTGGCGCAGACGATCAAGAGCTCGCCGGCGAGCGGCGCCGCGGACGCCTATCTGTTGTTCCTGCTCGCTATCGAGGGCGCGCGCTCCTCGATCCTCTTGACCAATCCCTACTTCGTGCCCGACGGCACGATGACCGATGCGATCGTGCGCGCGGTCAAGCGCGGCGTCGACGTGTCGATCCTCACCGCGGGCGTCGCGGACACGACGCTCGACCGGCTCGTACGAGAGGCCAGCCATGCGCACTTCGGCCGCGTGCTCGACGCGGGCGCGAAGATCTACGAATACGGCCCCGCGTTGCTGCACGCCAAGACGATGGTCGTCGACGGCCGATGGGTGAGCATCGGCAGCGCCAACCTCGACAACCGATCGTTCAACCTGAACAACGAGCTGAACCTCGCCTTCATGGATCGCGCGCTCGCGGCCTGCATGACCGAGGTGTTTCGCGAAGATCTGAAATACGCGAAGCCGGTCGGCTACGACGATTGGCGACGCCACCGCGTCCGCAACGCCTTCTACCTGCCGTTGATCCCGCTGCGCGATCAGCTCTGAGCCCCCACGCCAGGCGTGGCATACTCGGCCATCTCTCGCGAGGAGGCGAGCATGCCCGCACCGAAGCTGCCGACGCAGGCGGACGTCGAGTCGTACTTCAAGCGGCTGAACAACTGGGGACGCTGGGGCGGGGACGACCAGCGAGGCACCGTGAACCTCATCACGGACGCGCGGCGCGCTGCGGCGCGCGCGCTGGTGAAAACCGGCCGCACCGTGTCGCTGTCGCGCGAGATCGTCGCGCAGCCGCACCTGCAGTTCATGTATCACGTCACGTGCCCGTCCAAGCGCGAGCGCGCGGACGTCGTGCTCGATCGCTTCGACCTCGTCTACCACGGCTTCTGGATCACCCACGTCGACGCGCTCTGCCACGTCGGCTGGGACGGTGAGCTCTACAACGGCCGCTCGTTCGCGGACAGCCTCTCCGCCGCCGGCGCGACCTGGTGTCCGATCGATCCGCTGTTCGACGGGATTCTCACCCGCGGCGTCCTGCTCGACGTGGCGGCCGGCCGCAAGGAGGGCTACGTCACCGTCGGCAACCCGGTGACGCCGAAAGAGCTGGACGAGACAGCCGCGCGCTTTGGCGTCCGCATCGAGCCCGGCGACGTCGTCGTGGTGCGCAGCGGCGACGAGCAGTTCCGTCGCGAGCATCCCGAGTGGGTGCCGCGCGTGTCCCCGCATCCCGGGCTGCACATCTCGTGTCTGGAGTGGTTCCGCGAGAAGGACATCGCGGCGATCTCGTGGGACATGATGGACGAGCGGCCGATCGGCTACGCCGGCTTCGGCATGGGCGTGCACCTCGCGATCCCGTTCCTCGGGCTGGCCCTCGTGGACAACACGAACCCCGAGCGACTGGCCAAGGCATGCGCGGAAGAAGGGCGCTACGAGTTCCTCTTCACGGCGACGCCGCTGCGATTGACGGGCGCCACGGGCGCGCCCGCGCATCCGCTCGCCATTTTCTGATGCCGGCGGCCGCGCGCGCGCTCGTCGAGACGCTGGTGGCGGCCGGCGTGGAGCATCTGTTCACGCTGTCGGGCAATCAGATTCTCTCGGTCTACGATGCCGCCATCGGTCGACCGCTGACGCTCTATCACACGCGGCATGAGGCGGCCGCCGTGCACATGGCCGATGCGTGGGCGCGCCTCACCGATCGTCCGGGGGTTGCGCTCGTCACCGCGGGGCCCGGACACCTCAACGCGCTGTCCGCGCTGTACGGCGCGCGCATGGAGGACTCGCCGGTGCTGCTGCTCAGCGGCGCTTCGCCCCGGGGCGAGCGCGGGCTCGGCGCGTTTCAAGAGATCGACCAGGCGGCGGCCGCCCGGCCCGTGACGAAGGCCGCGTGGACCGCCGAGGATCCGCAGCGTCTGGCCGATGATGTCGCGCGCGCGCTGTCGCTGGCGCAGTCGGAACGTCCGGGACCCGTTCATCTCAGCTTGCCCGGTGACCTGCTCGAGGCGAACGTCGCCGACGCCAGCGCGGCGCGCGTCATGCTCACCGCGCCGGCTCGCGCCGGCGACGCGGAGACCAAGACGATCGTCGAGATGCTGGCCGCGGCGAAGCGGCCGGTGATCATCGCGGGACCAGGCATGGCGCGCGGAAGCCGCTGGGCGGCGGTGCAGGCGTTGGCGCGGACGACGGGCGTGCCGGCGCTGCCGTCTGAGAGCCCGCGCGGTCTCAACGATCCGTGGCTGCACGGCGCGAATGCGTCGCTGGCGCAGGCCGACGTCGTGCTGCTGCTCGGCAAGACGCTCGACTTCTCGCTGCGCTTTGGACGCGGACCGGCGTGGGCCGCGGGCTGCCACTTCGTGCAGGTGTCGGCGGAGCCGACGCCCACGCGCGACGGCGTGCTGACTATCGTGGCTGATCCGCTGGCGGTGACCGAGCAGCTCACGGCCAAGGCGGGCTCAGCATCGACGACGGGATGGACCGACGAGGTCGCTCGGATCCGCGCCACCACGCCGCCGGGATGGAACGATCTGCGCCGCGGAACGTCGTCGCCGATGCACCCGTTGGCCGTCTGCGCCGCCGTGCAGCCGCGGCTCGATCGCGGGGCCACGCTCGTCGTCGATGGCGGCGAGTTCGGCCAGTGGGCGCAGGCTGGCCTCGAGGCGCGCGAGCGGCTGATCAACGGCCCGTCGGGCTCGATCGGCAGCGCGATGCCGATGGCCATTGCCGCGCGACTGGCCCGGCCGACGGCGCCGGTGTTTGCGCTGCTGGGCGACGGGACGTTCGGCTTCCACGCACTGGAGATCGACACGGCGCTTCGCTATGGCCTGCCATTTGTCGCCGTCGTCGGCAACGACGCGCGTTGGAACGCCGAGCATCAGCTGCAGCTCAAGCACTACGGCGCCGAGCGCGCCGTCGCGTGCTCGCTATTGCCGACGCGCTACGACCGCGTGGCCGAGGCGCTCGGCGGCCACGGCGAGCACGTTGAGCGCGCGTCGGATCTGCCGGCGGCGCTCGCGCGCGCCGTCGCTTCCGGAAAGCCGGCCGTCGTCAACGTCGTCATCGACGGAGTTGCGGCGCCGACGTTCGGAACAGCCGCGCGAGGTCACTGAGTCCGCTCGGTTCCTAGTCGATCGCGTGTCGCATCCAGACGTTCGGGTCTTCGTAACGTCCCTCATCCGCCTGGCGGTCGATGACGACGGGCTGAAGCGCCCCGGGGACGACGTACGAGCCGGAATCGGGAAAGCGCATGTCGGTCCAGCGCTCCCAGTCGGCGACGCGCCCGGTGATCACGAGTGTTCGCGGCGCCACAGCGAGGATGTCGGCGCCCAAGCGCGCGTGCACGCGGATCCAGCGATCCATCGGCAGGCCGTCTTCGTTGTCCCAGCGCGCGTAGCGCTCCATCGGCGCGAGGGGATAGTTGCTTTTGTCGGCCGGCCGAACCGGCGCGATCAGGGTGCGCAGACCGTGCGCACGCGCCAGATCCCGCATCGCGCGCACCGCGACCTGGCTCATGCCCTTGCCACGGAAGCCCGGATCCACCATCGCGGCGAGCGCGCACAGCGTATTCGGCGTGCGACCGGCCTCGTGATCGGCGGTCGCACGCGCGAGGATCTCGGCGATGCTCGAGGGCAGGTCCTCGACGGTGTCCTTCCACACGAGCGGGACGGCATGGGTGGCGGCGATCGTCGGCCCCATGCCGTCGACGAGAACGAGCTGCCACTCGGCCCACGTCGTGTAAAGCGACGGCCAGTATTGCCCGTAGCCGAGCTCGTCGCGCTGCCGCAGGAAGTGTGGCCACGAGGTTTCGGACAGTCGCTCGAACTCGTCCTCGAGATCGGCGCGCTCGCGCAGCGTGAACGTCTTGAAGGGCATGCGTCATGATACGGTGGCCTGCGATATGACGGAGACGATTCCGCCGCTGCCCGACACGCTGCCGCGCGATCCGCTCCCGCTCGTGGCGGCGTGGCTCGCCGAGGCCGCGAAGAGTGTGCGAAACTCCACCGCGATGACGCTCGCGACCGTCGGCGTCGACGGCCGCCCGGCTGCGCGGATGGTGATCTGTCGCGGCTTCGATGCTGCCGCCGGCGCGTTCGTCTTCTACACCGACCGCGAGAGCGACAAGGGCGGGGAGCTGGCCGCGCGCCCGTGGGCCGCGCTCGTGTTCCACTGGGACGTGGTCGAGCGGCAGATTCGGGTGGGCGGGCCAGTCACCGACGTGGCCGATGGCGACAGCGATCGGTATTGGGCATCGCGACCGCTCGACGCGCGTGCGGCCGCCGCGGCGAGTGATCAGAGCCGGCCGCTTGCCTCTCGCGCCGTGCTGCTGGAGCGCATCGCGGACGCCAGGGCGGGCGCGCACGGCGGCGAGATTCCGCGACCCAAACGCTGGGGCGGTTACCGCGTGTGGGCCGAGCGCGTCGAGCTGTGGGTCGGCCAGCCCGGACGCGCGCACGATCGCGCGCGCTGGACGCGCCCGCTCGCGCGTCACGGCGACGGCTTCACCGGCGGCGCGTGGTCGGGCACGCGGCTCATGCCGTGAGCGCGCCCTCCGGCGATACGCGCTCGGGGTCGGCTGGGACGCGGGGCTGGCTGCCAGCCACGGACATGCCGCGCTACGTGCGCGAGCTGTGCGAGTTCGTCGGCTTCGGCGATGCGGACGCCGCCGTGGTGCGGGCGAGCGCGCCGGCGGTGCTGGAGCGCGAAGCCGAGCTGACCGCGGCGCTCTACGATCACTTCCTGAAATTTCCGGAGTCGGCGCGCTTCTTCCTCGGGGCCGACGGCGCGCCGGACCTGCCGCGGATCGAGCGCCGCAAGCACAGCCTCGGGCGCTGGCTGCGCGAGACTGCGCAGGCGGCGATCACGCAAGAATCCTCGTATTACCTGCTCGCCGTCGGCCTGTCCCACAGCCATCGTCCCACCGGGCCGGGCGGCGTGGTGCCGGCACATCTCGTCGTCAATGCGATCAGCCTCGCGCAGAGCGTGCTCGCGGGTGTGTTCGCGCACGCGCTCCCGCCGGCGCAGGCGCTCGAGGCCAGCGTGGCGTGGAACAAGCTGCTGCTCGTGCATCTCAACGTGTTTCTTCTCGGCTACCTCCCGCCGACGCCGAGATGACGGCGCCTGCGCCGCTGACCGTCCGTGAGCGAGTGGCGCTGGCGCCATACACGACGCTCGGCGTCGGCGGGCCCGCGCGCTGGTTCGTGGAAGCGACCGACGAAGCGACGCTGTTCCAGGCGGTCGGCTGGGCGCGGGCACGCGGTGTCGCGCTGCGCATTCTGGGCGGCGGCTCCAACATCGTCGTGCCCGACAATGGCGTGGACGCGCTCGTCGTGCAGATCGGCCTGCGTGGCGTGACGACGCGCGAGACCCGCGGCGCCGTCGAGGTCACGGCCGCGGCCGGCGAGCCGTGGGACGATCTGGTCGCGCTCGCCGTCGGCCACGGCTGGGCCGGACTGGAATGCTTGTCCGGGATTCCAGGGCTCGTCGGCGCCACGCCGATGCAGAACGTCGGCGCATACGGGCAAGAGGTCAGCGAAACCGTCATCGCGGTGCGCGCGCTCGACACGCGCAGCGGCCAGGCCGTGACACTGTCGGCGGCGCAGTGCGGCTTCGCCTATCGCGACAGCGCGTTCAAGAGCCGCGAGCCGGGACGCTATGTCGTGCTCGGCGTCACGTACCGGCTGCGACCGGGCGGTCAACCGACGCTCGGGTACGCCGACGTCGCTCGCGACATCAATGCGCGCGGCCTCACGACGCCGACGCTGTCAGATGTGCGCACGAGCGTGCTCGCGATCCGTCGCACGAAGTCGATGGTGCTCGTTCCCGGCGATCCGAATCGCCGCTCGTGCGGCTCGTTCTTCACCAACCCGATCGTCCCGCCGGCGGATGCCGAGCGCGTGGCGCGCAATGCCGGCGACGGACCGGTGCCGCGCTGGCCGCAGGCCGATGGTGCCGTCAAGCTGTCCGCGGCGTGGCTGATCGAGCGCGCGGGCTTTCGCCGCGGTCAGCGGGACGGCGTGGTGGGACTCTCGACGGCGCACGCGCTCGCCATCGTCGCGCACGACGGCGCGGGGGCGACCGACGTGCTCGCGTTCGCGCGGCGCCTGCAAGATTCGGTGGCGGACCGCTTCGGCGTCAGGCTCGCGCTCGAGCCGGCCGTCTGGTCGTAGGGCCGGCGAGGCGTCGCCCGAGCCGGATCAAGCCCGCGCCGACTACGCGTCGCAGCGTGCGCTGACGCAGACGCTCGACGACGTCGCGCCGCGCGGCGCGCTCGCGCGCTTCGGCGAGCCGGTCTCGCGCGAGGAAGTCGGCGTGATACTCGTTGAGCCACATGCCGTGACTCAGAGCAGGCGCTCCATGACGACGACGTCCACCCAGCGCCCGTCGAGCCATCCCTGCTCCCGATAAATGCCCACGCGCGTGAACCCCACGCTGCCGTACAACGCCATGCCGGCCGCGTTGTCGGGAAACGCTGCGAGGACGATCTTGTGATACCCGATCGCCCGCGCGCGCTCGATCAGTGCGTCGAGCAGCGCGCGCCCGATGCCATGCCCGCGCCACGCCCGGTCGACGTAGACGGAAAGGTCGGCGACGTGGTCGTACACCGGCCGCGGATTGAATCGATTGAGGCTCGCCCAACCTGTTGTAGCGAGTGTCGCGTGCTCGGTTCGAGCCGCGGATGGGCTGTTCGAGATGATCGGTGGCTCCGTCTCCGCGATCAGGACCGGGTGACGTGGGCTCCGGGCGGCCAACCACTCGCGGCGCTCGGCGAGCGTTCGCGTTTCCGTCTCCAGCGTCGCCACGCGATCCTCAATGCCCTGGTTGTAGATGCGGCAGATCGCCTCTGCGTCGACGAGCGTCGCGTCGCGGATCGTCAGCGCCTTGTCCACGGTCGTCGGCGTCATGGCGTCACGGTGCCACCGTCCGAGCCATGAGGGAAATGAATTGTCGGAATGCAATCGATTAGCGATACTGCGGGCTCGATGGAGCTCTCGCCGGTGCATGTTCGGACGTTCGCCGAGGTCGTGCGCCACGCGTCGTTCTCGCGCGCCGCGGAGGGTTTGCACTTGAGCCAGCCGGCGGTGAGCCACCACATCCGGCATCTCGAGCAGGCGCTCGGCGCGCGACTCTTGGAGCGTGTCGGCCGTCGCGCCTTCCCGACGGCCGCCGGCGAAGTCTTGCTCGAGCACGCCGGGCGCGCGCTCGCGGAGCTCGAGGCGGCGCGTCAAGCCATCCAGCGGCTGCGCGGTGTGGTCGCCGGACGCGTGCGTCTCGGCACCGGCGCGACGGCCAGCACGTATTTCCTGCCCGATGTGCTGCGCCGTTTGCGCGCGCGGCATCCCGATCTGGAGCTCGTCGTCGTCACCGGCAACTCGCCCGAGCTCGCGGCCTCGGTCGCGGCCAGCCAGCTCGACCTCGCCGTGCTGACGCTGCCGGTGCGCGGCCGTCAGCTCGTGACGACGCCGTTTCGCAGCGATCCGCAGGTGGCGATCGCCGCGCCCGATCATCGCTGGCCGCGCCGCGGCGCGCTCCGGCCCGCCGACCTCGCGGAGGCGCCGCTGATTCTCTATGACCGCGGCGGCACCATCCGCCAGGTGATCGACGCGTGGTTTCAGCGGGCCGGCGTGCGCCCGCGTGTGGCGATGGAATTGGGCAACGTCGAGGCGACGAAGCGGCTGGTCGCGGCGGGCCTCGGCGTGTCGGTCCTCTCTGCCGTCGCCGTGCGCGCGGAGCTGCGTGCGAGGACGCTGACGGCGCGCGCGCTCGCCCCGCCGCTGGCCCGGCGGTTGGCCATCGTGCGGCGGCGGGACAAGCCGCCCACGCCCGCGCTCGACGCGGTGCTGGCGGCGCTCGACGGTGTGGCGGGCGCGTGATGGATCCGACTGCCCCGCGTCGCCGGTCGATCTTGTGGCGCGCGCGCGGCGCGAACCTGTTCGGCGCAGTGATGGCATTCGCCTACTTCCGCTATCTCGATCCCGTGACGTCCGCGCCCGAGGTGACGTGGGCCGAAATCGTGTTCGCCGTCGGCGCCTTCATCGCGCTCACGGTGACCGGCGCGAGACTGGCCACCCGCTGGGCCGCGCCGATGTTGACCGGCGACCCTGGCTCGACCGACGCGCGCCGGCGGGCGTTGCTGTTTCCCTGGGTCACGGCGGGCACCACCATGCTGAGCTGGACGCTGGCGGGAGTCATCTTCGGCGCCGTGTGGCCGTTTCTCAACGGTCGGTTCTCAATGGAATCGGCATTGCGGTCGGTGGTCGGCGTCACCGCTGTGGGCGGAATCGTCACTGCCTCGATCGTCTTCTTCTCCGTGGAGAACCTCTGGCGGCAGGAGCTGCCGCGGTTCTTTCCGAGCGGCGGTCTTGGCGTGGTGCGAGGCGTGCCGCGGGTGCCCGTTCGCGCGCGCCTGCTCGCCGTGTTCCTGCTCACGAGCATCGGGCCGCTGATCCTGCTCGGCATCGTGGCCTGGCGCCGCGCCGCGATGGCGGCCGCCGAGCCGGGAAACGCGGGCGCGATGCTCGGCGACATGCTGACGCTGATCGGATTTTTCATCGTGGCCAGCCTCGTGGCCGCGGTGCGCTTGTCGCTGGTCGTCTCCGACAGCGTGGCGACGCCGCTGCTCGGTCTCACGTTCGCCATGGCCCGCGTCGAGCGGGGTGAGCTCGACGCGCACTGTCCCGTCGTCTCCAACGACGAGATTGGCGCCGCCACCGAGGGCTTCAATCGGATGCTCGATGGCCTGCGCGAGCGCGAGGCCATCAAGGAGACGTTTGGTCGCTACGTCACGCGTGAGGTGCGCGACGAGATCCTGGCCGGGCGCGTGAGCGTCGAGGGTGAGCAGCGCGAGGTGACCGTGCTGTTCGCCGACCTGCGCGATTTCACGCCGTGGGTCGAATCGACCGAGCCGCGTCAGGTCGTGCGCGATCTCAACGCCTACTTCGCCGAAATGGAGGCGGCCATCCGAGCCCACGGCGGCCTCGTCCTGCAGTTCATCGGCGACGAGATCGAGGCCGTGTTCGGCGCGCCGGTCGCCGCGCCCGACCACGCGGCGCGGGCGCTGCGCGCGGCGCTCGACATGCGCGCACGGCTCGCCGCCTACAACGCCGGCCGCACGCGGCCGCTGCGTCACGGCATCGGCGTGCACACCGGTCCCGTGCTCGCCGGCGCCATCGGCAGCCGTGAGCGACTTTCCTATGCACTCGTCGGCGATACGGTGAATCTCGCCTCGCGTATTCAGGGCCTGACGAAGGATGTCGGCACCGATATTCTCGTCAGCGCGACGACGGCGCGGCAGCTCGACGCTGCGGCGATGCTGCAGGCGCTGCCCGCCGTGCGCGTGAAGGGCAAATCGGTCGAGGTGGAAGTCTTTCGCGTCGTCTGAGGGTGTACGCTGGCCTCGTGCTCCCGTTCGACGAGATTGCGCGCGCCAATCCCGAATACGTCGATGCGCTCTACCGCGAATATCTCCGCGACCCGGCGTCGGTGGACGATCGGTGGGGGCTCGTCTTCGCGGGCTTCGACCTCGCGCTGCGCGACGGCGCGCGCGCCGGCGGCTCGATCGGCGAGCTCGTTCACAGCTACCGTGAGCTCGGCCATCTCGTCGCCGATCTCGATCCGCTCGGCGGCAGCGCGCGCGAGCATCCGCTGCTTCGATTGTCGGAGCTCGGGTTCGCCGAGCGCGATCTCGATCGGATCGTCGACTGGACGCCGTTCAAGGGCGGCACGCGAGGGCCGCTTCGCGAGCTGATCGCGGCGCTGCGCGAGACGTACTGCGGCACGCTCGGCGTCGAGTATCTCTCCGTGGCGGACAAGGCGCGGCGCGAGTGGCTGCAGGAGCGCATGGAGCCACGCCGAAATCATCCGGACCTGTCCGCCGACGACCGCCGGGCGATCCTCGAGCGGCTGGTCACGGCGGAGCTGTTCGAGCATTTCCTTCAGGCGCGTTATCCTGGGCAGAAGCGCTTCTCGCTCGAGGGGGGCGAAGGGCTGATCTCGCTGCTCGACGCGCTGGTGGACGAGACGGCGCGGCTCGAGGTCGCCGAGATGGTGCTGGGCATGGCGCACCGGGGCCGGATCAACGTGCTCGCCAACGTGCTGGACAAGCCCTACGAGATGATCTTCGCGGAGTTCGAGGGCGCGCCGCTGCCCGATGACATCCTGGGCGACGGCGACGTGAAGTATCACCTCGGCTATTCGAGCGATCGCCGCACGCGCTCCGGCGCCGAGATCCATCTGTCGATGACCTCGAACCCGAGCCATCTGGAATCGGTCAATCCCGTGGTCGAGGGTATCGTGCGCGCCAAGCAGGCGTACCGCGACGACCGTGACCGGCGTCGCGTCGCGCCGGTGCTCCTGCACGGCGACGCCGCCTTCATGGGCCAGGGCATCGTCTACGAAACGCTCGCGCTCTCGTCGCTGCCGGGCTTCACCACGGGCGGGACGATCCACGTGATCGTCAACAACCAGATCGGCTTCACGACCTCGCCCGAGGAATATCTCTTCACGCGCTATCCATCCGATCCCGCACAGGTGCTGCGCGCGCCGGTCTTTCACGTCAACGCCGACGATCCGGAAGCGGCGGTGCAGGCGGCGCGGCTGGCCGCGGGCTATCGCCAGACGTTCCGCGCCGATGTGTTCATCGACTTCGTCTGCTACCGGCGCCACGGGCACAACGAGCTGGACGATCCGACGCTGACGCAGCCGGTGATGTACGAGCAGATCCGTAATCATCCCTCGGTCGTCGAGCGGTACACCAAGCGGCTCGTCGAGGCCGGCGTGGTGGACGAGGCGCAGCTGGCGGAGGTGCGCCGTGCACGTCGCGCGGCGCTCGAGGCGGCGCTGGCCGCCGCGCGCAAGGACATGCCGCGGCAGCAGGTGTTCGCGTTCGGCGGCGTCTGGCGCGGCCTCGGCTGGGCCGGCGACGACTGGAGCGCCGACACACGCGTCCCCGCCGAGCGGCTGCGCGCGATCGGCGATGCGCTCATGCGGTTGCCGGACGATTTCACGCCCAACTCGCGCGTGCGCAAGCTGCTCGAGGATCGCCAGGCCCGCATCGCGCGCGGCGAAGGCCTCGACTGGGGCATCGCCGAGACCCTCGCCTACGGCAGCCTGCTGCTCGAGGGCACGCCCGTGCGCGTGAGTGGCCAGGACACGGTGCGCGGAACATTTGGCCACCGGCACGCCGCGATCTTCGATGCCAAGGACGGCCGATCGTGGGTGCCGCTCAACCACATCCAGGCCGAGCAGGCGCAGCTCGAGGCCATCAACAGTCCGCTGAGCGAGGAAGCGGTGCTCGGTTTCGAGTACGGAATGTCGAGCGGTGATCCGCGGCGCCTCACGGTGTGGGAGGCGCAGTTCGGCGACTTCGTCAACAGCGCGCAGGTGATCATCGATCAGTTCATCGCGAGCGGCGAATCGAAATGGCAGCGCATGAACGGTCTCGTGCTGCTGCTGCCCCACGGCTACGAGGGCCAGGGCTCGGAGCACTCCAGCGCGCGGCTCGAGCGATTTCTCCAGCTGTGCGCGGATCGCAACATGCAAGTCATCGTGCCGACGACGCCGGCACAGATCTTCCACGCGCTGCGACGTCAGATGCACCGCGGCTTCCGCAAGCCGCTCGTGGTGATGTCGCCGAAGAGCCTGCTGCGTCACCCGCAGGCCGTCTCATCGCTGAAGGAGCTGACCGACGGCGCCTTTCGGCTGACGCTCGACGACCCGACGCCGCCCTCGACGCCGCGCCGGCTCGTGATCTGCGCGGGCAAGATCTTCTATGGGCTCGATGCCGCGCGGCGCGACGCGAAGCGCGACGACATCGCGCTCGTCCGCATCGAGCAGCTCTATCCGTTCCCGACGGACGAGGTCCGTGCGCTGCTCGCGAGGTATCCGTCGACGTCCGAGGTGTGCTGGGTGCAGGAGGAGCCGGCCAACCAGGGTGCATGGTGGTTCGTCCGGCCGCTGCTCTCTCCGCTGCTGCGGCCGGACGTGCGCTTCTCCTATATCGGCCGCGTCGAGGCCGCCGGCGTGGCGACCGGCTCGCACCAGATCCACGTGGCGGAAGAGCAGGCGATCATCGAGCAGGCCCTGGAGCGTTGAGATGGCCGTCGACATCCGCATCCCACCGCTGGGTGAATCGATCACGGAGGCGACACTCGTGCGCTGGCTGAAGGACGATGGTGCGCACGTCGACGCCGACGAGGTGGTGCTCGAGCTCGAGACCGAAAAGGCCGCGATGGAGGTGCAGGCCGAGACCGCCGGCCGCTTGAGCATCGTGGTCCCCGCGGGCTCGCGTGTGGAGCCGGGTTCCGTCGTGGGCCGGATCACGGAAGAGGCGCCCGCGGAGCGCGCGGCGCCGGCGGCGGAGCGCGCGGCGCCGGTGGAGTCCGTCGCCGCCGCGAGGCCTGCGGCTCGCGTCGAGGCGCCGCATCGAGAGCCGCCGGCGCGCGTGGAGGCGCCACGCCCGCCGACGACGCCGCACGACGGCGACGGTCGGAGCGTCGCCGCGTCCGAGACCGACGCCGAACGCGAGCCGATGAGCCAGCTGCGGCGCACGATCGCCGCGCGGCTGGTGGAAGCGCAGCGCACGGCGGCGATCCTCACCACGTTCAACGAGGTCGACCTCGGCGAATTGATGACCCTGCGTGCGCGTCACCGCGAGCGGTTCCGCGCCAAGCACGGGGTCGATCTCGGACTCATGTCGCTGTTCGCGCGCGCCGTCATCCACGGCCTGCGCGAGGTGCCGATCCTCAACGCGCGCATCGACGGCACCGACATCGTGAAGCCGCGTCGCGTTCACCTCGGCATCGCCGTCAGCACGCCGCGTGGTCTCGTCGTGCCGGTGGTGCGTGACGCCGACGGACAATCGCTGGCCGCGCTCGAGAAGGCGATCGGCGACGTCGCCCGGCGTGCGCGCGAGGGCAAGCTGGCGCCGGCTGATCTGGCCGGCGGCACGTTCACCATCACCAACGGCGGCGTGTTCGGCTCGCTCCTGTCGACGCCGATCCTCAACCCGCCGCAGTCCGGGATCCTGGGCATGCACAAGATCGAGGACCGCCCCGTCGCGCGCGAGGGGCAGGTGGTGATCCGCCCGATGATGTACGTCGCCGTCTCGTACGATCATCGCCTCGTCGACGGCGAGCAAGCGGTGACATTTCTCGTGCGCGTGAAAGAGGCGCTCGAGGACCCGGCGCGCATGGTGCTCGAGGTGTGAGCGTCCTCGCGTACACGCGCGCCGGCGCCGGCGCGCGTGCGATCTTTCTGCTGCACGGCTTTCTGGGCTCCGCGCGCAACCTCGCCTCGCTCGCGCGCGGGCTGGCGCAGCGGCTGCCCGATCGCAGCGTCATCTCGCTCGACCTCACCGGGCACGGCGAGTCGTCACCGCTGCCGCCGCGACCCGACGTGGCCGTCATCGCGCGCGACGTGCTGGATACCGCGCGGGGGCTCGAGGCGGCGGCGCCGTGGACGGTGATCGGCCATTCGCTTGGCGGCCGCGTGGCGCTGCGCGCCGCGCGGATCGATCCGGCCGCGCTCGAGCACCTCGCGCTGCTGGATGTGAGCCCGTCGCCGCGATCGGCCGACGGTGAGGTCGCCACGATCGTGAAGGCGCTCGCCGACGCGCCCGAGGCGGCGCGGGATCGTCAGACGTTTCGCACGTGGTTTCGGAAGGCGGGTCTGTCGCCCGCGGCCATCGACTGGCTCTTGTTGAACCTCGTTCACGAGGCGGACGGCTATCGCTGGCGCATCGATCGTCCGACGCTCGTCGCGCTATATGCGGAGATCGGCACCGAGGATCTCTGGCCGGCGATCGAGGGACGGCGGCCGTACAGCGTCCATGTGATCCGCGGCGGCGCGTCGGACCACGTCTCCGACGCGGACGTGCGGAGGTTCCAGGCCGCGGGCTGTCGTGTCGACACGCTGGAGGGCGCGAGCCACTTCGTTCACGTGGATCGCCCGCGAGAGTTGTTGGACCGGATCGTGCAGGGGCTGCGCTGAGGAGGCATCGATGGCCCTTCGCGAGGCCGATCTGATTCGTTTGCGTGAGCAGGTGACCGCGACGATCCGGCGCGGCACGGGTCTGCTGTCGGATTTGAAGTCGCTCGACGACTGGCTCCAGGCGCTCATGCCCGCGCTCTCGCGATTGTCGGAATCGGAACGCGAGGCGTTCGTCGCACGGCTCTGCGGCTTCGACGCCTCGCTGCCCGAGCGGCTGCGGCAGCTGATCGAGGGACTCGCCGACCTCGTCGGAGGATTGACGACCAGCGACGGCGCACAGCGCTGGGTGCGCCAACAGGTCACACGCCTCGAATCGGGCGACGACAGCGAAGCGGCCTGACCGCGTGCGCCGCGTGCGGTAGCATGGCACGCGTGACCGACGCGTTCTACCGTCTCGACGGCGCCACATTCGTCCCCACCGCGCACACACGCGGTCCGTGGAGCTCAGAGCATCAGCACGGCGGGCCGCCCTCGGCGCTGCTCGCACGCGCGCTCGCGGCAGCGGCACCCGGTTTCAGTGTGACGCGAATCACCGTCGACCTGCTACGTCCTGTGCCGATCGATCGCCTCAGCGTCGATGTCGAGACGCTGCGCGCCGGCGCCAAGGTGCAGCGTCTGGCCGCACGGTTGGTGCATGCCGAACGCGTCGTCGCCCAGGCCGTCGCGGTGCTGGCGCGCACCTCGGCCGTCGTTATCACGTCGCCGCCCACCGACCCGCCGCTGCCGCCACCCGAGGGAGGCCAGCCGTTCGAGTTTCCATTCTTCAACGAGCCGGAGAGCTATCACGGGGCGATGGAGATTCGGATCGTGCGCGGCGACTGGGGCAGCGGTCGTGTGGCCGCGTGGATGCGTCAGCGCATGCCGCTCGTTGCGGGCACGCCGACCTCGCCGCTCGAGCGTGTGCTCGTCGCCGCGGACTCCGGCAGCGGCGTGAGCGCGGCGATCGAGCACAAACGCGTCACCGCGATCAACGCCGATCTGTCAGTCAGTGTGCATCGGCCACTCGAGGGCGAATGGGTCGGCATGGACTGTGTGTCGCTCTATGAGGCCAGCGGCATCGGACTCGCCGACACGCAGCTGCACGACCGGCGCGGGCCCATCGGCCGGGCACTACAGAGCCTCCTCATCGAGGCGAGGCCCGACGCGCCGGGCTAGCGCAGGATTCGCTGCAGCCACGCCGAGACGTCCGCGATCTCCTCCATGCAGACCGCATGCGCCATCGGATACTCGTGCCACTCGATCGCATAGCCGGCGGCCTCGAGCTGGCGGCGCGACATCGCCGCGCGCTCGATCGGAATGAGCGGGTCGTCGAGGCCGTGCGCCATGAAGATCGGCACCGCGCGGTTGGCGGCGCTCGCCTCGGCGGCGAGCGTCGAGGCGACCGGCAGATAGGTCGACAGCGCCATGATGCCGGCCAGGCGCTCACCGTGACGAAGCCCGGTCTGCAGCGCGATCGCGCCGCCTTGTGAGAAGCCGGCGAGCACCAGCCGCGCCGACGGGATGCCGCGCGCCTGCTCGCGTGCGATCAGCTCCTCGACCTTGGATTGCGAGGCGCGCACTCCCGCGGCGTCCTCACGCCGCTGGCCCTCGAGCGCGTAGACGTCGTACCAGGCGCGCATGACCGCGCCGCCGTTGATCGTCACGGCCTGCATCGGCGCGTGCGGGAAGACGAACCGTACGGCGAGGGCATCGGGAAGATCGAGCTCCGGGACGATCGGCTCGAAGTCGTGCCCATCGGCACCGAGGCCGTGCAGCCAGATCACCGCCGCCGTCGGCGACCGGCCCGTCTCGAGCTCGACGGTCTGCAGCACGGGATCAGCGCACGAGGGCGTCGAGCACCCGCTCGAGGAACCCCTGGATGTGCGGCTTGTCGATCCAGCGCACCACGACGACCAGATCGTCTTCGGGATCGATCCACACCAGGCTGCTTCCCGCGCCGCGCGCCGCCCAGGCGCCCGGTTTGCCCACGTTCAGCCACCACAGCAGGCCGTACTCCGGATTGACGGGGCACGGTCGCCGGCACTCGTCGATCCAGGAGGCCGGCAGAAGCTGCGCTGTGCCCCAGCGGCCGCGGCGCAAATGAAGGAGACCGAAACGGGCGTGGTCGTAGGCCGACATCCAGAGCCCGCCTCCCCAGTGCGAGCCGCCGGGTACGGACGGCATCAGCTGGCCGTCGATGTCGACCCAGGCGTTGTCATAGGCGCGCCACTCCCACGTCGAGGATGCGCCGATCGGCGTCATGAGCGCATCGCGCAGCACGTCCGGCAGCGGACGGCGAAAGAGCTGCAGCAGTGACAGGCTCAGACGGTTGACGCGGACATCGTTGTACTCCCACAGCGTTCCGTTCGGGCGCATCGGACGCGGGACGCCCTTGTCGCTCTGACCGAAGTCCGCCTTGCCGAGATCGCGGTTGTGGTCGATCGTGTCCGGCTTGCCGAACACGCTCCCCGACCACTCGCTTGTCTGCTGCAGTAAGTGTCGCCACGTGAGGCCACGGTTCTGCGGCGAGGTGAATTCATCGTCACGCGCCGCGTCGCTGACACGATCGTCGATGCTTCGAATCAGCCCACGCCCGACGGCGACACCCGCGAGCGATGCGAGATAGCTCTTCGCGATGCTGAACGACATCTCGACGCGCTGGGTCTCGCCCCATTCGGCAACGAGCCGGCCGCCGCGCACGATGAGGCCGCTCGGCCCGCCGCGCGGCCGAATCGGCCCCAGCACGCCGCCGGCGCTCTCGGGCTCGTCGGCGACGCCGACGAAGACGCCACGGTCGGTGATGAAGTCGCGGCGCCACCGCGTCTCGTGGGCACGGTGATGTGCGATCGCCGCTTCGAGGCGGTGCGCGTCGAGTCCCGCATCAGCGGGCGTCGCCGTCGGCCAGTGGCCCGGCGCCGGGACGATGGACGACGCGTCAGATGCGGTCAGCGTCACGCGCGGGCCGCGGCGAGGCCGGTCGGACAGGCCACTCCGGTGCCGCCGTGGCCGCAATACCCCCATGGGTTCTTGCTCAGATACTGCTGGTGATACGACTCGGCGTAATAGAACTCGGGCGCGTCGAGGATCTCGGTGGTGATGCGGCCATGCCCGGCCGCGGTGAGCGCACGCTGGTACGCGTCGCGGGACGACTCGGCGCTGCGTCGCTGCTCCGGTGAGAAGACGTAGATGCCCGAGCGATACTGCGTGCCCACGTCGTTGCCCTGGCGCATGCCCTGCGTGGGATCGTGCGCCTCCCAGAACACCTTCAGCAGCGCCTCATACGCGATCGTCTTGGGATCGAAGACGACGAGCACGACTTCGTTGTGTCCGGTGCGGCCGGTGCAGACCTCTTCGTACGTCGGATTCGGCGTGAAGCCGCCGGCGTAGCCCACGGCGGTCGTGTACACGCCGGGCGTGAGCCAGAACGCCTTCTCGGCGCCCCAGAAGCAGCCGAGACCGAACATCGCGGTCTCCAGACCGGCGGGATACGGCGGCGTCAGCGTCCGGCCGTTCACGTGATGCTTGGCCGGGACAGGCATGCGCTCCGCGCGCCCGGGCAGCGCGTTTTCCTTGGTCGGCATCGTGATCTTGTGCGAGCCCCACATAGCGGTCACCTCTCTCGGCACATTGTCGCGGCGAAGCGCGCGATGGTCAACGCGTCGGAAGCACATCCTCGGCGCGCGTCGGCGCTTGCGTTCAGCGCGACGATCTGGTGTCCTAACGCCCGCTCGATTCCACCGGAGGTGTCGCATGAAGACTCAGCGCCGCGTCTTCGCTCTCGTCCTGTCGGCTGCGCTCGCGCTCGCCACCGCGGCGCATGCCCAGCTCGCGGTGACATCCAACGACAACAAGGTCATGCTCGACAACGGCACGGCGAAGGTCGTGCAGAATCCCGCGCCGGACACCGTGACGGTCCTCGACCTCAAGGTCTCGCCGCCCCGCGTGCTGGCCGAGATCCCGGCGCCGGGCAGCGTCGTGGGGCCGCCGTTCAGCGTCGCGCTCACGCCGGACGAGAGCCTGGCGCTCGTGGGATCTTCCTCGAAGATCGACCCGAGCGATCCGACGAAGACGGTGCCGGACACGCGGATCTCGGTCATCGATCTGAAGGCGTCGCCGCCCGCCGTCATCGCGACGCTCGAGGCAGGAAAGGGCGCGGCCGGAATCTCCGTCAACCGCCAGGGCACGCTCGCGCTCGTCGCCAATCGCAGCGAGGGGACCGTGTCGGTCTTTTCGATCTCGGGCAAGACGGTCACGCCGGTCGGGAAGGTGACCATCGCCGACGAGAAGTCCGCCACCGCCCACGCGGCGATCACACCGGACGGCAAGATGGCGCTGGTGACGCGCGACGGCGATCACAAGATCTCCGTGCTGAAGATCGACGGCACGAACGTCGAGTACACCAAGCGCGATATCAACGCGGGCTTGCGGCCGTACGGGATCGACGTGTCGTCCAAGGGCGACTTCGCGGCGGTGGCCAACATCGGCATCGGTCAGGGTGACGCCGACACCGTGAGCTTGATCGACGTGCGCGCCACGCCTCCGCGCGTGGTGGAGACCGTCAGCGTGGGGCAGACGCCGGAAGGCATCAAGGTCTCGCCCGACGGAAGGTACGTCGCGGTCGTGGTGATGAACGGCAGCAACAAGGCGAAGGAGTCGCCGTTCTACGCCGACAACGGCAAGCTGGTGATTCTGCGCGCCGCGAACATGAAGTTGACGAAGGTCGCCGAGGCGCCGATCGGCCACTGGTCGCAAGGCGCGGCGTTCTCGCCCGATGGCAAGACGATCCTCGTCGGCAACATGGTCGAGAAAGACGTGCAGGTGTTCGCCTTCGATGGCCGCGCGCTGAAGCAGGTCGGCCGGATCAAGGTCAACGGCGGCCCGGCGGCCGTGCGCACCGCGGAGAAATAACGCGGACGTCCGGCTCGGCTCGCGCACCATCTATTACGGCTGGGTGATCGTCGCCGCGCTGTCGGTGACGGAGACGGTCACGTGGGGAATCATCTACTACGGATTCCCCGTGTTCTTGCGGCCGATGGAGCAGGATCTCGGCGCCTCGCGCGTGGCGGTGACCGGCGCCTTCTCCATCGGCCTCGCGATCTCGGCGCTCGCCAGCATCTCCGTCGGACGCTGGCTCGATCGGCGGGGTCCGCGCGCGCTCATGACCGCCGGCTCGTGCCTGGCCACGCTCCTCACGTTCGCCTGGGCTCGCGTTCAGAGCCTGCCGGCGCTCTACGTCGTCTGGCTGCTGATGGGCCTTGCGATGGCCACCACGCTCTACGAGCCGGCCTTCGCGGTCGTCGTGTCGTGGTTCGTGCGCGGGCGCGACCGGGCACTGCTCACGGTGACGCTCGTCGCGGGCCTCGCGAGCACGATCTTCATGCCGATCGAGGCCGCGTTGCTGGAGCGCATGGGCTGGCGCGCCGCGCTCAGCGTGCTGGCTGTGGTGCTGGGCGTCATCACGATCCCCATCCATGCGCTCCTCTTGCGCCAGGGCAGCGCCGGCGCGGCGGCGACGGGCACCGACGGAGCGCCCGCGCCGAGCCTCACGCTCGGACAGGCGGGCCGCACCGCGGTCTTCTGGGTGCTGTCGATCGCATTTCTGGTGTCCAACTTCGCCACGGCCGCGGTCACCACGCATCTCATTCCGTTTCTCGTCGACCGCGGCTATTCCGCCGCGTTCGCGGCGGCGACGATCGGCTGGACGGGCGCCATGCAGCTCGTCGGCCGGGTGCTGTTCGTGCCGATCTCTTCGCGACTCGGCGCACGGGTCATGGTTGCGGCGGTGTTCGTCGGGCAGGCGTTGGGCATCGCGCAGCTTTCACTGCTGGCGCGCCTCGGCACGCTGCTGCCGTTCATCGTGCTGCAGGGCTCAGCGAACGGCATGGCGACGCTGGCCCGGGCCTCGTCGCTGGCGGAAATCTTCGGCGCACGCAACTACGGCGCGATTTCCGGCGCGGTCGCGCTGGGTGCTAACGGCGCGCGCGCCGTCGGACCCGTCGGCGCGTCGCTGTTGCTGCTCGGCCTCGGCTCCTATTCCGCGGTGTTCTGGGCGCTGGCGGCCTCGCTGGTCGCGGCCGGCGGCGCGGTGCTGCTCACGAATATGGAGGCGCGTGCGGAGGGCTGATCTGTCCGGACGAAACTTCGCCAGTGGCTCGCGAGTGGCCAGCCTCGGCCCCTCAAAGACACGAGACCTGGCGGCACGCTTCGGCCGACGGCCCTATATATAGGTGGCGGACCGTGGCATGCCAGTCGCACCCGTGGCGGCGGGATGCACTGGCTCAGACACCCGATCTTCACGCGTTTTTCGCTCCTCTGTCTGGTCGGCACCCTCGTCCTCGGCGCTGGTATGGGCTACGCGATCTCCGCGCTGCTGACGCGCGCCGCCTCCGATTGGGAGTGGCAGAACACGGCCGGGCTGGTCCGCCGGGAGGTCGCACGCGAAGGCCTGGAGCGCATCTTCGCCGACATGCGCGACATGCAGGCGCGTCAGCGATGGGGCCGCGCGCTCTCGACGACGCTCACCACGCTGCCCGAAGTCGTCCGCGTGGAGGTCTGGAGCCGCGACTCGGAAATCCTCTGGTCGGACGAGCGCGCGCGCATGGGGCAGCGCTTTCCCGACAACCCCGATGTGCGCGGCGCGCTCGCGGGCGACGTCGAGGTCGACATCACCCGGTTCGAGCGGGGCCAGCATCGCGCCGCGCGAGCCATGGCGCGCACCCTGGCCGAGGTGTACGTACCGATCTTCGGCCGCCGTGGCGAGGTCCTCGGCGTCGTGGTGGTCGGCAAGACGCCGGACCGGCTGCTGAATGCCATCCGCTGGAGCCGTCTCGTGATCTGGGCTGTCTCCTTCGCGGGCGGCGCGATGTTCTACCTCGTGCTGCTGCCGCTGCTGATGCAGGTCTACCGGCGTCAGGTCGAGCAGGAGATGCTGCGCCAGCACGCCGCACGGCTGCAGGAGCAGGTCGACCATCGCACGCAGCAGTTCATGCAAGCGCAGAAGATGCAGGCGTTGGGGCTGCTCGCGGGCGGCATTGCGCACGACTTCAACAACATGCTGACGGTCATCTTCGGCCGCGCCCAGGTGCTGCTCGATCGCCTGCCGAATGACGCGCGTGCGCGTCATGACGCGGATGCCATCGGCGAGGCCGCCGAGCGCGCGTCGGCGCTCACGCGGCAGCTCCTGGCGTTCAGCCGCAAGCAGCTCCTGGAGCGGCACACGCTCGATCTCAACAGCGTGGTCGTCGACATGGCGAAGATGCTGCGGCGGCTCATCGGTGAGCACATCACCGTGGTGACCGCGCTCTCGCACAACGCGGCGTGGGTCAACGTCGACCGCGGCCAGCTCGAGCAGGTGGTTCTCAATCTCGCGGTGAACGCGCGCGACGCCATGCCGAACGGCGGACATCTGACGCTCGCCACCGACCACGTCGACGTCCACGCCGAGGGGCAGCGTCTGCCGTGCGGCAGCTTCGTGGCCCTCGTGGTCAGCGACACGGGCATCGGCATGGACGCAGCGACGCAAGAGCACATCTTCGAGCCGTTCTATACGACGAAGCCGGTCGGCGAGGGCACGGGCCTCGGGCTGTCGACCGTGTACGGCGTGGTCGAGCAGCACGGCGGCCACATTTCGGTGGACAGCGTGCCCGGCGAGGGGACGACCTTTCGCATTCACCTGCCGCGAGTCGCGGAGCCCGAGCCGCAGGCGGCACAGCCGTTGGGCACGCCGCGCGCGGGATCCGAGACGATTCTGCTCGCCGAAGACGATCCGGCCGTCCGCGCCCTTGCCTGCGACATGCTGCGCGAGCACGGCTACACCGTGCTCACGGCGGCGGACGGTGAGGACGCGCTGCGCGTGGCCGAACGCTATACGGGGACGATCCATCTGCTGCTGACCGACGTGATGATGCCGCGCAAGAACGGCATGGAGCTCGCGCGCGCGTTCGCCGACGTTCGTCCCGATGCGCGTGTGCTGTACATGACCGGGTACGCGGAGATGCCGGGCGTGTCGGACGCGCTGTTCGTACACAAGCCGTTCACCGTGTTCGTTCTGATGGATGCGGTGCGGCGCGCGCTCGAGGGCGTCTGCCGAATGGAGTACGCGCCCACGCGACCTTGACACCCACCGCCGTGCGCAGCATAGTGGCCACGACATCGTCATGACCCAAGCGCGTACGGTCGGAGAGCTCCGCAGCAGCGGCTATCATTCGAAGTCGGTCAAGCAGGAGATGCGTGACAACCTCGTCGCCCGGCTCCGGCGCGGCGACTCGTTCCTGCCCGGCATCGTCGGTTACGACGAAACCGTCGTTCCGCAGATCGAGAACGCGATCCTCAGCGGGCAGGACGTCGTGCTGCTCGGCGAGCGCGGCCAGGCCAAAACGCGCATCGCGCGGCTGCTCACCGGACTGCTGGACGAGGTGATGCCGGTGCTCGCCGGCTGCGAGATCAACGACGACCCGCTGGCGCCGATCTGTGCGGCGTGCCGTGCGCGCCTGACCGAGCGCGGCGAGGCCGCGGAGATCGCCTGGCTGCCGCGCGATCGGCGTTACGGTGAAAAGCTGGCCACGCCCGATATCACGATCGCCGACCTCATCGGCGAGGTCGATCCCATCAAAGTCGCCGAGGGCCGCTATCTCGCCGACGAGCTCACGATTCACTACGGCCTGCTCCCCCGCACGCATCGCGGCATCTTCGCGCTGAACGAGCTGCCGGACCTCGCCGAGCGCATCCAGGTCGGGCTCCTCAACATCATGGAGGAGCGCGACGTGCAGATCCGCGGCTACAAGGTGCGGCTGCCGATCGACGTGTATGTCGTCGCCAGCGCGAACCCCGAGGACTACACGAACCGCGGGCGCATCATCACGCCGCTCAAGGACCGCTTCGGGTCGCAGATCCGCACGCACTATCCGCGGCGGCTCGCCGACGAGATCGCCATCATGGAGGCCGAGCGCACGGCGTTCCCCGCCGATGGCGTGCGCATGACGACGCCCGAGTACATGAAACAGATCGTCGCCGAGCTCACGCACCTGGCCCGCAAGGCCACCGAGATCAGTCAGCGTTCCGGCGTGTCGGTCCGGGTCAGCATCTGCAACTACGAAAATCTCGCCTCGAGCGCGCTCAAGCGCGCCATCCGCCTGGGCGAGATCGACGCCGCGCCGCGTGTCAGCGACCTCGGTGCTCTGGTGGCGTCCACCGCGGGGAAGATCGAGCTGGAGACGCTCGGCGACACCAGCGAGGAAAAGGTCTTGGGCAAGCTGGTGCAGCGCGCGGTGCTCAACGTCTTCAACCGCTCGCTGACTCCGTCGGAGCTCGATCCCGTCGTCGCGGCGTTCCAGGGCGGCGTGAGCGTGCAGGTGTCGGACACCATGCCGGCCGCGGAGTACGCGCGGCACGCGGAGAAGATGCCGGCGTTGCGCGCGGCCGCGCAGAAGCTCGGCGGCGACGGCGCCTCGGCACTGGCGTCCGCGGTGGAGTTCGTCCTCGAAGGCCTGCACCTGAGCAAGAAGCTCAACAAGGACTCGCAGCCCGGTCAGAGCCGGTATCGGAGCTGATGTGCTCCATCGCTACTCGCGCTGGGATGGCACGCAGGCCATTCCCGATCTCGACGCCGACGACGTCCTCGACGAGATCGCCGACGACGTTCTCGGCTATGGGGATCTGAAGAGCGCGCTGCAGCGCCTGCTCCAGCAGGGGATGCGCCCGCCCGACGGCGCGCGCATGCCTGGCCTCAAAGATTTGCTCGACAAGCTACGCGCGCAGAAGCAGCAGCGCATGCAGCGCTACGACCTCGGCAGCAGTCTCGAGGACATCGCCAAAAAGCTCGACGACGTCGTCAAGACCGAGCGCGCCGGCATCGAGCGCGATCTTCAGGGCCGCGAGCGTGAGCGACGACGCCAGGCGCTCGAGCAGATTCCGCCCGACGCCGCGGGCCGGCTGCGGGACCTGCAGAACTACGACTTCCACGACGAGCAGGCCGAGCAAAAATTCCAGGACCTGCTCGCGTCGCTGCGCGCGCAGGCCATGCAGCCGTTCATGCAGGGCATGAAGAACGCGCTCGGCAATATGACGCCGGAGGACCTGCGGCGCATGCGCGAGATGATCCAGGATCTCAACCGCATGCTGCGCGAGCGCGCCGAGGGCGGCGAGCCGGACTTCGAGAAATTCAAGCAGAAGTGGGGCGATCAGTTCCCGGGCGCCGAGAGCCTCGACGACCTGCTGGAGCAGATCGCTCAGCGCATGGCCACCATGCAGTCCCTCATGCAGTCGCTCTCCCGCGAGCAGCGCGCGCAGCTCGACGAGATGATGCGCTCGCTGTTCCTGCAGGACGAGCGGCTCGAAGCCGCCATGCGTCAGCTCGGCATGCACCTCTCGGAGCTGATCGACGAGATGACGCAGCGTTATCCGTTTCGCGGCGACGAGCAGATCGGCCTCGAGGAGGCCATGCGCCTCATGGAGGAGATGCAGCAGCTCGACGCGCTGGAGCGTGAGGTGCGAGGGACGCGCTCGCTGGAAGACCTCGATCGCCTGGATCCAGCCCAGATCGAGAAGCTCGCCGGCGAGGAGGCGCGGCGGGATCTGGAGCGGCTGCAGGAGATCGCCAAGCGCCTGAAGGATGCCGGCTATCTCGAGGGCGAGGACGATGACCTCAAGCTGACGGCGCGCGCGATCCGCAAGATCGCGGACAAGGCACTGCGCGACATCTTCGCGCGGCTCAAGCGCGACCGTTTCGGCGGCCATCAGATGGATCGGCGCGGCGCCGGCGGCGACCAGACCGACGAGAGCAAGCGCTACGAGTTCGGCGACCCGTTCCTGCTCGACCTGAAAGAAACGGTGATGCAAGCGGTGGCGCGGCGAGGCCCGGGCACGCCGGTGCGGCTGGTGCCCGACGACTTCAGCGTGATCCGCACGGAACTGCGCACGCAGGCGGCGACGGTCGTCATGCTCGACATGAGCCGCTCCATGCTGAACAACGGCTACTTCCTGCCCGCCAAGAAGGTCGCCCTGGCGCTGTCCGCGCTGATCCGCAGTCAGTTCCCGCGCGACGCGCTCTACATCGTCGGCTTCTCGCTGTACGCTCGCGAGTTCACGACGCAGCAGCTGCCGACGCTGTCGTGGAGCGAGTGGAACATGGGCACGAACATGCACGCGGGGTTCATGCTCTCGCGCCGGCTGCTGGCGCGGCACGCCGGCGGCAACCGGCAGATCCTGATGGTGACCGACGGTGAGCCGACCGCGCATCTGGAGGGCGACGTCGCCGATTTCAACTATCCGCCGACGGCGCGCACGGTGCAGGAGACGCTCAAGGAAGTCCAGCGCTGCACGCGCGAGGGCATCACCATCAACACGTTCATGCTCGAGCGCAGCCCATGGCTGACGTCGTTCGTCGAGCAGATGGCCCGCATCAATCGCGGCCGCGCGTTCTTCGCGACGCCGGACCGCCTGGGTGAATACCTGGTGGTAGATTACGTGAGCGCCCGCCGGCGGGCGCGGGGAGCGTGACGATGGCCGACTTCAAGATCTGGATGAACGGCAAGGTGGTGCCCGGCGAGCAGGCGGTGCTGCCCGTCAACAGCGCGGCGGTCTTTTATGCGACCAACTGCTTCGAGGGCCTGCGCGCGTACTGGAACGCCACCGACAGCGAGATGTACGGCTTCCGGCTGGCCGAGCACTTCGCGCGCCTGCGCGAGTCGATGAAGATGATGCGGTTCACGGTGCCGTACAGCGACGTCGACCTCTACGAGGCCGTGGGCGAGGTGCTGAAGGCCAACGACGTCCACGAAGACGTTCACATGCACATGGTGGCGTACGTGCTCGGGACCGGGCTCGACGCCACGACGCCGACGGGTCTGTACATCAACCCGCGTCGTCGTCCGAGCGTGCCCGCCGGGTTGCGCGCGTGCGTGTCGTCGTGGACCCGCACCAACGACAATGCGATCCCGATCCGGCTGAAGTCGGGCTCCAACTATCAGAACGGCCGGCTCGCCACGCTGCAGGCCAAGGCCGACGGCTACGACTCCCCGATTCTGCTGAACCAGACGGGCACGGTGGCGGAGGGGACCGGCGCGACCTTTTTCATGGTCCGCCGCGGCGTCCTGCTCACCCCGCCGCTCACGGCTGACATCCTGGAGTCGATCACGCGCGTTACGCTGTTGCAGGACGTGATCCCGGATCTCGGGCTCGACGTGCAAGAGCGCGACATCGCGCGCACCGAGCTGTACGTGGCCGACGAGGCGTTCTTTTGCGGCAGCGGCTACGAGATCACGCCGATCCTGTCGATCGATCGGTTCCCGCTCGGCAACGGCGAGGTCGGCCCGATCACCAAGAAGCTCAGCAAGGCGTACATGGATCTCGTCCGCGGCATCGACAAGCGACACCCCGAGTGGCGCACGCCCGTCTACAAGCCGATGGGCGCCGTCGCCGCGCGGTAGTCGACGACTCAGGGACCGGCCGGCGCGGCCTGCGCCGGTCGGTGAATAAACAAATCCTTCGCGCGCGGCTTTGTCGCGGTCACTGTCGGCGGCCGCATCTCATACGTCACCGGACGCTGGTGATCCCCATACTGGCGATCGCGGTTGTACACCGAGCCGAACTTCCACAGCATCCGGAGAAAATTCGTCTGTCCGCGTAGCGCGAGCTTCGCCGCGAGCCCGGCGACTTCGCGGAGCGCCGTGAGGCCGAGGTGCTTGCGATTGATCACCGCCTGCGTCGCCACCAGCTCTTCGTAGAACCGCTTGAGCGGCAGCCGCGTCGGCAGCACGGCGTGCTGCACGTCGAACAGCCGGTAGTCGAGCGTGGTGAGCCGCCGCGACTCCGTGTGCCAGATCTCCGTGCCCGGATACGGCGTCGCCACCGTAAGGTGCACGATCTCGGGGACCGTCATCGCCCACTCGCGGATGATCGCGAAGCGCCGCTCGTCCCAGTCCGGATCCGCGATGATGTTGACGGCCACCGTGAACCCGAGCTCGCGCGCGACCTCCAGCGCTCTGAGGTTGTCGCCCGGCGTGACACGCTTGCGATGCAGCCGCAGCGCCTCCTCGTCGAGCGCTTCGAGCCCGAGAAACATGTAGTGCAGGCCGAGCCGTCGCCAGTACTCGAACACGTCGCGGTTGCGCAGCAGCACGTCGCAGCGCGTCTCGAGGTAGTACTCCTTGCGCACGCGGCGTTTCTCGAGCTCTCGACCGATCGCGAACCCGTGCTCGGGATGGATGAAGGCGACGTCGTCCACGATGAAGACGTTGGGCTCGGCGATCGACGCGATGTCCTCGGCGGCGGCCTCGGGCGAGGTCTTGCGGTACGAGCGGCCGTAGAACGTCCACGCGCTGCAGAACGAGCAGTCCCACGGACAGCCGCGCGTCAGCTCGGCTGACGCGCACGGATCGAGCACGCCGATGAAGTACTTGTTGCGCCGGCGCGTCAGGTCGCGCGCGGGCCGGAAGCGATCGAGATCGTCGAGCATCGTGGGCGGCGGCCCTGCGCCGTCGAGCGTGACGACGCCGGGCAGTGTCGACAGACGCGGGTCGCCGACCGCTTCCAGCAACCGCGGCGTGATGACCTCGCCCTCTCCGCGCACGAACGCGTCGAGGGCGCCGGCGCCGTGCTCGAGCAGCTCCTCGGCGATGAACGAGCCGCTGTGCCCTCCCGCGAACACGAAACAGCCAGGCCGTTGCCGCTTCGTCGCCTTTGCGAGGTCCACTACCTCGGGCACGTTGGCCAGGTAGTTGAGCGAGAAGCCGACGGCGTCGGGCGAGAAGTCAGCCACCTCGCGGTGATACTCGGCATGGTCGAAGATCTGCAGATCCAGCAGGCGCACCTCGTGGCCCGCCGCCCGAACCGCGGCCGCCACACGCTCGACCCCGATCGGCTCCAGGCGCAGGAAGATCTCGGAGTACATCAGCGGGCTGGGGTGGACCAGCAGCACTTTCATGGCCGTCATTGTACGCCGCGCTCCGAGAGGGCCCGGTGCGCGAGCGCTACAGCGCCGAGCACGCCGGCGCGCTCGCCGAGTCCGGGCGCGAGCAGCTCCGGCGCCGGGACGTAGCCGGCGAGCGCCGCCGCGGTCTCGGTCCGCACGCGTTCGAGCAGACCGGGCGCGCGCATCACGCCACCGCCGAGTACGATCCGTCGTGGCACCAGCACCGCGGTGATCGCGACGATGCCGAGCGCCAGGTAGCGCGCCTGCAGACGCCACGCCTCGTGGTCCGCGGGCAGCGTCTCCGGCGCCGCGCCCCAGCGCGCGCGCAGCGCGACGCCGGACGCGAGCCCTTCGAGGCACGTGCCGTGATACGGACACGCGCCGGCGAACCGGTCGCTCGGATCGCGCGGGATCACGATGTGCCCCATCTCGGGATGTCCAAGGCCGTGCAGCGGCCGGCCATTGATGATGGCGCCGCCGCCGATCCCGGTGCCGACGGTCACGTACACGAACGGCTCGACGCCGCGCCCGGCGCCCCAACGCTGTTCGCCGACCGCGGCGGCGTTGACGTCAGTTTCGATCGCAACCGGAACGCCGAGCGCGCGGAACGCACCGCCGACGTCGGCGCGCTGCCAGCCCGGCTTCGGCGTCGTTGTCACGAGCCCATATGTCGCCGAGCGGGGGTCGAGGTCGAGCGGACCGAACCAGGCGAGACCGACGGCGGCGACGCGCTCGGTGTACGTGCGAAAGAAATCGACGACGCGGCCCAGCGTTTCGCTCGGGGCGGTGGTCGGCACGCTCGTCTCGGCGCGAATGTCCTCGGGTCCTGCCGCAATGACGCAGCGGACCCGCGTGCCGCCGGCCTCGACCCCGCCGACGAGCGCGCCGCGGCTCAGGCCAGAGCCACCTCGACGCGCGTGTCGTTGTAGCAGGCGCCGCCGCAGATGTCGGCGTGATGCGTCGGCGCGAGCGCGGACACCGTCTGGCCGTTGTCGGTCGTCTTCATCCACGCGCCCTTGAGCGAGCACACGACGCCCGGCCGCACCCCATCCGTCACCCGCACGGGCAGGTGCACTTCGCCGAGATCGTTCCAGACCCGCACGCGCATGCCGTCACGGAGACCGCGTGGCCTCGCGTCGTCGGGATGGATCTCGAGCGGCGGCGTCTCGGCGTTGGCCGTGCAGCCGCCGAAGGTTGAGGTCGTGCGCCGATCCGACGCGGGCGTGATCAGGATGAGCGGGTACGACGACGTGAACGGCCGATAGTCGGGCAGTCGCGCGCCGTATTTCTTTTCGAGATACGGGGAAGCGAGCTCGACCTTGCTGGACTCGGTCTTCGGGAAGACGTTGGCAAAGAGGTTCGCGTGCGCACCGTCGACCGTCATCAGGAGCGCTCGATCCACCGGCAGCTGGCTCGGTCGTACGCCGCGCAGGCGCGCGTCGGCGGGATCGACGGCATCGTCCATCAGCTCGGCATCGGTGGCGCGGAACATCGGATCGTCGAACCCGAAGCGCGCCGCCAGTCGGCGAAAGATCTCGGTGTTCGGCAGCGCCTCGCCCTGCGGCGGGATCACCGGCTGGGCGCGCTGCAGCCAGTGCGTGCCGTAGGCGGCGAACAGGTCGTCGTGCTCGAAGTGGCTGCAGGCCGGGAGCACGACGTCGGCGTAGGCGAGACTGTCGGTCATGACGACGTCCGAGCCGATCACGAACAGGTCCTCGCGCGCCAGCCCTCGCCGCATACGGTTCTGATCGGGGTGCACGACGAGCGGATTGTGGTTGTAGATGAAAACCGCCTTGAGCGGCGGCGCCAGCGTCGCGTCGGTGAGGTGCCGCCCGACGTCGACGATGTTCAGCGTGCGCGTGCCCTTCGGCACCAGGTCCGGTCGCGCCAGCTTCGCCGGCGTCCGCGGAAACGCCGCGCGTGCGCCGTTTACGAGGCCGCCTCCGGTCACGCCGAACTTTCCGGCGAGTGCGGGCAGCGCGAAGACAGCGCGAATGCCGGAGCCGCCGTTCTGATTTCGCTCGAGCCCGTTGCCCACCGCGATGGCGACGGGCGCCAGCGTGCGGAACCAGTCGGCGAACTGCTGGATCGCGGACTCCGTCAGACCGCACTCGCGCGCGGCCGCCGCGATCGTCCACGGCCGGGCCCGGCCCATGAACTCCTCGTAGCCGGCCACGTGGCGATCGACGAATGCGCGATCGATTCCGCCGCGGCGCTCCAGGTCCGCCGCGATCGCCCACGCGAGCACGACGTCGGTGCCGGGCCGCACCGGCAGAAACAGATCGGCGCGCTCGGCGATCTTCGTTCGCTTGGGATCGACGACGACGAGTCGGGCGCCCGCGCGCCGCGCGCGATCGATCAGCGGTGTGAGGTGCAGACCCGACCATGTCACGTTGTAGCCCCACGCCACGATCAGCTTGCTGTGCTCCACCTGCTCGGGCGGGATGCCGGGGGCCGCACCGAACGTGCCGGTCCACGCTTCCGTGCGAATGCCACCGCACAGCGGCGAGCGGTCGAGCAGCGTCGCGCCGAGTCGGTGGAAGAAGCGCAAGTCCATCGAGCCGCCGGCGAGGAGTCCGTGCGGGCCCGCGTAGTTGAGCGGCATGATCGCCTGCGGTCCGTGCTCAGCGATCACCGCGGTGCAGCGCGCGTGGATCAGATCGAGCGCCTGATCCCACGAGATCCGCTCGAAGCGTCCCTCACCTTTTGCTCCGACGCGACGCAGCGGCGTGGTGAGCCGGTCGGGGCCGTGCACGAACTCCGGATACGACTCCGGCACCTTCGCGCACAGCACGCCCGCCGTGTACGGATTCGCGCGCGAGCCGCGGATCTTCGTGATGCGTCCAGCCTCCACGGTGACGCTGAGGCTGCACGTGTCGGGACAATCGAGGGGACAGACGCTGGGGCGCTCGACGGTCGATGTCGTCATGGTGTAGGAGTATAGTCCTTCGAAACCATCACTTCAGTGGAGAGGCCCATGACAGCGATCACTCAATCCGTCGATCTCGACCGTCGTGGCCGCGTGGCCGTGCTGACCGTCAACAATCCGCCGGTAAACGCGCTCAGCCAGCACGTGCGGCAGGGCCTCTACGAAGGTCTCAAGCAGGCCATTGCGGACTCGTCTGCCCAGGCCATTGTCATCGTGTGCGCGGGACGCACGTTCATCGCCGGCGCCGACATCACCGAATTCGGCAAGCCACCGGCAGATCCGAGCCTGCATGCCGTGCTCGACATCATCGAGGGGAGCCCAAAGCCGGTCGTGGCGGCGGTTCACGGCACGGCGCTCGGCGGCGGTCTCGAGGTCACGCTCGCGTGCCATTACCGCGTCGGCGTGAAGGACGCGCGTTTCGGGCTGCCCGAGGTGAAGCTCGGGCTGTTGCCCGGCGCCGGCGGCACGCAGCGGCTGCCCCGCGTGGTCGGCGTCGAGAAGGCCTTGTCGATGATGGTCAGCGGTGATCCGATTCGCGCCGACGAGGCGCTGAAGAGTGGGCTCATCGACGAGATCGTCGACGGCGACCTGACGGCGGCGGGCGTCGGGTTCGCGGAGAAGGTTCTGAACGAACGACGCCCGCTCAAGAAGATCCGCGACCTCGACGACAAGCTGGCGGCGGTACGCGGCGCGCCGGACGTGTTCGCGAATTTCCGCAAATCCGTGGCGCGTCAGACGCGCGGCTTCCGCGCTCCCGAGAACATCATCAAGGCGGTCGAAGCCGCCGTCTCCCTGCCGTTTGACCAGGGGATCCGGCGCGAGCGCGAGCTGTTCGTCGAGCTGCTCAACTCTCAGGAGTCCAAGGCGCAGCGCTATTTCTTTTTCGCCGAGCGTGAGGCCGCCAAGATTCCGGATGTGCCGTCGGACACGGCGGCCAAAGAGATCCGCAAGGCTGCGGTGATCGGCGCCGGCACCATGGGCGGCGGCATCGCGATGAACTTCGCCAACGTCGGCATTCCGGTCACCGTCGTCGAGATCCAGCAGGAGGCGCTCGACCGCGGGCTCGGTGTCGTTCGTAAGAATTATGAAACCACGGCGAGTCGCGGTCGCCTGACGATGGCCGACGTCGACAAGCGCATGGGGCTGATCCGCGGCACCACCGACTTCAACGCGATCGCCGACGCGGACATCGTGATCGAGGCCGTGTTCGAGGAGATGCCGATCAAGAAAGAAGTCTTCGCGAAGCTGGACAAGATCGCGAAGCCCGACGCCGTGCTGGCGACGAACACCTCCACGCTCGACGTGAACGAGATCGCCTCGGCGACGTCACGGCCCGAGAGCGTGATCGGCATGCACTTCTTCAGCCCTGCCAACGTGATGCGGCTCCTGGAAAACGTGCGCGGCGTCAAATCGTCGAAAAGCACCGTCGCGACCGCGATGACCGTCGGCCGTCGCATCAACAAGGTGCCGGTGCTCGTCGGCGTGTGCTACGGCTTCGTCGGCAATCGCATGCTGCACCAGCGCGGCATTCAGGCCGAGAAGCTCATTCTCGAGGGCGCGCTGCCGCACCAGGTGGACCGCGTGCTGTACGACTTCGGTTTTCCGATGGGGCCATTCGCGATGGGCGATCTCGCCGGCCTCGACGTCGGCTGGCGCATCCGCAAGGGCCGCGGCGTGAAGTCTCCCGTGGCCGACCGCATCTGCGAGCTCGGCCGGTTCGGGCAGAAGACGGGCGCCGGCTACTACAAATACGACGAGAAGCGCAATCCGACGCCCGATCCCGACGTGGAGAAGATCATCGTCGACGTCTCCACGGAGATGGGCATCACGCGGCGGCCGATCTCCGACGAAGAGATCCTCCAGCGGCTGCTCTATCCGATGGTCAACGAGGGCGCCAAGATCCTCGAGGAAAAGATCGCCATCCGCGCCAGCGACATCGATGTCATCTGGGTCTACGGCTACGGCTGGCCGGTCTATCGAGGCGGCCCAATGTTCTGGGCCGACTCGATCGGCCTCAAGGCCCTTCGTGACACGATGCTCGGATTCCAGAAGAAGACCGGTGACGCGTTCTGGACGCCCGCGCCGCTGCTCAACCGCCTGGCGGACGCGGGTAAAGGCTTCCTCGGCTAGAGACGCTGCCGCCGACGCATCGCCGCGGCGCCGATCAGCCCTGCGCCACCCAGGAGCAAGATGCCGGGCTCGGCCGCGCTGGCCGTCGGCGTGCTCGGGGTGGTCGGTGTGACCGGCGTGACCGGGGTGACCGGCGTGACCGGGGTAACCGGGGTGACCGGAGTAACCGGCGTGACCGGCGTGATCGGCGGCGTCGGCGTGCCCGCGACATTTTGCGTGCCGGTCGCGGTGATCTCCGCGCGGTTGTTTCCGATGCCGATGAATGCGTCAAGCGTGAAGTGCGTACCGGTCTGGTCGAACGTGCCGCCCGCAACCTGTCGGCTGAACGAGTTGATCGGCGCCGGCGCCGGCACCGCGAAGCTTGACTCCTGAAAGCTTCCCTGCCCGACGAGACCACCGAAGGTGAGCCCCAGGTTGGTGAAGCTGAGGTTGAACGCCTGGCCCGTGAACGTGGGAGGGCCGGTCACCGGCGTGAGCGACGCGGGTGAGGTGCCGGTGATGTCCCAGGTGAAGGGAGGGCCGGCGACGTTGCCGGTCGAGTGCCAGTCCATCACCCAGTCTTGAGCGCTCGCGACGACGGGAAGAACAAGCGCGGCGACGAGCGCCGCGACTGCGATCAGTGCCGTTTTCATCGAGATCCTCCTGCGGACCAGGACGACTGGACCATTGGTCCAGGGCGCGACTATTTCGTCGATCCGCGCACTTGCATTCGTGCACGCGAAGTGCCACAGCAGCGTGTGCGGCAGAACATCATGACGTTCGTGACGTGCGAGCGACGTCGTCGATCGCGCGCTGTGCACGCGCGACCACCACGTGAGTAGCGGTGTGTTCAGCCTTCGAGCGGTGTCGTCAGCGCTCCAGCTGATGCGCCAGCTCGGCGCAGGACGCGATGATCTTCGATGCGTCGGCAGGGAACCACGCGTGAATCCATTCGGGTCGCTCGTAGAACGCGAGCGGCGGCAGGCCGACGCGCCGGATCGCGCCACGCCGGACGAGGCCGCTGGCGTTGATGAAGCTGACCTCGTCGAGCAACCGACCGGGGGCGGCCACGCCGACCGTCACCGGGCAGAGCGCACGGAGCGCAGGGAGGCTCGCCTCGACCCCGCGCAGACAAAACGCGTGTGTGCGGGCCAGCGCGCCGGCAGGGAGCGCCCGAAGGACCGCGCCGAGCGTCAGTCCCGAGAACACCGTGTCGTCCACGATCGCGATCGAGGCGGCGCCATCGACCAGCGCGAGCTGGTGGGCCAGGGGCCCAGCTGACCCGGTCGCAAGGTCATACCCGTCGCGGCCGTCCTCCTCGCGGGCGACCTCGATGCGATGGATGGTCGAGAACCACGCGGCGCGTGCGTGCAGCGCGCGTGCGACGGCTTCGCCGGCGGCGGCGATGCCGATCGTCGTCGCGAATGGCCCGAATGGCCCTTGCGCGAGGACCGCGTCGACTTGTGTGGCGAGCGTGAGGATACGCACGTGTGCGTTGCGTCGGACGAGATCGAGCAGTTCACGCGCGAGACGGGCCGTCTCCGCGCGAATGCCCGCGAGCTCCGTGAGATCGTCATGGACGTAGAGCGTCCGCGGGGTCGGCGTCATGCCGCGCGCAAGCGCGCGGGGGTCGTACGCGCGGGGGCGGCGAGCGCTAGCCCGAATGCGCCGTCGGTGTCCCAGCGAATCAGACGAAGGCGCGCGGCGCTCAGCATGGACTCGACCGACGCCCGCGTGAACTTGTAGGAGCTTTCGGTCCAGATCGTCTCGCCCGCTTCGAAGTGCACGGTGAGATCCAGATCCGCCACGTGCACCGTGTGATCGGCCGCGGCCACGAGGTGCATCTCGACACGCTTGGCCTCGGCGTCCCAGCGCGCATAGTGACCAAACGCCTTCGGATCGAAGTCGGCGGCCAACGTCCGATTGATCACGCGGAGGACATTGCGGTTGAACTCCGCCGTCACGCCCGCCGCGTCATCGTAGGCCGCGTGCAGCACGCAGGGCGACTTGACGAGATCGACGCCGAGCAGGAGATGGTCATCGTCGGCGAGCAGGCCGCGCACCGCGCGGAGGAGCGCCTGACGCGCCGTCGGGTCCATGTTGCCGAGCGTGGAGCCGAGAAAGGCCACGAGCCGCCGTCCCGTCGGCGGCGGCAGGCGATCGAGATGCTGCTCGAAATCACCGACGACCGCATACACCTCGTTCACCGCGCCCTCGGAGAGGAGCGTCCGGCCCGCGAGGTCGAGCGTGGAGCCGTCGACGTCCACCGGCACGTATCGCGCCAGCGGTCCCGTGCCGTTCAGCGCGGCGAGCAGCCGCCGCACCTTCGCCGGCGAGCCTGCGCCGAGCTCCACGATCTCCCGCGGCCCACTCGCATCGAGGATCGCGG
>DAIRVP010000014.1:0-16477 GCA_036802765.1 Candidatus Rokuibacteriota bacterium
CCGGGCAGGTCTCCTGGCTCTCGGATCGTCCTACTCCCCGCGCCTTCCCGGCCTCGCGGCCAGTGACTATTGCGGGTTTCGTCCCCGATTACAGTGACGGGGTCGCGGCGGCTTCGCACCGCCTTCCCTGGGCCCTTATGGGCATCCCGTTCGCTGGGCGAAGCGTATCTGAAAGCAGCGCCCACAGCAATGCGTCGGGGGCATGCTCTGCGAATTTGCGCTGAGTGCGCGTTTCAGTACGGCGTTGCGGCCTACGGCCACTCCGCGCGCGGCCGGTCGAGGACGGCGCGATCCCAGCGAGCCAAATCAGCACCCGCGTCGTACACACCCTGATAGAAGTCGAGCACGGCGTCATCCGGCGATGACGTCGACCGGACCGATTCGTACGGCAGGACGAAATCGGCGAGCTCGCGGCAGTAATACGCACTGCTCGGCGGGACCGACATCGTCGGCAGGTTCGGCGGCTCGGGCCGGACGTAGGCATAGAACGCAGGCTCGGCGACCGTTCCGCTGCCGGGCCAGAATCCAAAACTGATCTCCTCGTGAGACATCGCCTCGCGGAGAACCCACGACTCGGGCGGCGTTTCGGGTTCGGGCGCCGGACGCCCGCTGAACCGCGTCAGCGCCAGATCGAAGGCACCCCAGAAGAAATGCACCGGACTGGCCTTCCCCAGGAATCGACCTTTGAACCGTTTCAGGATTCGGTCGGCGTGCAACAGCATGTGGAAGAATCGCTGAACGGACTCGGGATCGTACGAGGCGTGCCGACGATCGTCCAGGAACGGAATCGGCGCGTCGACCTCGACAGGCACAGGCCAGATCTTCACGGTGATTCCCATAGTGTTGAGCAGGGTCATGTAGTCGCGGTAGAAGTCCGCGACCGCCTGTGGTCGCAGCGAGATACTGCGCGTTGCGCCATCGCTCGTGTTCACGGTCAGCCGGTGGTCGATGAAATCGAACCCGACCTCGAAGGCGCGAGAACGGTACGGAATCGGCGACGTGACCAACCCCCTCGCGCTGACATACAGTGGCACGTGCCACCAGTGATTCTCACGCGGCGCTAAGGCAAGTCGCGTCTTTCCGACCATCTGCATCCACATGTGGATGGTGTCGTGCGTGTCTTGCCATTCCGCGAGCCGCAGGCTTGGCCAGACTGCTGAATCTAGAGCCATCATCATTACCTCTCGCCGCCGGAGCCGTCACGCGACCCGGAAGACGTTGTATTCGACACCAGGCCCTTCGGTGACACGACCTTGGCCCACGAACACCGCCTGCTGGAGCCACGCGTATCGGGGATCCGAGCTCTCGAATCTCGGCGTCGTGCGAAAGTACTGCTGCTCGAAGGTCGTTGCTCCTCCCTTCT
Organism: Candidatus Rokuibacteriota bacterium; assembly: GCA_036802765.1. Lineage (GTDB taxonomy): Bacteria > Methylomirabilota > Methylomirabilia > Rokubacteriales > CSP1-6 > AR12. The sequence continues at coordinate 1,364 of DAIRVP010000014.1, forward strand.
GCAGGGCGGTCAGCGGAACGTTAGGCCGGTTGGGGAACCATCGTCAAGCGTAGCCGCGCTAGTGCCATCAGGGTAGATCAACGTACTTGGTGTGCTGCTTGCTGTACTGGTCACCAGGTTGCGGATTCCCAATCACAAATGCGCACCGTGAGGGATAGAACCATGAAGACCACCGTCGCGATTTTCGCAACGTTCGTCATACTGGCGCTCGCGGCACCCGCGAACGCGGACGTCTGGGACTTCAGCTGGGTAAGCACGGCGATGTTCGGGCAAGGGCCTGACGGCAGCCCGGCCGTCAACCGGCAAGCCACGGGCACGGCAACGGCAACGATCACCGCGGTCCCAGACGGTATCCAGATCAATTTCCCGAGTCCGCCCGGCACGGCGAACGTGCATGTGTTCTCGGGTCAGACGAGCTCGGCCGGCGGCAATTTCGCCATTGGCGCTGTCCCGATGTTCTTCACGCGTGATGGCGCGCTGGGCATCGAGAGCGGCTCCTCTGGCGGTAGTTACACGTTCAGCGGCGGCACGTTTGCTAACCCGGATACGTTTTCGGTCGGCCTGTCCAGCGGCGGCAGCGGCCCGGCTGGTGTCGAGCGGTTCTCAGGAACCGGCACGAGGCATGTCGCAGCGACCGCCGCCGAGCCAATGAGCATCATCGTCGTTGCCGCCGGCCTGCTGAGCGCGCGCATGCTGGGACGTCGCCGGCGCTGACGTCAGGCAGCTTTCCGGAGTAACGAAACGGCCGGAGCATTGCTCCGGCCGTTCTCTCTCTGGTTTTACGTCCCTGAATGCGCTGACGACGCGCGCCGAGGTAACCCGCCGAGTACAATTCCGCCGTGACCGAGCGACCGCAGGGCTACGTGGGCGCGGCGTTGAGCCCACGCGAGACGCGCCGGCTGTGCCTCGGCCGTGGCAGCTACATCGAAGATCTCAGCGTTCCCGGCTTGCTGCACGCGGCGTTCGTGCGCAGCCCGCACGCCCACGCCCGCCTCGCCGGCCTCGATGTCGATGCCGCGCGCCGGGCTCCGGGCATCGCCGCCGTCCTGACTGGAGCGGAGCTCGCGCGCGTGACCTCACCGCTGCGAATTGCGCCCGCGATCGAAGGTCTCTTACCGATGGAGATGCCGGCGCTCCCGACGGACAAGGTCCGCTTCGTCGGCGATCCCGTCGCCTGCGTCATCGGCGACGACCGCTATCGTGTCGAGGATGCCTGCGGTCTCGTCGGCGTCGAATACGAGCCGCTGGCGGCGGTCATCGATCCGGAGCGCGCCGCCGACTCCGGCTTGCCGCGGGTCGATGACACAATCCCCGCGAATCGTCCGTACCGCGGCGTGTTCGCTCACGGCGACGTCGAGGCCGCGCTCGGACGAGCGGATCGCGTCGTCGAGGTACGCTTCCACCAGGGCCGCCAGACGCACGCGCCGCTCGAGCCGCGCGGCTGCCTGGCGCGCTGGGAGCCCGGCGACGAGACGCTCACCTTCTGGCACTCGACGCAGATCCCGCATCCCATCCGCTCCGCGCTGGCGTCGCGCCTCGGCCTCTCCGAGAGCGCGGTGCGCGTCATCACACCCGACGTGGGCGGCGGATTCGGCCAAAAGATCCCGCTCTATCGTGAGGAGCTGGTGACGGCGGCTGCGGCAAGGCTGCTCAGCCGTCCAGTGCGCTGGATCGAGACGCGGCGCGAAAACCTCACCGCATCGCTCCACGCCCGCGAGGACATCGTGGACCTCCGCGCCGCGGTGAGCGCGGACGGCACGCTGCTCGGCATCGACGCGCGCATTCTGGCCGACTTCGGGGCGTATGCATACTTCCCCCCGAACTACATGGCGCGTGTCGTGGGCATGATGATTCCTGGCGCCTACCGCCTGCGCGACTATCGCTACGCGATCGACGCGGTGCTGACCAACAAGTGCCCGTCAGGTCCGTATCGAGCGCCGATGCTCATCTGCGCCTGGGTCACCGAGGGGACGATCGACGCGGTCGCCCACGCGCTGGCTCTCGATCCCGTCGAAGTGCGGCGCCGGAACATGCTCGCGGAGTCCGATCTGCCGTACACGACGGCGACCGGCCTCGGTTACCGCTCCGTCTATCCGCGTGCAACCCTCGAACGCGCGCTAGCGAAGTTTGGCTACGTGGAGCGGCGCCGGGCTCAGGCTGGCGCGCGTGCGGCAGGCCGCGTCACCGGCATCGGCGTCGCGACGTACGTCGAGCCGAACACTTACGGCTCGGAGTTCTACAAGACGGCGGGAATCCCCGGATCGGGGCACGATGCCGCGATCGTCCGCGTCGAGCCGAGCGGTTCGGTCACGGCTCAGATCGGAGTCGTCAGTCAGGGGCAAGGCCATCTCACGACGGTGGCCCAGGCCCTCGCCGACGCGTTCACCGTTCCGATCGAGCACGTGCGCGTGCATGCCGGCGACACGGCGGCGGCACCGTATGGCATGGGCACGCGCGGCAGCCGCGGCGGCGTCGTCAGCGCCGGCGCCGCGCTCGGCGCCGCGCAGAGTCTCAAGCACAAGATGCTGCGCATCGCCGCGCACGTGCTCGAAGCTCCGATCGGCGATCTCGAATTCGCGGCCGGGCGCGTGCAGGTGCGCGGCGCGCCGACCGCCGGGCTGACGGTCGCTCAGATCGCTCAGAAGGCGTATCTGGCACCGACGCAGCTGCCGCCGGGAATGGAGCCCGGCCTCGAGGCGACGCACGCATTCGACCCTCCGGCGCTGACGTTTTCGAGCGGCACCCACGTGTGCGAGGTGGAAATCGATCGCGAGACCGGCCGGCTGACGATCGCGCGCTACGCGATCGTCGAGGATTGCGGCCGGCTGCTCAATCCCCGCATCGTCGAGGGCCAGCTCCACGGCGCGACCGCGCAAGGGCTCGCTGGCGCGCTCTTCGAAGAAGTCGTCTACGGCGCGGACGGCCAGAACCAGAGCGCGACGCTCCTCGACTACGCGATGCCGACCGCCGCGCAGCTTCCCGCCGTCGAGATCGAGCATCTCGAGCGGCCGGATCCAGGCACGCCGCTCGGGATGAAGGGCATGGCGGAGGGCGGCGTCATGGGCGCCTCCGCCGCGATCGCCAACGCCGTCGCCGACGCCCTCGCGCCATTCGGTGTGGCGGCCGGCCGTCAGCCGTTCAGCGCGCGGCGCATCGCCGAGGCGCTACGCCGGGCAACCGAGGGGCGTAGCCCCTTCGCTTAAAAGGGAATAAGGGTCATCGAGCCGCCACGAGGCCGCTCGTCAGATAGCGCCGAAGCACGACGGCCAGCAACGCAGGCGGGATGATCGCGAGGACCACGCACGCGGCCAGCAGTGCGTGGCTCACCGCCGGGTTGGTCGCCACCGCGGCCAGCAACACCGGCATCGTCTGCGCGGCAATCGTCTGCGTGAGGAGCAGCGCGAACAGGAACTCGTTGTACGAGGTCATGAACGCGAACGCGGCGGCGGCCACGAGGCCGGGCGCGGCGCACGGCACGACCACGCGCAGCAGCGCGGAGAAGCGTGTGCACCCGTCCAGCAGCGCGGCCTCCTCGACTTCGGCGGGTAGATACCGGAAGTACACGGACAGGAAGTAGACGGTGAACGGGAACGTGAATGCGAGGTACACGAGGATGAGCGCGCGGTAGGTATCGAGCAGCTCCAGCCGCTGCACGATCGCATAAAACGGAATCGCCACCGCCACGGCGGGAAGCAGCCGGCTCGTGAGGATGAACACGTACGCGGACCGCCGGCCGCTGAACGCGACGCGCGCGAAGCTGTAGGCCGCCAGCGCGCCGAAGACAACGTTGGCGGCCATCACCGAGAGCGCCACGATGAAGCTGTTTCGCAGCGCGGGCATCAGCATCCGCACCTCGTGCGAGGTCTGCCACACGAAGATTCCGTGACGCGTTTTGTCCTGTGGCATCTGGCCCGTGAAGATGAACGCGTAGTTCGCCAGCGTCGGCGACGGTGTGAAGACCGGAGGCCGGCGCGTGAGCTCGGCCTCCCCCGCGACGCTGCAGACGAGCATCCACGCAAACGGCGCCAGGATGAAGAGCGCGACGACCACGCAGGCGGCGCTCAGCGCCGCCGATTCGAGCCGCCGTCGCTTCACGCGGCCTCCTCCGAGCGCAGCAGGCGCAGGTAGATCATCACCAGGCCGAGCAGCAAGACGCCGAGGATGATGGCGAGCGCCGCCCCGTGGCCGAGATTGAGAAAACGGAAGATCTCGGTGTACGCGTACCAGCCGATGATGGCCGTCGCATCCGCGGGGCCACCGCCCGTCATCACGTAGACGAGATCGAAGGTCGCGACGGCGACGATCGTCTCGTAGATCAGCACCAGCGCGAGCGTCGCCTTCAAGTACGGCACCGTGACGAAGCGGAAGGCGTTCCAGCGTCCGGCGCCGTCCATGCGCACGGCGTCGTAGAGCTCGGCGGGAATGATCTGCAGCGCGGCCAGGAGGAACACAGCGGCGAGCGGGCCCTGCTTCCAGACGTGCGCGATCACCATGCAGAGCCGCGCGGTGAATGTCTGGCTCATCCAGGGGACGTAGCGCTCGACGACGCCGGTGGCCAGCAGCAGGCCGTTCAGCACACCGTAGTCGCCGTCGAAGATCCAGCGCCAGATGATGCCGCTGATGACAGAGGGAATCGCCCATGGGAGCAGAACGACGACCTTCAGCAGCGTGCTGCCGAGCACGCCGGGCTGGTTGAGGAGCAGCGCCACGCCGAGGCCGTAGAGCGTGACGGCGGCCACCGCCATGACCGCGAACACCGCGGTCGACCAGAGCGAGCGCCAGAAGTAGTAGCCGCCGACGACCTCGCGGAAGTTCTGCAGCCCGACGAAGTCGTTGTCGAGCGGGCGCGTGAGCACGTTCTCGTGCACGCTGAGGTACACGCTGTAGAGCAGCGGGTAGACCGTGAACACGGCGACCACCAGCATCACGGGCAAGATGGTCGCGTACGGATAGAGCGAGGGTCGCGTCACTTGGCCTTGGCTTTGAGCTCCTCCCACTTCTTCGCCATCGCGGTCAGCGTGTCGGCCGGCTTTTGCTGGCCGAGGTAGGCCTTGTGCAGCTCGGCGCGGCTGAAGACGTCCCATGTGCCGTAGTAGGGCGTCATGCCTTCCTTCGCGCGCGCGAGCTGCGCCTGCTTTTGCAGCATGTCGACGTCGGCCCACTTGCCGAAGGCCGCGCGGATGTCCTTGTCGGCGAACAGCGCGGTCTGCGCGAAGCCCAGGCCTTTTTCGAGCGACCACCGCTTGGTCACGCGGTACTCGCCGTCCGTCTTGCCGCCGAAGTAGTCGAGGAAATTCCACGCCGCAGTCATGACGTCCTTACCCCGGCGCGGTGCCTGGGACGTGATGGCGTAGAAGCGGATGAACCCGACCGTGGCTCGGCTCTCACCCGGCATGAGGCCGATTTTGAACTTGCCGGCCTGCTGCGTCTGCCCCGGGTCGTTGAGCACGGCGAGCGAGTACGACGGGATGAGGCCGAAGCTCGCCGCGCCCGCTTGAAGCGCCTTGATCGCGTCGTTGTTGGTGGCCTGCAGCGAGGTTGGGCTCAGGATCTTCTTCGGGCCCAGCGCCTCCGCGGCCCACGTCACGACCTTTTCGGCGGCGCTGCCGGGATTCTTGAAGACCGCGTTGCCGTCCTTGTCGAACAGCGAGCCGTTCTTCTGCGCAAACACGAGAGCGGTGAAGCTCTCGATGGAGAACGGGTCCTGCTGTCCCCAGCCGAACACCAGCGGAAAGTCCGCGATGCCTTTGGCCTTGATGGCCTCCGCCTGCTTCGTCAGCTCCTCGAGCGAGGCGGGCGGCGCCGCGAAGCCTGCGCGCTGCAGGTGATCCGCGTTGTACACGAAGATGAACGTATCGGCGTAGTACGGCGTGCCGTAGATGCGCCCTTTATATGTCAGCGCCTCGCGCACGAACGGCGAGTACTCCGTCAGGTACTGGCGCACCTGCGGGAAGGACTCGTCGACGGGGACGATCCACCCCGCGGCCGCCCACTCCTGCAGCCAGTGATCCGACGAATAGAGGACGTCGGTCGGCGTCTTGCTCACGAAGCGCGCGACCATGGCGTCGTGATACGTCGCCCACGAAAAGTCGCTGTAGTTGACGGTGACGCCGGGGTACTTCTGCTGAAACTTGATGATGTTGTCGCGCACGATCTCGACGCCGTAGCTCCACGATACGAGGTTCAGCGTGACCCCGGGCGCCTGCGCGAACGAGGGTTCGACGAGGAACATCGCGAGCAACAGGACAAGAAGCCATCGGGTCATCGACCTCATGACGATCTCCCTTGTTGACGGCGGATCGAGTCAGGGCCAGAGCGGCTTGGGGACCGTCCACGTCGGCCGCTGGCCGAATCGCTCGACGAAGGTTACCTCATGCGCTGGTTTTCGTGGCGCCACGCCCCAGCGACCCGTCGGAAAGCCGAGCGCCACGATGCTCGCCAGCATCCAGCCTTCGTTGTCCGGCACGCCGAGCCGCGGAAGGATCTCCGCCTGGTGCCGGGCCAGACTTCCGACGGGTACGCTGCCGAGCCCGTGCGCCCGCGCCGCGAGCTGGAGGCTCCACACGGCGGGATAGATCGAGCCGCCGGGCCAAATGGCGTTCTCACCCGACTGGATCAGCGGTGCCACGAGCAGCGGGATCTCGCCAAAGTGGGCGCACAGGTGCACCATGGACCGGACGAACGCCGCGTGCGCGTCGAGCCGCTCGCTGCGCTCGCCGCGCGCGAGCGCGTCCTCCAGCGGCTTGTAGCGGCCGGCGCGCGCGGCCTTGATGTCGCCCTCGAACAGCGTGCCCAGCCACGCCTTCATGGCGCGGTCGCGGATGACGATGAAGCACCAGTTCTGAAAGCCGCCGCCGCTCGGCGCACGGACGGCGGCATCGAGGAGGCGGGGAATCAGCTCGTCAGGGACGTCGCGCGACTGCATCCGGCGCATCGCGCGCGTCGTATATAGCGCTTCGAACAGGTCCATGGCCACCGTCCTCAGCTGTCCTTCAGAAACGTGCGCAGCTCGCGCACGACGTCCGCCGTCGCCTCGATCAGGAGGCTGTGACGATATCGCGGCAGGATTACGAGACGTGAGCGGGCGATACGCTGGTGAATGGCTTTCGCCATCGTCGGCGTCGAGCCCACGTCGTGCTCGCCGGTCATCACCAGCGTCGGACACGTGATCTTGTGCAGCTCGTCGATGGCGTCGGACTCGGCGAATACGCGATACGCCGCGGCATAGCCCGCCGGGTCATTGCCGAGCACCCGCTGGATCTGGCGCTCGATGATCTCGGGGTGCCGTGCCCGGAACTCCGGTGTGAACCATCGCTCGACCGCGTCACCGACCGTCATGGTCGCTCCGCCGCGTGCGAGGTCTTCGGCACGCTTCACCACCGCCGCTCGCTGCTCGGCCGTTCGACCGGCCACCGCGCTCACGATCGCGAGCGCCTGCACGCGATTCGGATGTCGGACGGTGAACGCGGGCGCGATCATCCCTCCGAACGAAAAGCCGACGAGCGTGGTCCGATCGACCGACTGCGCGTCGAGCAACGCAGCGAGGTCGGCGACATAGTCGTCGAGAGCATAGGGCCCTGGCGGCTTGCCTGACTTCGCGTGGCCGCGAAGGTCATAGCGGAGCAGCGTGAATTCGTCCCGCAGGGCGGCAACGACGCCGTCCCAGGCCTGTAAGTGCGAGCCGACCCCGTGAATCAGCGTGACGTGACGGCCGCGCCCCTCCACGTCGTAGTTGATCGTGACCTCGTCGCGCGACGTCATCATCGCGTGGCCCTGCGAGTTGCCGCGAAGTGCGGCATCACGTGGCGGCCGAAGAGGTCCAGCGACCGCATCGCGACGTCATGCGGCAGGCCGAAGCTCGCGCCGTAACAGTAATGATCGACGCCGAGCCGCTCGTAGTGTCTAAGGCGGGCGATCACCTGGTCAGGTGTGCCGAACATCAGGTTGTCGCGCAGAGCCTCGGGCCCGAGCGGCGTGGCGGCGCCGGCTGGCGTCATCGGATCCATCGGAGTCGGAAAGCCGTTGACCACGCCTGCCGCGTTGTAGAAGAGACCGTTGAACACGCGCAGGTCCTCCACAGCGGTCTCCGCCGGCACCCGCCAGTCCTTGCCGTCCTCGTAGACGCAGGTGCGACGCAACACCATGAACCGCGGACGACGCGCACCAGGATGGTCGGCGATGGCCTTGGCGAGCTTGCCCGCCAGGTTCTCGACCTCGCTGTCCGGCTTGCTAAGTGGCGTGGCCATGACGTCGAGACCGTGGCGCACGGTCCAGTCGTACGTATCCGGGTCGCGGGCCGCCACCCACAGCGGCGGGTGAGGTCGCTGCAGCGGCTTGGGAACCGAGGTCGCGCGCGGAAACTTCCAGATCGTGCCATCGTGCGCGTAGTCCCCCTGCCACAGCTTCTGCACGGCCGGTATCAGCTCGCGGAGATGGTCGCCGCCTTTCTCTTGCGCCATGCCGTCCGCCATCCGATCGAACTCGTACTGATATGCGCCGCGCCCGAAGCCGATTTCCAGACGACCGCCGGTCAGGATGTCGGCGAGCGCAATCTCCCCCGCCGCGCGCAGCGGATTCCAGTACGGCGCGGTGATCACGGCCGTGCCGAGGCGTATCGTCCGAGTGTGCGGAGCCCAGTGCATGATCAGCACGAGCGGGTTCGGCGCGATCGTGTATTCGATGGTGTGATGCTCGGCGGCCCACGCGATATCGAAGCCGAGCCGCTCCGCCGCCACCACCATCTCGAGCGCCTGCCCGGCGACCGTCTCCATCGACACGTCCGGGCGCCGGCGCGTCATGTTGACGGCGATGGAGAACTTCACGAAGCGCCCCTACGCAGTCTCGGATTCAGCGCGACGTTCAGGCCGTCGCCGAGCATGTTGAGCAGTATCACGAGCACGAAAATCGCCGCCCCGGGGAATCCCGGCACCCACCAGGCGTTCGTCACGTACTCGAGTCCGCTCGTGAGCATCTGCCCCAGGCTCACCACGTTTGGATCGCCCACGCCGAGGAAGCTCAGGGAAGCCTCCGCCAGGATGCCGGACGACGCGAGCAGCGCGATCATCGCCACGACGGGCGGCAACGTATTCGGCAGAATCTGGCGGAACATCAGACGAACGTCACCGGCACCCACCGCGCGAGCGCTGAGCACGAAGGCCTCTTCCTTCAGAGCCAGCACCTCGGCGCGCACGATCCGCGCGATCTGTGGCCACATCGTGATGCCCAGCAACACGATGACGAACGCGAGCCGCCCGCTGAAGATGAACGCCACCGTCAGCACCAGGAAGAACGTCGGCACGATCATGAGCCCGTCGGCGACGCGCATGATGACATGCTCGATGGCGCCGCGATAGAAACCCGCGGTCGTACCGAGGACCAGGCCGATGGCGAGCGCAAGCCCGGCGACCGACGCGCCGACGAGCAGCGACGTGTTCACGCCGTGCAAAACCCGGCCGAGGATGTCACGGCCGAGATAGTCGGTGCCCATGGCATGCGCAAGCGACGGGCGACCGAGCACGTCGACGGAGATCGCGTCCGGATCGAGCCGACTGAGGATGACGAAGGACGGACTCGCTACGGCTATGGCGACGAGCGCGAGGAGCGCCGCCAGGGCGGCGCGCTGCCGTCGAAAGACGCGCCACACGTCGGCCAGGGCGTTACGCATAGCGAATACGAGGATCGACGAGCGAGTAGACGACGTCGATGATGAGGTTCATCAACACGACGGCGACGCCGCTGACGATGAAGACCGCCAGCACGACCGGATAATCACGCTGAACGATTGCGCTGAACGTGAGGCGGCCCATGCCCGGCCACGCGAACACCACCTCCGTCATCACCGCACCCGCGAGCATGGTCCCAAGATACACACCGAGCATCGTCAGGACGGGTCTCGACGCGTTTCGAAGTGCGTGGCCATAGAACACCCGGGTTTCGGTCAGCCCCTTCATCCGCGCGGTCAAGAGATACGGCTTCCGCGATTCCTCGAGCATAGAGGCGCGCGTGAGCCGCGCGAAAGCCGCCAGATACCACCACGTCAGCACGGCAACCGGCAGCACCATGTGTTTCGCCACGTCCAGCACGTGGGCGGGGCCGCGATACGAGGCGCCCAGCGTCGACATGCCCTGGGTCGGCAGCCAGCGGAGCGTGCTTGCAAAGATCACGATCAGGACGATCGCGAGCCAGAACGGCGGCATGGAATAACCCACCATCGAGACTGCACCGATGATGTAGTCAGCCGGCGTGTTCAGTCGTCGGCACGCCGTCGTGCCGAGCACGACGCCGCCGACGGCGGCAAGCAGGATGCTCGGCGCCATCAACAGCAGCGTGTTCGGAACGTTCCGCAGCAGGATGGCGGACACCTGCTCGCGGTTGACTTGCGAATAGCCGAGGTTGCCGGACGCGACGTTCGTCACATAGATCCAGTACTGCTCGGCGAGCGGACGATCCAAGCCCCAGACCTGGCGGAGCGCCGCGAGCGTCTCGGCGCTGATGTTCTGCGCCCCGTAGAGATACAGGACGGGATCGCCGGGCGCGGTCCGGATCACGAAGAACCCGATCGTCACGATGAAGGCGAGCAGCACCGCGCTCTGCAGCAGCCGCCCGAGGACGTACGGCGCGACGCCCGTCAAGCTCGGTTGAGTGACACCGTATCGATCATCGACAGCGTTCCGGTGAGGCTGTCGATGCTGTGAATGCCTTCGACGTTACGCTGCCACATGTCGACGCCGAGCGCGCTGTAGAGCGGCACCACAGGGGCTTCATCGGCGACGATGCGCTGGACGTCGGCATACATCGCCTTGCGCCTGGCCTGGTTTCCGGTGGCTCGCGCCGATTCGATCAACTCTCCGGCCCGGGCGTTGGTCCACTGGGAATAGTTCGAGCCACCCGGCTTCACGTTCTTCGGGCTCAGGTAGTCGAGGAGGAGCGAGGGATCGACCTGGCGCGGGATGAAAATGGTCCAGATCATCCCGGCGGTGTCGCGGTCCGCCCGGATCCGCTGGATGTACGGCGCCCATGTCGAGGACTGGATCGTGGACTCGATCCCGACTGCCGCGAACATTGCCCGCAGCGCCTCCGAGAGCTTCACGCGAAAGCCCTCGGTGGCGAGGATGGTGATCTTGAAACGGCCGCCCGCCTTCTTCGGGTACCCCGCTTCGTCGAGCAGCTGGTTCGCGCGCGCCGGGTTGTATTCGGTCTTGATTGTTGGATCGTGGGCCCAGCGCGTCGAGGGAAAGTCCCCGATGATCGAATCCTGAACCCGCCCGAAGCCCTGCAGCAGAGCCTTGACGATGAGGTCCTTGTTGATCGCGTGCGCGATCGCGCGGCGAACCTTGGGATTGTCGAAGGGCGGCGCCGCACAGTTCATCCAGAGGATCTGCGAGAACGCTTGCACGAACTCGTTGTAGGCAATGTTTGCCGGCTTGCCATCCACGATCTGACGCACCAGCGCATAGGGCAGCCCTCCGGGGACGCCCTGGGACAGCACCGCGTCGAGCTCGCCATTACGGAACGACTGGATGCCGGTCGCGGCGTCCGAAACCACCTTGAAGATGACCTGATCGAGGTACGGGCGGCCCTTCCGGAAGTAGTCTTGGTTCGCGACGAACGTCAGATGGTCGCCGCGCTGCCATTCCTTCAGCTTGAACGGCCCGGTGCCGATGGGCTGCGCGAGATACTGGCTCTTGCGCGGATCGCCGTTGGCCCAGAGATGCTTCGGCAGAATGCCGATCGCAGACACGCCGGGCATGAACAGGACGTTGGGCCCACTGAATCGGATCGTCACCGTTTGCTTGTCCGGTGTCTCGATCGTTTTTAAGTTAGCGACGTACACGTTCATCGGCGAGGCGACCTTCGCGTCCGCGATCATCTCGTACGTAAACCGCACGTCGTCGGCCGTGCACGGCGTGCCGTCATGGAACTGCACGCCCGGCGAGAGCTTGAACGTGACCGCGTCGGCATCCTCGGACGCCGTCCAGCTGCGCGCGATCCCGGGGACGAGGTCGCCCTTCTCGTTGAAGTCGGTGAGCCCGTTGTAGACCATGCGCATCGTCTCGGGCCAGTTCGTCCCCTCGAGCGCCGGATTGAACCCGATCGCGGGCTCGATCTGGAGGACGCGCAGCGTCCCGCCGCGCTTGGGCTCCTGGGCAGCGGCCCGGCGTGCGTCGAGACTGGCTCCTGCGACCCCCGCAGCGGTGACGGCAAGGAACGCACGACGGCTGATCATGCTGATTCTCCTCTGCGGCGTCCGCGTCTGTCGAAAAACGTCCGCGACTATAGCACGCGCCGTGCGGTAGCACGCGCCGCGCGGTCGCCGGCGGTGACAGTGGTCAGTTCACGGACAGCTGGCGCGGCGCGTGCGTGACCGACTCGGACCCGCGCTCGGTGAGGATCGACGTCTCGCCGAGAGACATGCTCAGGCCGGTCCGGCTGTTCAACAGGATCATATGCAGGAAGAACACCATCCCCGCACCCAATACTTGTCGATTGCCCGTGTAGACCATGGGCCAGTCCATCCACGTCGGCGGATATGTGGCGCCCATCGTGTAGCCGCACGCGTTGAGGTAGTGGCCCTCGTAGCCCGCCTTCTTGAGCGTGCGCCCGTGTGCGTCGAAGACCTCGCCAACGGTGCGCCCCGGCCGGAGCGCTGCCTGCGCGGCATCGAGCGCGTCGACGCACGCGGCGAACATATCGCGGTGGCGCCGATCCACCTTCCCCGTCAGCGCGACGTGCATGAGCGCGGCGTGGTAATGGCGGTAGGCGGCAGCGAACTCGAATGTCACCTGATCCGTCCGGCCCACCGTCCCGTGGCCGGTGTGGTAACGGACGAGGAGCGCCTCCTCGCCGCTTCCCATCGGCCAGCGGCTCGCCGAGGGATCTCCGTCCCCGGCCAGGATCACCTTCTGCATCTCGCCATAGATTTCTCCCACGCGCGCGCCGGGCACCGTGAGGCGATTAGCGACGGCCAATGCGGCGTCGGCGAGCTGACCGGCGCGGCGGACGTAGGCGAGCTCCGCCGGGCTCTTGACCAGTCGCAGAAGCCGCACGAGATCGGAGGCGTCTTCCGTCCGGCAGAACCCGTGCAACGCGGCGTCGACCATCTGCCCGCGCTGCGCGGTGAGGCCATACGCGTGGTATTCGACGCCGAGACGCTTGCCGCGGCAGCGATAGCTGTCGAGCATGTCGCGCAGATCTTCCGCCGGGTTCGCGCCTTCTCGATCACGCCAGATTCGGATGTCCTCGATCACCGAGGTCAGGCGGGCCTGCCGCAGATCGGCGGAGCGCGTGCACAGCGCGAGCGCGCCGTCGGCGCCGAGGTACATCCCCTGGAACATGCTGTAGCCGCTCGTGTCGTAGCCGGTCAGGTAGTACATGCTCTCCTGACGGAAGATGAGAAGCCCGTCGAGGCCCTGCTCCGCCATCTCCCGGCAGGCGGCGCGACGGCGGCGCGCGAGCTCCTGCTTCGTGAAGTGCAGCATCAGACGTCCGTCCGCCGGCGCAGCAGCGCGCTGGCGCCGAGTACCGCGCACGTCACCGCGATGAGGAACGAGCTCACGGCCGCGATCGTGGGATCGACTTCGAGGAGCAGGCTGTTCCAGACGCGCACCGTGAGCGTCTGCACTTCCACTCCGGCCAGGAACAACGGGATCAGTAGCTCGTCGAACGACGTGAGAAAGGCGAACAGCGCCGCCGACACCACGCCCGGCGCGATCAGTGGCAGCGTGACGCGCCGGAGCGCGGTGAGGCGACTTGCGCCGAGGCTGAGCGCCGCCAGCTCGAGGCGGAGGTCGAAGCCCTGCAGCGTTGCGGTCATGATGATGACGACGACCGGCAAGGCCAGCACCGTGTGTCCCATCGCCATCGCGAGGATGCTGCCGGTGGCTTTCAGCTTGACGAAGAAGAAGTAGAGGCCGATGGCCGTGATGATGGTCGGAACGATCATCGGCGAGAGCAGCACCGCATAGACCGCGCCCTTGCCCCGGAAGCGGCCCCGCACCAGGGCGATGGCCGCGGCCAGCCCGAGCATCGTCGCGAACACCATCGTGAGGGTCGCCACCTGCACGCTGACCACGATGGACCGCCGCCAGTCCGGAGTGCCGAAGAACCGCTCGTACCAGCGCAGTGACAGACGGGGCGGCGGGAAGGTCAGGTAGTCGGCGCCGCTGAACGACACGATCACGATGATCACCACCGGAGCGATCAGGAACACGAGCACCGCGGCCGCGATCGCAACGACGCCGACGGTGCCGGGTCCCGTGCGCTGCCCCTCGGCGCCGATCATCCCAGTCCCTCGAAGAGCCGCTCGAGCCGCATCAGACGGTAGTAGACGGCGAAGCCGATGAGCGTCAGTGCGAGAAGGACAACAGCGAGAGTCGAGGCGAACGACCAGTTCAGCGTGAACTCGACCTCGCGTTCGATCAGCATGGCGATCATGACGTCGGAGGGGCCGCCCATGAGTGCCGGGGTGATGAAGAACCCGAGGCTCAAAATGAAAACGAGCAACGTCCCGCCGGCGATCCCGGGCGCGCTCAACGGAAGGAAGACGCGGCGGAACGCCTGCCACCGGCTAGCGCCGAGGCTGTGCGCGGCGCGAACGAGCGAGGGGTCGATCCCGCGCATAACGCTGGCGAGCGTCAGCACCATGAACGGCAAGAGCACATACGTCATGCCGACGATGACGCCGGCCTGGTTGTAGAGCAACCGGAGTGGAGCCCGGATCACGCCGAGCGCAAGCAGGTACTGGTTGACGACGCCGTTGCTCCCGAGCAGCACCATCCACGCGTACGTACGCACGATGATGCTCGTGAGAAACGGCAGCACGACGATGACGACGAGCACGCGGGCGAGCCGGGGCCGGGCGGTGGCCAGCACGTACGCGAGCGGATAGCCGAGGAGGAGCGCGATGACCGTCACCACCGCCGCCGTCCGGAACGTCAGGCCGATGACTGCCAGGTACACGCTCGTGCCGACGATCTGACGATAGGAGTCCAGCGTGTAGCCGTTCTTGTAGACGCTGCGCAGAAGAATTCCAAACAGCGGATACACGAAGAAGACCCCGAGCGCGAGGAGGGCCGGCAGCAGCAGGAGCAGGTACCGCTGCGTCTCGCGACGGTC
>DAIRVP010000014.1:16577-48416 GCA_036802765.1 Candidatus Rokuibacteriota bacterium
TCCCACGTCAGCTCGACGGGATCGCCAGTCGCGAACGCGCGGGATGCGAGCCGGTTCTGGACCTTGACCGTCAGCGTCCCCGCCGCGCCCAGCGCCACCGAGTACCGCGTCGCATCGCCCGCGTACACGACCTGATCGACGACGCCTTTGCCGCGATTGAGCTCCGAGGCGCGCGCCTCCTGCAGCACGATCTTCTCCGGCCGAATGGCCGCGACGACCCGCTGGCCGACCTGCAGCGGCTCACGGCTCAGCCCGCGCAGCTCCAGCCCACCCTCCGCGCGCATGACCGCGCTGCCGTCCGGACGTGTCGAGACAACCATACCGTCGAGAAAATTCGATTCACCGACGAAATCGGCGACGAAAGGACTGACGGGTGATTCGTACAGCTCGGCCGGCGCGCCGACCTGTTCGGTCCGGCCGCCGCGCATGACGGCCACCCGATCGGACATCGTGAGCGCCTCCTCCTGATCATGGGTCACGTAGATGACGGTGACGTGCAGGTGGCGCTGGATGCGCTTCAGCTCACCCTGCATGTGCCCGCGCAGCTTCTTGTCGAGCGCGCCCAGCGGCTCGTCCATCAAGAGCACACGCGGATGAAAGACGAGCGCGCGCGCGAGCGCGACCCGTTGCTGTTCGCCGCCGGAGAGCTGGCGCGGAAAGCGGCGCTCGTAGCCTGTGAGCCGCACCAACTCGAGCGCCTCACCGACCCGCCGCCGGATGTCGGCAGCAGATACCTTGCGCACCTGGAGCGGAAACGCGATGTTCTCGGCCACCGTGAGGTGCGGGAACACGGCGTAGCTCTGGAACACCATGCCGAGGTCGCGCTTCTGCGGAGGCAGTCCGGCGACGTCGGTACCGTCGATCGCAATCGAGCCTCGGCTCGGATGGACGAATCCCGCCACCATCATGAGCGTTGTCGTCTTGCCCGAGCCGCTCGGACCCAGGAGAGTAAAGAACGATCCGGCAGGTACGGTCATCGAGACGTCGCTGACCGCCGTCACTGGCCCGAAGAGCTTGGTCAGTCCCTGCAGACGGACTTCGGCGCCGCCCCTTACCCCTTCTGCAGCAGCCACTGCGACCAGCGCTCGCTGACCTTCGCGCGGTTGTCCGCCCACCACTTGCCGTTCTGGAGAAATGCTTTGGCCTTGTGCTCGGGGCTCGAGGGCAGCCGTGCGGCGACGTCGGCGGGAATGGACTTGAAGGCCTGCCGGTTCGTCGGTCCGTACGGGATCAGCCTGGCGAGGTTCGCCTGCAGCTCAGGCTGACAGGCGAAATCGATGAAGCGTTGGGCGCTCTCAGTGTTCTTCGCGCCCTTCAGGACGCCCCAGTATTGCGACTGTAGACTGGCCTCGTTCCACTCGATCGCGAGCGGCGCGCCCTTGTCGGCCACCGCCTGCAGCCGCCCGTTCCAGATGCTGCCGAGGACGACCTCCTTGTCGGCCAGCATCTGTGCGGACAGCGCGCCCGTGTCCCAGAACTTCCGGATGGCCGGTCGCACGCGGTCGAGCGACTTGAATCCGCGCTCGATATCGAGCGGATAGAGCTTGTCCTTCGGCACGCCGTCGGCGAGCAGCGCGAACTCGAGGTCGATGTTGCCCGACGCGAGATCAGCCAGCATCCGAGGACCAGCGAACTTCTTGAGATCCCAGAACTCCGCCCACGAGCGCGGCTGCTTGCCGGTGGGGAACGACTGCGTGTTGTAACCGAGCACGGACGAGAAATAGATGTCACCGACCATGTCGTCACGACGGACGAACGGATCCATGTCGTCGGGATTGGAGAGCTTCCAACCCTTGTAGTTGATCTTTTCGAGTGCGCCCTTCTGGCTGAGCGCGATCATGCCGAGCTCACCCGCGTCAACGACGTCGAGCTCGATGTTGCCGGACTCGAACATCGCAAGCAGCTTGCCCAGTGTGGCGGGCACCTTGACCACCTCGATGCCGGTTGCCTTCGTGAACGGCTCGATGATGGCCTTGACCACCGCCTCCTCGTAGGCGCCGCCGATCGTGCGCAGCACGATCTTCCCTGCTGCGCTCGCGCGGCGCGGCCTGATGATCGGCGTGCCCGCGATGGCGAGCGCTGCGGCGGTGCCGGTCAGAACGTGGCGGCGGCTGACGCCGGTGTTATGGGCGAACGGCATTGAGCACCTCCCTGTGGATCGGCGGTGGTGCCTGGAGTGTGCGCTTCGTTAACACGCGGCTTTCCGACCTGTCAACCGGCGCGTGGTCGGCCATCGGCGCCGATGCCGGCGGCGTCGCTGAGCGCGTACCGCGCCAGCTCGGCTGCGTGCGTGAGCCATACCCCGTCGGCATTCCTGATCTCGTCGACGAGCGTTTGGAGCATGGCGAGTCGCGAGGGTCGTCCGGTGTACTGCGGATGCAGAATCAGCATCGTGAGCCCGCCCACCTCGTGGATGCCGCGAAACTCGTCGCGCCACACGGAGAGCACCGCCGCCGGCGGGAAGATTTGCCGATAGAGATTCGGTCGAATACCGAAGGCGAAGAACGGACCGTCGTCGAGGATCCACGTCGCCGGCAGCTCGACGAGTCCCGGCGTTCCGTGGTGACGATAGGGCCACAACGAATCTTGCAGGTTGCTCGCGTAAAGAAACCCGTGCTTGCGCAGCAGGTCGACGGTCGCGTGCGTGATCTCGTAGAGCGGCGCGCGATAGCCGACGGGTGATACGCCGGTGATGTCGGCGAGGATGCGCGCGCTGCCGGTGAGGATCTCTTCTTCCTGCTCACGCGTCTTGCCCTCGAGCGCCTCGTGCAGGTATCCGTGGTGCCCGATCTCGTGGCCACGACGGTGGATCTCGGCCACGACATCTGGCCAGCGCTCCGCTGTCCAGCCCGGCACGAAGAACGTCGACGTGATGCGATTGCGATCGAGGAAATCCAGGATGAGGGGCACCCCCACCTTCGGGCCGTAGGCCCCCTGCGACATGACGCTGAGCCGGTCGATGTTGGCGGGATCGCGCGAGATCCAGGCGGTCTCCGCATCGAGATCGAATGTCAGGCACGCCGCGGAGCGGACGCCGGACGGCCAGCTGATCGGAGCACGCATCGTCGTTCCTCGGCCCCACAGTGTATGCTCTCGGACGCCGCCATGGGCGACATGTCATGAGGACCGAGGATCACGTCGCATCGTACTGGGCGGCGACGGCGGGACCCGAGCCGAACGGTATCCAGACGCTCGAGGGCGATCGCCGCGTCGACGTGGCGGTGATCGGCGGCGGCTACACGGGGCTCGCCGCCGCCTATCGGCTAGCGGGAACGCATGGCCTCGAGACCGTTGTCCTCGAGGCCAACGAGATCGGCTGGGGCGCCTCGGGCCGCAACGGCGGCTTTGCGCTCATCACGCTCGGCAAGGTCGGCCTCGAGGAGCGCATTCGGCGCTGGGGGGTCGAGGCGGCGCGCCGCTCGATCACGCTCGGCGTCGAGGCGATCGAAACGGTGCGCGAGCTCATCGCTCGCGAGCACATCGCCTGCGATCCCGGGAAGGACGGCTCGCTCGTGGTCGCCCATCGAGCCTCCGCAGTTGCCGACCTGCAGGAACGTGTGCGGCTCTACCGCGACGTGCTCGGCTATCCGCACGTCGAGTTTGTCGACCGGGCTCGGCTCGAAGCCGACGGCTACCTCCGCGGCCCCGAGGCCTTCGGAGCCCTGCACACGGCAAACGCGTTCGGCCTGCATCCGCTGAAGTACGTGCGCGGCCTCGCCGCGGCCGCGCTCAGGCGCGGCGCGATGCTCTGCGCGCGCTCACCCGTGGTCGCGTGGCGACGCGAAGGACGCGAGCACGTGCTGGTCACGCCGCGTGGTGTGGTGCGCGCGCGCACGGTCGTCATGGCGACCAACGGCTACACGCCCGAAGGCCTCCATCCGTTCTTCCACGGCCGCGTGCTGCCGGCCACGAGCAACATCGTCGCGACACGGCCGCTCACCGAAGCCGAGTGGCACGACGTCGGCATGCTCACGACCCGTGTCTACTCCGACACGCGCAAGCTGTTGTTCTATTGGCGGCGTCTGCCGGATGATCGGCTGCTGTTCGGCGGACGTGCCGGTCTCACCGACACGCCGGCAGGCCAGCGCCGATGTCGCGAGCGGCTCGAAGCTCACATCGTCCTGAAGTGGCCGGTCCTGCGTGGCGTGGCGAGCGAGTATTTCTGGTCAGGCAAGGTGTGTCTGTCGTACGACCTGATGCCGCACGTCAACCGGGCGGACGGTGACCCGAGCGTCGCGTACGCCCTCGCATATCAGGGCAGCGGCGTCGCCATGTCGACGTACTGCGGCGGGCTCGTCGCCGATCTGGTCGCCGGCAAGGACGTCCCGCGCGACACGCCACTGACGTCTGCGACGCTACCGCGCTTTCCGCTGCCTTTCTTGCGTTCGGCGTATCTCGCAGGTGCCTACGTCATGTACGGCGTCAAGGATCGGTGGGCGTACTAGGGAGCAAGCGTCCGGATCTCTTCCGGTGAGAAGCCCAGCTCGGCGAGTACCTCATTGGTGTGCTGACCCAAACGTGGGGGCGTCCGGCGCACTGAGCCCGGCGTCCCCTCGAGCTTGACCGGAATCCCAACCGTCCTGATGGCGCCGACCTCGGGGTCGCGCATGTCGACGACCATCTGGTTGTGCGCGACTTGCGGATCGTTCAGCGCCGCCTCGATGTCCTTGACCGGCGCGCAGAGAATGTCGACGGTCTCGAGGGCATCGACGACTTGCTTCGTCGTGCGGCGGGCGAATTCCTGCCGCCAGCGCTGCTGAAGCTCCTCGCGGTGCGCAACCTGCGCGTCGTGCGTCGCGTAGCGCGCGTCCGCGGACAGATCTTCGATCCCGAGCGCACGACAGATGTCCTGCAAGGGATTGGGCTTGAATGCACCGACCATGACGACATAGCCGTCGACCGTGCGAAACGTGCCGGAAAGCGGAAAGCTGCCCCAGTTCAAGCGCTGGCCGAGGTTGAGCCACGCGGACGCTTCCTGCAGCTGCATCGCGAGCATGCCGTCGAGCAGCGAGACGTGCACGACCTGTCCGCGACCCGTGCGCTCACGCGCCAGCAGCGCGAGGAGGATCGCCTGTGTAAGGAGCATCCCACCGGTAAAGTCGGCGATCGGCGTCGCGCTCGGCTCCGGCGGCGCGTCGGGCTCCGCTCGCCGCGAGGCGATGCCGCTCATCGCCTGCGCCAGCACATCCTGGCCGCCCTTGTCGCGGTACGGCCCGGTTGGGCCGTAACCGCTGCCGAACGCGTAGATCAGACGCGGATTGATGACTGACAGCTCCGGATAGCCGAAGCCGAGTCGCTCCATCACGCCAGGGCGAAAGTTGTGGACGAGCACGTCTGCCTTGCGAGCGAGGCGGTGGATCGCCTCGCGGCCCAGCGGGCTGCGCATGTCCAGGGCGACGCTGCGCTTGTTGCGGTTGAGACTCCAGAAGATGGCGCTCTCGCCGCTGGCGTGCTTCATGTGCACCCGCGAGAGATCCCCAGCGCCGGGACGCTCGATCTTGACGACGTCCGCACCGAAGTCCCCGAGTACCTGCGTAGCGCACGGGCCCATCTCGATCTGTGTGAAGTCGAGAACGACGACGCCGTCGAGCGGCTGCACCGCGGTCATCGGCCCGACCATCGGGGCGCTCGCTTCTCGAGGAACGCGTTCACGCCCTCGATTTGATCGCTGGAGACCAGCGCCTTGGCCATCGTCGGCGGAATCAACTCGACGGCCTCTGGCAGCGACAGGTGCAGTCCCTTCACGACGGCCTCCTTCGTCGCCTGCACCGAGAGCGGCGCACACGCGAGGATGTCGTCGGCCCAACGGCGCGCGGCAGCCATCAAGTCGGAGAGAGCGACGACCTCGTTGACGAGACCGGCGCGGTACGCCTCAGCGGCCGAGATCCGGCGTCCTGTGAGCAGCATGCCCATCGCGATCTTGACCGAGATCGCCCGCGCGAGGCGGTGCATGCCGCCTTCGAGCGCCATCCGGCCCACGCGTGGCTCCGGAAGCCCGAATTCGGCGTGCTCGGCCGCCACGATGATGTCGCACGCGAGCGCCAACTCGAATCCGCCGCCGAGCGCGACGCCGTTGACCGCCGCGATGATGGGCTTCGTCATGCCCTGGCGAAGCGTCAGCGCACCGAGCCCGCGCGGATGTCGGTGAGCGATGTACGCCGAGCCCGCGGCGCCCTCGCTCTGCCCCCGCGGCGTCGAGGGCTCTCGCATGTCGTAGCCCGCAGAGAACGCCCGGTCGCCGGCGCCGGTGAGGATCGCGACACGCAGCTCATGATCCGTTTCGTACCCCGTCCACACACGGTCGAGCTCGTCGGACGCGGCGCGATGCAGCGCATTGCGAACCTCGGGGCGATCGAGGGTGACGACGAGAAGATGCCCGTCGCGCTCGACGCGACAGAACTGGGTCGCCTCGCTCACGCCGCCGCCACGGGGCGGCCGAGATTGACGCCCTGGCCGACGAGCCGCTTCTGCAATGTCGCAACGTCGACCTTGCGTGGAGGCGTGCCTGACTCCAGGCTCAGTGCGGCCGCAGTGCCGGCCGCCTCACCCATGACCATCACGGGCGGGATCTCGCGGCTGATCCGCTGCGCGTCTGGCGTCGCCGCATAGCACCGGCCCGCGACCAACAGCCCGTCGACGCCTTTCGGGATCAGGCTTCGATACGGCGTGTAGTAATCGCGGCCGCGGGCGACGACATCCGGGAAGGTGCGGCGGCTGATGATGTCGTCTTTGGTGACGACGTACTCGCCCTCGAGCAGGCGCGTCTGGCGCACGCCCACCTGCGGCGCCGCGTCGAGGATGTACGCGCGCTGGAATCCGGGGTAATGCTTGCGGACGAACTCGATGACCTTCATGAAGCGGCGTCGGCCCTCGATCTCGATGTGAGTCAGCTGCTCGGGGTCGAGCCCGTTGTAGCCGGGGATGTGGGGACAGTTGCACCACACCACGCCCGGGCGCGGCGTCATCATCCACCACATGTCCCACGCGCCGCCGAGCAGCTGCTTGACCTCCGTATCGAGCTGATGGGCCGCCGCCGGCTCGCGCCGCTCGAAGGCTAGCGCGGCGTCCGTGTCCACATCCGCGAGTCGGTGCACGAGCGTCATGATGTACGAGCCGTGCACGCCCGGCGCCCCGGCGCTGCCGAAGACATCTCCGTCGCCGGTGGTGTCGATGACGATCCGGCTACGGATCGCCTGGCGTCCCGCTTTCGTTTCCACGACCACGCCGGTCACTGCACCGTCCTCGACGATCGCGCGCGAGAACCACGAATGGCAGCGCAGACGCACGCCCGCTTCCAGAACCATCTCCTGCGAGACCTGCTTCCAGCCCTCGGGGTCGAACACCGCCGCGTACACGATCGGCTTGGGTTTCTTCCTCGCATAGAGCTCCTCGAAGCCCCAGCGCACCCAGCGATCGCGGACGGCGTCGTCGTTGCGGAAGCAATCTTCCAGAGGCGGCGCGACGCAGGCGCCGATGCGCTGCATACGATCGATGATCTCCAGTGCCAGGCCGCCTACGGAGATCTCGCCGTCCCCACACATGTCGTCGAGCACGAGAACCATCCCGCCGGAGGCGAGGCCACCGAGGTATCCGTACCGCTCGAGCAGCGTCACGCCCGCGCCAGCTCGCGCTGCGGCCACGGCAGCCGCTTGGCCCGCGGGGCCGCCGCCGACCACCAAGACGTCCGTCTCGGCGACGACCGGGACTTGCCCGCCCGGCTCGTTCACACTCTGGGCCATGAGGTCCTCCCTCGACTCAGCGTTCCCATCGCACCAACATCCATTCCACGAGAGTCACCAGGAAGAAGAATGCGAGCGCGATCGCCGATGTTACCACCATCGCCGCATAGAGCAGGGCGGTGCGAAAGTCGTATGTCGTCAGCACGATGAGATAGCCGAGTCCCTTGTTCGTTCCGATCCACTCCGCGACGAGCGCACCGAGCACGCTGGAGGTCGAGGCAATCCGCATCGCGGAGAAGAGATACGGCAACGAGGATGGCCACCGAACGTAGCGAAAGATCTCGGTTTTGCCGGCCGACAGCACGTGCATCAGCTCCAGCGCCTGGGGATCGGCCGATTCCAGGCCCTCCACCATGTTCACCAGTGTGGGGAAGAACGTGATCAGCGCCGCGATCGCGATCTTCGGGGCATAGCCGTTGCCCAACAGCAGCACGAAGATCGGCGCGATGGCCACGATCGGCAGCGTGCGCACTGCCACCGCAACGGGATAGAGCGCGCGCTCCAGGGCTCGGCTGTGAACGAAGGCGAGGGCGGCGGCGATCGCCACGAGGTTGCCGAGCGCAAAGCCGCCGACGCTTTCGACGATGGTCGGGATGGCGTTTTCGAGGAGCCGTGCACGCTCGCGCACCAGCGCCTGTCCAACCGAACCCGGCGTCGGGATGACGTACTCGGGCACCGCGAAGAGCCGGATGGCGATATCCCACGCGACGACGAGTGCTGCGATCACGAACACCGGTAGCAGAATGCGTCGCAGCACGATAGCGTCACCCCGCCTGTGCGAGGGCGCGCCGAAGCGTCGCCGTGTGCTTGACGAACGCCGACGTGTCTTTCATCGACGGCGTGCGAGGCAACGGCAGGTCGATCTTGACCTCATCCGTCACGCGACCGGGTCTTGGCGCCAGGACGAACACGCGGCTCGACAGATAGACCGCCTCGGGAATGCTGTGCGTAACGAAGATGATCGTGGTGCCCGTCGCCGCCCAGATGCGCAGCAGCTCCTCGTTCATGTGATCGCGCGTGATCTCATCGAGGGCGCCGAAGGGCTCATCCATCAACAGAATGCGCGGCCCTGTGACGAGCGCCCGCGCGATCGAGACTCTTTGCTGCATGCCGCCCGAGAGTTGTCGCGGATACGCGCGCTCGAATCCCTTCAGGCCGACCAGCTCGAGGAGCTCTGCCGGCTGGTGCGGCGCGGCGTGGCGCCGTGCCCAGCCTCCGATCTCCAGCGGCAGCGAGACGTTTCCTTCCGCGGTGCGCCAGCGCAGGAGTCCCGGGTGCTGAAAAACGAAGCCGAACTCCCGTTCCAGACGCGCGCGCTTGGCCGGTCCTCCGCGAACCTCGATCGTGCCGCTCGTCGGCTGCAGCACGTCGGCGATCAGCCGCAGCAGCGTCGACTTGCCGCACCCCGACGGCCCGATCAGCGCGATGAGCTCCCCGCGCTGGACTTCCAGCGTGACGTGGGACAGCGCGCGCACCGGTCCGGCCGCCGTCTCGAAGACCATTGAGACGTCGCGGCACGCGATCTCGGCGGTGGCCACGGACTAGAACTTCGGCGTTCTGGCGGCGAGCACGATCTCGTTCGTCATGACCTCGTCGGCCGTGACCTTCCGCGGAATCTGATCGAGGGACGCATAGGTATCGGAGAGATTCGTCCAGACTTGCGGATCCATGTAGCCCCACCCGTGCTGCCGCGTCGCGTCGGACGCGATATACGGAATGCTGACCTTCCACGTCGGGACTTCCATGTCGCGATCGAGCCCGCTGGCGCTCTTCAACACCAGATCCACCGCCTCCTCCGGGTGATCCCTGGCGTAGAGCCAACCCCTGGCAGCCGCCGCAACGTAGCGCGTGAGCACGTCTTTCTTTCCGGCGTAGACCTGATCGGTCGTGAAGTACGTGTACGCGTACATGCGAATTCCGAGGTCCCACAGCAGGAAGTGCTCGCTCTTTCCCTGGATCGGCAGGTTCTGCGCGTAGTTGATGACCCAGCCGGAGACGACATCGGCCTGCTTGGTGAGCAGCGGAGTCGTCGTCCCACCGATGATGATGACGTTCACCTTGTCGCGCGGCACCTGGTACTTCGCCAGCACCGCGTCGAGCAGCGGACGCGCCGTGCCCTGGATGCCGATCGTCTTGCCGGCGAAGTCGGCCGGCGTCTTGATGCCCGAGTCCTTCAAGAAAAAGAACGCGAACGGATGGCGCTGGAAGGCGCTGGCGAACGCTTTGATCGGCACCCCGCGACTACGACCGGAGACGAGAACACCGATGGACGCCACGTTTCCGACGAGCACCGACCCGCTGGCCACGACGCCGACGGGATCGATCGATGGCCCGCCGGGGACCACCTTCACGTCGAGGCCGGCGTCCCTGAAGAACCCCTTCCCGATCGCCGTGAAGTCGCCCGCCATCTGCGAGTTGGCGAACCAGCCCAGCTGCAGTCCGAGCTGTGTGGGGGTTTGGGCGCTCGCGATCGATGACCAGCCGAGGGACCCGGGGCCGGCGCCCGCTAGCACTGCGGCAAAGCCGCTGGCCTGCAGAAAGTGACGTCGCGTGAGCGGTGGAACGAGCAGTTCAACCTTATCGTGCACGGGTCGTCTCCCTTGCGAGCGGTCGTCGGCCGGCCCTTCATACGCGGCGACGCTCGGCGCTGTCAAGTCAGCGTGAAAACCCACCCGGGCTCCGGTCTCGCTGACTCAGCGCACGAACAGCGCGCGCTCGGCCAGGGTGAGGCGCTCGGCGCCTGCATCGGTTACGAGCACGGTTTCGCTGAACGCCATCCCCATTGCGCTGACATACATATGGAAGACCATCCCAGGCTCGAGCGCCCACGTCGCGGTCGGGACGAACAGGCGCGTGAAGTCGCTCGTCCGCGGCGACCAGGGCGCGTAGTAGCCGAGCGTGTAGCCAGTCGCGTTGTCATACCGGTCTCTCAGCTTCCGTGAGAGCACGCCGTTACGGACGATCCGATCGACGTCGGCGGCGACGGCGCCGGGCTTCATCGCGCCGAGCTGACGATCCTGTAGCTCGACGAGCACGCGCGCCGCGTCGACCTGCGCCGCAGAAGGGGCGCCGATCGCGGTCGGCCGCATGATGCGTGCGCTGTAGCCCTGCACCTGGGGCACGAGCTCCATGTGCAGCAGATCGCCGCGCTCGAGACGATGGGTGCCGAGGCCTCCGTGCAGCGAGGCGGCACGGCTGCCGGAGGTGATCACGCCGATGCGCGGCGTGTCGGCGCCGAGCTCGAGAAACGTGCGGCTCGCCGCGGCGGCCGCCTCGCGCTCGTTGCGTCCCTCGCCGGCGGCGGCGACGGCCGCGGCCATCGCACGGTCGGCGATGCTGGCCGCGCGGCGCAGCAGCGCGATCTCCTCGGACGATTTCCGCAGCCGAAGGTCGCGGAGCACCTCCCCAAAATCGACGAACGACGCCCCGGGCAACGCCGCCGTCAACGACTGCCAGCGGCGCACCGTCAGGTAGTTGGAGTCGAGCTCCAGCCCGATGCGCCGGCCGGCCCATCCACGCCGGCCCAGCTCACGCGCGATGACGGCGACCGAATCTTCCCAGTCGGCGATGGTGATGCGATCGGTCAGCCATGAGCGCTCGACGAACGTCGGCTCGTCCAGGGCGCGGAGGAACATCACCGGCTCGCCCTCGAGCGGAATCGCGCACGCCTGATAGCGCGTGGCGGAACGGTCGAAGCCCGTGAGGTAGGCGAGATGCTCGGCCTCGTCGACGAGCACGATCTCGGCGTCCCGCTCGCGCATCTTCGCGCGCATCGCGGCGAGCCGCCGCGCGTATTCCTCACGCGAGAACACGACCGACATCGTCGTCATTACCTACGCTCCTCCGAGCTTTTTGAGAGCTCGGCGATCGGGATGTGGCACGCGATCCAGTGCGTGGCGCTCGCGCGCTCCCACGGCGGCTCCGCCTGTTCGCACACGCGGCCGATCTTCTGCGGGCAGCGAGTGTGGAACCGACATCCCGCCGGCGGGTGCTGTGCGCTCGGCACGCTGCCTTCGAGACGGATCGGCCGCCCCGGCGCCGCGGGATCCGGCCGCGGCACGGCGGAAAGCAGCGCCCGCGTATACGGGTGCGACGGCGCGCGGAAGACTTCGGCCGCCGTGCCGATTTCCACGAGGCGCCCAAGATACATCACGCCGATCCGCGTGGCGACGTGGCGGACCAGACTGAGATCGTGCGAGATCAGCAGGTACGAGGCGCCGAGCGTCTGACGAAGCTCGGCGATGAGCCGAATGATCGAGGCCTGGGTCGACACGTCGAGTGCCGAGACCGGTTCGTCGAGCACCACGAACTTTGGCGCCATCGCCAGGGCGCGCGCGATGGCCACGCGCTGCTTCTCCCCGCCGGAGAGCGCCGCGGGCCGCCGTAGACCGTAGTCAGGATCGAGGCGCACGGCTTGCAGCAGCTCGCGCACACGGCGACCGCGCTCCTGACGCTTGATGCCCCGGAGGACGAGCGGCCGGGCCAGGCTCGGGCCGACGCGCTTCATCGGGTTCAGCGACGAATCCGGATGCTGGAAGACGATTTGCGCGTCGGTCAGCTTTGGTGCCGCCAAGCGCACGTGACCGGCGGTCGGACGCAGCAACCGCACGGCCAGCCGGCCGAGCGTCGACTTGCCGCACCCGCTTTCGCCGACGAGCCCCACGACCTCGTCCTCGCGCACGTCGAACGAGACATCGTCGACGGCACGCACCGGCGGGGCGCCAAAACCGAACCACCGCGCCACCGCCGCCGCGCCCCCGAAGTACTTGCTCACATGCTCGAACGCGAGCAGCGGCGCGTCGCGGCCGGCTGACGGTGGCGCGCTGGCCGCGGCCATCGCTCGGCGCGGCGTCGCGATCACGGTCCGCCAGCGCACACACCGCACGTCGCGGCCGGGCGCGATGCCCTCCAGAGCCGGTCGCTCCGCGGTGCATACGGGCTCGACGAACTGGCAGCGCGGCGCAAACACACAGCCGGGCGGAAGCGCCGTGAGCTTTGGAATGCGGCCCTCGATCGGGGTGAGACCATGCACGCCGTCGAGGTGGGGTAATGCGTCCAGCAGCCCGCGCGTGTAAGGATGGACGGGCTGGCGGAACAGATCGGCCGTCGGCGCCACCTCGACCAGCTCCCCCGCGTACAGCACGCCCACGCGATCGGCGACCTGGGCGATGACGGCCAGGTCATGGCTTATATAAAGGATAGCGGCGCCGACGCGGCGCTTGAGGTCGGCCACCAGCTCGAGGATCCGAGCCTGGGTCGTGACGTCGAGACCCGTCGTCGGCTCGTCGAGGATCAGCAGGCTCGGTCCACCGGCGAGCGCCATCGCGATCACGGCGCGCTGCTGCATCCCACCGCTGAGCTCGTGCGGATAGCGGCGCGCGACGGCCACGGGATCCGCGATGTTCACCAGCTCCAGCAGCTCCTGGGCCCGGCGTATGGCCACGCCGGCCGGCGGGCGCTCGTGGATCTCGAGAACCTCCGCGATCTGCGCGCCGATTCGCATCGTGGGATTCAGCGATGAGCGGGGATCCTGATAGACCATCGCGATCCGCCGCCCGCGGATGCGACGCAGCTCATCCTCAGTCGCGCTCAAGAGGTCGCGGCCCTCGAACAGGATGGCCCCGCCGCTGATGCGCGCTGCCGGCGCGAGGGCGCGGAGAATCGTGTAGCCCAGCGTCGTTTTCCCCGAGCCCGACTCCCCCGCGAGCCCGAACGTCTCCCCCGGAGCGATGTCGAGGGTCACGTCGCGCAGCACGCGCAGCGGTCCCTCGCTCGTCTCGAATTGCACGGACAGCGCGCGCACGTCGAGGAGCGGCGTGGGCATCAAACCGCACCCAGGCGATCGCGCAGGCCATCGCCGAAGAGGTTGAACGCGACGATGGTGACGGCGAGCGCCGTCCCGGGCACCAGCAGAGGCCACGCCGAGAGAAACACGTACTGGCGCGCCTCGCGGATCATGAGGCCCCAGTCGGCCGTCGGCGGCTGCACACCGAGGCCCAGAAACGACAGGCTCGCGCCGGCCATGATCGCGAAGCCGACGCGGAGTGTCGCCTCGACGATCACGGGCGCGAGCACATTGGGAAAGATCTCACCGAACATCACATAGAGGTGGCGTTCACCGCGGACCCGCGCCGCGAGCACGAACTCCGCCTCGCGCAGCGCGAGGCTGGCGCTGCGCACGATGCGGGCGATGCCCGGGGCGTTCGCGATACCGATGGCCAGCAGCGCATGGCTGGTGCTTGCCCCGAGCGCTGTGATGACCAGCAGGGCCAGCAGCAAAGATGGAAAGGCAAGCATGGCGTCCACCAGCCGCATGACGAGGTCGTCGAGCCGGCCGCCGACGTAGCCGGCGGCCAGTCCGATCGGCACACCGAGCGCCAGGCCGAGCGCGACCGCCCCGAGGCCAAGCCCGAGTGCCGGACGCGCCCCGGCGATCGTTCGACTCAGCAGATCCCGTCCATACTGATCGGTTCCAAGCACGAACCGGGGGCCGGGCGGCTTCAGTCGATCGAGCATGTGCTGCTCGGTCGTGGGATACGGTGCGATCCACGGCGCCGCGAGGCTCATCGTGATCACGACGGCCAGAATCGTGCCGCCCACTGCGAGCGCCGGTGAGCGCCCCATCACGAGTAGCGGATCCGTGGGTCGAGCCACGCGTACGCGAGGTCCGCGGCAAAGCTGGCGAGCACATAGATCGACGCCACCACAAGCGCGCACATCTGGAGCAGCGGCACGTCGCGGTTCTGCACCGCATAGATGATCAGCCGGCCCATCCCCGGATAGGCGAAGACCTCTTCGACGACGACGATACCGCCCATGAGATATCCGAAATCGAGCGCCACGACCGTGATCGTCGGCAGCAGGGCATTGCGGAGCGCGTGGCGCAGCACGATGCGTCTGGTGCCGGCGCCCTTCAGTCTCGCGGTGCGGATGTACGGCGCGGCCAGCACGTCGGCCAGCCCCGAACGGGTCTGCCGCACGACGTGTGCGAGCAGCACGATGGTCAGCGTCATGGCCGGCAGCACGAGATGGCGAGCCCACGTCACGATGCCGCTCGACAGCTCCGCGTATCCGCTCGTCGGAAACCAGCCCACGGATGGCCCCGCCAACACCAGCAGGAGCGCGAGCCCGGTGACGAATTCGGGGATCGAGATGCCGACGTACGTTGCCGTCACGATCGCCAGATCGAGCGGCCCGCCGCGGCGCAGCGCCGCCAGCGTGCCGAACGGGATGCCGACGATGACGACGACGGCGAGAGCGGCCAGGGCGAGGAACGCGGAGTTACGCAGTCGAGAGACGACGATTGTGGCCACCGGTTGCTTCATCGCGAGCGACACGCCCCAGTCGCCGGTGACCACGCCGCCGATCCAGCTCGCGTACTGTACCCACAGCGGCCGATCGAGAGCCATCTCGCGCTCCAGGGTGCGGACCGCCTCCGGGGTGGCGTACTCGCCGAGGATCAGCGTCGCAGCGTTGCCCGGCAAGACGTGAATGGCGGCGAAGACAATCATCGAGACAAGGACCAGAATCACGGCGATTGAGGCGAGGCGTCTCAGCGCGTAGCGCGTCACCTCACACTTTCTTCTTCGGCGCGTCGGCCGCGAGCCACACGTCGTCCAAGACCATGTCGGAGCTCGACGGGCTCAGGCGGTAGTCACGGACGTAGGCCCACTTGCCGTTGAGCTCGTTGGTGAAGAACGGCAGCATGTACGGCCCCTCGTCGCGCGAGATCTTGAGAAACTCCGCGTAGTGCCGTCGCAGCCGGTCGGGCTCGACGATCTCCCTGGCCTGCTCGAGCAGGCGGATCGCATTCGGGTGCGAGGCCGCCCACCGCCCTTCGTCGAGCCCTTCCTTCGGATGGTAGAGCTTCATGAGAATCGCGTCGGCCGTCGGGCGTGTGGCGTAGTACACGACATACATCGCGCCTTTGTTCCACACCTGCGCCAGGTAGCGATCGTACGCCATCACCTCGACGTCGAAGTTGAACCCGGCGGGCTGCGCCATCTCCTTGAGCACGACCGCGATGCGCTCGCGGATCGGCGGTGAGTTCGCGGCGTAGAGCTTGACGGTCACGCCGTTGGCCAGACCGGCGTCCTTCATGAGCTGGCGCGCGCGGTCGATGTTGGCCGCGCGCGGCGGCAGCGGCGAATACGCAGCATAGGCGCTCGAGACGGGATGGTCCACGGCGAGCTCGCCCTGTCCGTTGTTGATGGCCGAGAGCATGAGCTTGCGGTCGACGCAGAGCTTGAGGGCCTCGCGCACGCGGTTGTCGTTGAACGGGGGCTTGTCCGACGGCAGCGTGACCGCCGCGAAAGTCCCGCCCGCGACTGCCAACGCCTCCGCGCCCGGCTGCGCCGCCACCTGTGAGAAGAGATCGGGCGTCACCCCAGAGATGAGATCGATCTCCTTGCTCTTGAACGCCGCGAGCTCGGTGGCGGGGTCCGGGAAGACACGCATCGTCACACCGTCGAGGTACGGCTCGCCCTTGCGGAAATACTCGCCGAAGCGCTCGACGGTCACGTGGTCACCCGGGACGAACTCCTTCAGCTTGAACGGTCCCGTCCCGAACTCGCGGGCGGCGAGCGCCTTCATGTCGGCGAGCCCCTCGCGCGCGACGATGCGCGCGTTCGGCACCGTCACGACGGCGGGGAACACCGAGAACGGCGCCTTCATCGTGAAGCGCACCGTCGACTTGTCGAGCGCCTCCACCCGATCGATGGGCCCCACCTCGCCGCGGTACGGTGAGGCCGTCTTTGGATCGAGCAGCGTAGTGAAGGTCGCGACGACATCGTCGGCGGTCAGCTCACGGCCGTGATGGAAGCGGACGCCCTGCCGGAGCTTGAAGGTCCACACCTTCGCGCCATCGGCCGCGCTCCACGACTCGGCGAGGTCCGGAATCGGCTCGCGCTTCGCGTTGAGACGGGTCAGGTTGTTGTACATCCACTTCGTCGCCATCCATTCGGCGCCGCTGATGTGCATGATCGGATTGAGCGTGCTCAGCCCGAACGTGACGCTCACGCGCAGTAGGCCACCGTGCTTGTCGCTCTGCGCCAGCACCGTGACAGGTCTCAGCGTCGGGATCGCGGCCGCACCAGTGACGAGCCCGCTCGCTTTCAAGAATCCGCGGCGAGACATCCTCATTGGCAGATCTCCTGGATGGCGCGCATATAGATGTCGATCATGTCGAGGTAATCCACCACGTCCACGCGCTCGTCGGGCATCGTGTTGTAGCGGCCACCGGGCCCACAGACGATCCCTTCCATCTTCGCTCGATGCAGAAGGTGGGCCGCGTCGGTGCCGTAGAAGCAGTAGGGCCGCACCGGGCCGAGCGGCTGGTCGGCGCCGCGGACCGCGCGATACGCCTGGCTCACGACGTCCACGATGCGAGCATTGCGCGGCACCTCGAACGGCAGCATGACGGGCCGGTTGCCGAGCGCCGAACGCGCGACCGTCGCGCGCAGGCCGGGCGTCTCGTGCTCGAGCGCGTCGAGGAGCCGCCGGAAATCGTCGAGCACCGAGGCCTCCGACTGGCTGGGTGCGTAGCGCGCCGTGCCCGTCAGCCGGGCGAAGTCCGCCACCTGTGGCGGCCGCCACTCGTGCAGCTCGCGCGAGAGCGCGCCGTGCACGACGCCGACGTGCGCGCGATTGACGGACGCATGATCGGCGTTCGCGGCGCCGCTGAACGTCATCGCGTTGATGCGTGGTATCAGACGCGTCGCGGCGGCGATCGCGTCCACCGCGTCTTCGCGCTTGGAGACGTGACGCGTGACGCCGGTGAGCTCGACCATCCAGTTGAAGGCGCCGGCGTGCAGCGTGAGGCCGGCCAGATCGGTCGGCTCGCCGTTGATGAAGTAATCGGCCCGAATCCCCGAGTCGATAGCGGCGATCGTACCGATGCCGCCCTGCAGCTCGCCCACGACGTACGTCAGCACGACGTCGCCGCGAACGCGAACGCCGCGCTCGATCAGTCGCTCGACCGCGCAGAACGACGCCGCGTCTCCGGCCTTCATGTTCGACACGCCGATGCCGTAGATGAACCGGTCGTCGTAGACGCCACCCCACGGGTCGAC
This sequence comes from Candidatus Rokuibacteriota bacterium, assembly GCA_036802765.1. Classification (GTDB taxonomy): domain Bacteria; phylum Methylomirabilota; class Methylomirabilia; order Rokubacteriales; family CSP1-6; genus AR12. The sequence continues at coordinate 34,387 of DAIRVP010000014.1, forward strand.
GGTCCAGCCTTCGGTCACCGGATTCGTGTCGAGGTGGCCGTTGAACAGCAGGCTCTTGCCGCCGCCGGTCCCGCGCCAGATCCCGATCGCGTTCAAGCGCCCCGACTCGACCTCCTGTGTGAACGCCTCGAGGCCAAGCCGCTTCATACGCTCGACGACGAACTGCGCGAGCTCTCCTTCCCCAGGCGTGCCCGAGTAGCTCTTGAAGCGGATCATCTCAGCGAGGAAGTCGAGCGCGCGCTTGGCGTGGTCCATCGCCGTCGTCAGCTCCTCACACGAATCCCAGGTCGGTGTGATGCTCCATGTCGCGCACGAAGCGCGCGAGCAGCCGCACGGCCAGCGCGAGGTCGTTCAGATCGACGACCTCGTTCGGCGAATACGAGTAGCGCCGCGGCACGCCGACGCTGATGGTCGGCACCCCATCTCGCGTGAGATGAATCGATGCCGCCTCGGTCGAGCCGCGGAGCAGGTGCGTCGCGAGCTGCACGGGGATGCGCTCGCTCTCCGCCGCCGAGAGCAGGTACCGCTTCATGGCCGGATGCGCGATGCTGCCGCGGAAAATGTTCGTGGAGGCGGCGAGCAGCACGACGGGACCGCGCCCCATAACGACGGGCAGATCGCGCGTCGTGCTCGAATCGGGCGTGTCACCTGCCGACAGGCCATCGATGGCGATCGCGTAGTCCGGCTCCAGCCGGTGCGCCGCCATCGCGGCACCGCGCAGGCCGACCTGCTCCAGCACGGTCGCGACCGCGAGCACCGGCGCGTAGGGCGTGATGCCGGTCAACTCCACGAGCAGCTGGATGAGGATCGCCACGCCGAGGCGGTCGTCCATCCCCTTGCCGCACACACGGTCGCGCACGCTGAACTCGGCGAGCTCGCCGACGTACGTCACCGGATCGCCGACGTGAATCCCCATCGCGGCGACTTCCTCTGCGCTCGAGGCCCCGACATCTATATAGAGGTCCGTCACCGTGGGAAGCCGGGGGGCGGCGTCCGCCGACTGCAGATGGCCCGGACGGCCGCCGATGACGCCGAAGTGCCCGTTGACCGAGACGCGGCGGCTCGGCAGGAAGACGTCGCCGAATCCACCGAGGCGGTCGAAGCGCAGGAAGCCATCCGCCTCGATTCCCTTCACGATGAAGCCGATCTCGTCCAGATGCGCGCTGAGCATCAGCCGCGGATGCGGCTGCCGGCCTTTCTTGGTCGCGGTGACGTTGCCGTAGCGATCGATCTCGACCCGATCGGCCAGCCCGGCGACGCGGCGCTGGAAGTACTTCACGAGCGGCTGCTCGAAACCGGGCGCTCCGTGCAGCGCCGTGAGATCGGCGAGCGTCGCCCGCAGGCCTTCCCTCGTGCTCTTCGGCGTCTCGGGCACCGTCATGCGCACACGTCCGCGATTGTCGCGCCGAACACCCGCATGCGCGTGCGCAGTAGCGCCTGTCGCCGCTCGTATTCGGCCGCGTCGGACGGGAGCCAGGACTCCGCCATGAGGGTCGAGATCGTCGGCCGCGGCCGCCCCCCTGTCAAGTCGGCGCCGGTGTATTCTCTCGCCACCGATCCCGCCACGGAGAGATGACATGAGCGACGTCAAGCGACAACTCGCGAAGTGGATCGACGACGACCGCGACAAGATCATCGGCTTCCTGTGCGATTTCGTGCGCGCGAAGAGCCCGAACCCGCCGGGCGACACGCGGCTGGCCGCCGACCACGTCACGCGCTTCCTCGAAGCGAACAAGCTGCCGTTTCGCGTGATCGCGCCCCAGCCGACCATGCCGAACATCGTCGGGTCGTTCGACACGGGCAGGCCCGGTCCTCACCTGGTGCTCAACGGCCACATGGACGTCTTCCCCGCCGACGTTGTGGCCGAGGGATGGACCCAGGATCCGTGGGGCGGCGCGATCGTCGACGGCAAGATCTACGGCCGCGGCGTCGCCGACATGAAGGCCGGGACGTCGGCGTCGATCTTCACCTACTACTACCTCCATCGCGTGCGCCAGCACCTGAAGGGCAAGCTGACGCTCACCGCGGTGTCCGACGAGGAGACGTTCGGCCCGTGGGGCGCGCGCTATCTGATGGAGCACCATCCCGAGGTCCACGGCGACTGCTGTCTGAACGGCGAGCCGAGCAGTCCGCTCACGATCCGCTTCGGCGAGAAGGGCCCGCTCTGGCTCAAGTTCACGCTGCGGACGAAGGGCGCGCACGGCGCGTACACCCATCTGTCTCCCAGCGCCACGAAGCAAGCCGCGCGGCTGATCGTCGATCTCGAAGAGGTGACCACGCTGCGTCCATCGGTGCCGATCGACATCGCCGACGCGCTCGCCGGCGCCGCCGCGGCCATCGACGAGGCGCAGGGCCCCGGCGCGAAGGACATCCTCCAACGCGTCACCCTGAACATCGGTGTGATCCACGGCGGCGTGAAGGTGAACATCGTTCCGGGCACGTGCTGGTTCGAGGCCGACATCCGCGTCCCGCCGGGGCTCGCCAAGGACGAGATCCTGGCGAAGATCCGCGAGATCCTGAGTCGCTACCCCGAGGCCACGTTCGAGGAGATCAACCATAGCGCCCCGAGCGTCTGCGACCCGAACCACAAGATGATCGGCATCCTGCGCGCCAACGCGAAGGCGCTCGGCCGCCCCGATCCGACGCCGATCGTCAGTCTGGGCGGAACGGATGCACGCCTGTGGCGTCAGCGCGGGATTCCGGCGCTCGTGCATGGCCCGTTTCCTCGCGGCATGGCGCAGGCGGACGAACACGTCGAGGTCGAGGAGTTTCTGCACGTGGTGCGCATGCACGTGCTGTCGTCGTTTGATTATCTGACGACGTGAGCGGACCGCTGCTGCAGATGCTAGTCGCGCCTCAGCCCTGAAGCTCGTTCTTCAGCTCGTTCGCAAGCCGACAACATCGCGCCACGCGCGAGGCTGCTCGGCGCAAGTTCCCCGCCGCTTCGCGTGAGAAACATTTTTCCCAACCGTCGACTATTTCTCGCAGCGTTTGCGTGCTGCGATGTTAGACCTGAAATGTACGAATCGCGAATGCGCGCTCGGAGGAGGTCATTGTGAATGGTGCACAAGACCCGAGACGGATCCTCGTGGTCGACGACACTGCCGACACGCGCGAACTGTTCGCCCTCTACTTCCGAAGTCGCGGGTTCGGCGTCGAAACGGCATCAGATGGTCGTGCCGCCATCGATGCGGCGCATCGGCTGCGCCCGGACGTAATCATCATGGACGTCGCGATGCCGGGCCTCGACGGCATTAGCGCAGCGCGAGAGATACAACAGGATCCGCATACCGTGGACATCCCCGTCGTGCTTGTCACCGCCTATCCGATCCGCGCAATCAAAGGCGGCGCACTCGAGACGGGCACCCGCTTCGTGATGAAGCCCTGCGCACCGGAAGAGCTTGAAAAACAGGTTTGGAGCATCCTTTACCCACAGCGCCCGCATGACGCGGCCGGCGGTTGATGACGGTCTGTTGTGACTCGACCCGAGTATGGCCGGCCGATTGTAAGCGCTACGGCGGCTTGCACCCATCTTCCCGAAACAGAGCGGTAACGAACCGACGCTGGCACCTTACACCTCATAACGGCCGCCGTTTGGCGCGCGCCCAGGGCGGTCGCGTAGACTACAAGGAGATCATCACGTCTCTGTCATGAGTCTGGCCCGAATGAAGCAAGGAGTCTCGTATGCAGTGGCTCATTACCGTGACGATGGGACTGTGGGCGTTCTGGACATGGTCACAGGAGCGGGAGCAGGGGCGCCTGACTGAACGCGCCAGGCTGGCCGCGCTCTATGTGAATCCGTTCATGTCGGCCTGCGAAGACCTGCAGAGTCGCATCTATAACATTCTCGAGCTAGGAGGGCTTCGCACGCTGCGGAAGCGTTATCCAGACGGCGCCTATGCCGAAGAAGTCCTTTACCTCATTGTTCGGTATTTCGGATGGGCAGCAGCGCTGTCCCGCCACAGCCCCTACTCTCAGGACCCTGTTGTGATTCGCCTTGCGGAAGCCGTGCGGCACGCCTTCGCCACCACCGGCCCAGGCTTTCCGGTGGGGCCGTTCAACTTCTTCCACCCCGAACAGAAAGCCCTGGGGAAGATTGTGATGAGTCGGACGCAGGGCGAACACGGCATCGAGCTCGACACCATCTCGTCTTACAAATTCAACAAACGTCTCGCCTCTCCTGCTCTGTCGAACAGTCGATCTGTGCAGCAGAGCCTGGAGGCGCTGCGCAACGCACCGGACGCAGAAAACCTTCCAGGTCGGAATCGGCTGGAGAAAGCTCAGCACCACCTCGTCGACCTGCTCCACTATCTCGAAGACAGAGAGGGCTATCGCCTCTTCGCGGGCGAACGGAAGAAGTGCTCGAGCCAGCGGGCGCGTAGTGCTCGGAATGGCTCCCAGCGGCTGCCAGCGACTAACGGGGCCGCTCGGCCGAACCGACGAGCTCGCCGATCACCTGCCTGACCTCCTTCATTCCCGACAAAGATCGCCAGCGACCGAGGCGAGCGCGATGAGTGTCAGAGGCTGGCTTTTCTGGCTAGCTGTAGCACTCGTTGTCGCGGCGACCTCATCGCAGTCGATTGCCCAACGTGTCCCCCGACTCATGTTGCCGGCCGCGGGTGCGGCGGGTGCCGTCCTTGTCACCACGGCGTTCGTCAGCTCGCTCGTCCGCTTCTTGCGCAACTATCGCAAGGCAGGGTTACTGTCCTTCGCGCCGGTCGTCATCGCCTTCATCGCGCTCACGTTCCTGGTGATCCTGCCCGCGATCCATCTCCAGCGCGCGTTGATGCCGTCGCACGACCGGGCCCCACGCATCCTCGCTGGCTTTGGTGACTGGTTCGGGTCGGAGGGCTATCCGCTCTTCCGTCGCCATCGCGGCCTCGATGTCAAGGCGACGCCGGGAGCGGACGTGCTCGCGGCGGCCGCCGGCCGGGTGAGCGTTGCGCGCGATAACGGCGGCCTCTGCGGGCTCATCGTGGTGCTCGATCACGAGCCGCCTTACCGGACCGTCTACTGTCATCTGTCCGAGATCGCCGTGCGCGTTGGCGAGGGTGTCACGCGCGGTCAGCGCATTGGGGCTGCTGGCACTTCCGGACAACGCGCGGCGCCGGGCTTCGAGCACGTCCACCTGGAGGTTCAATTAGGCCGCGACATCAACGCTATCGAAGATCCACTGCCGCGAATCGTCGGATGTTTCGACGAAACGCAACAGTACACTGCGGCTCGATTGGTGCTCACCTATCCAGTGAAATGTTGAAGTCCGGCGCCGAAGACGACGGCGCCAGGTGCGAGGCTCGACCTCTATTAGGGCCGTTCAGAGGCACGATGGCCTCGATGGCCTCTTACCGCCGCGCCGGCTGGGTGGCATACAGATGTCCTTGCTGTTCTTACCCATCGCCGCGCTGGTTACGGTAACGATCGCAGCGCTGTTGTTCCGTCATGCGCTCGCGCGGGCCTTGCAGCGCTGGACCCGACATTGGGACGAGGACAGGCTCGTCGTGCGGGCGATCCGCGTGCCGTCGATATTCTGGTGCGTCGTCCTCGGCCTGTTCGTTGCGCTTCAGATGGTGGAACTGCAGCCGCGGCTCGCCGGGCAGATCCAGACCGTGTTCGAGTCGGCGATTATTTTGTCGGTCACCATCACGGTGGCCAGCGTCCTTGGCTCGCTGGTGGCGGCAGCCAGCGAGCGGCACGCGCTCGCCGTCGGGGTCACCGGCATCTTTCGCACCTCCGTGCAGCTGGTCGTGCTCATCGTCGGTGGTCTGGTGATACTCGGCTCGCTCGGTATCGCGATCACGCCGATCCTGACGGCGCTCGGCGTGGGTGGCGTCGCGGTGGCGCTCGCCCTGCAAGACACGCTTTCGAACCTCTTCGCAGGTATTCACCTGCTGGCAGACCGGCCGATCCGAGTGGGAGACTACGTCCGCCTCTCCGCGGACGACGTCGAGGGGCGCGTCCTGGACGTGGGCTGGCGGTCTACGCGAATCCGTATGCCGCAGAACAGCGTTGCGATCGTGCCGAACACACACGTGGCGGAGTCGGTAATCACGAACTTCGATCTGGACTCGACGCGGATCGGCGTCACCATCCGGGTCGGCGTTAGCTATGACGCCGATCCTGATCATGTCGAGCGCGTGCTGGTCGAGGAGGCCACCGCCGCCGTCGGTCAGGTTCCGAGGCTTCTCGGAGACCCGCCGCCGGCGGCGCGGCTGATTCCCGGTTTCGGCGACTACTCACTCGACTTCACGCTGGCGTGCCAGGCGCACAGCTTCGTGGACCAGTTCACCATTCAGCACGAGCTGAGGAAGCGGATTCTCAAGCGCCTGCGCGCGGAGGGCATCGCCATGCCGTCGCCCCCGATGATGCGCCCCGCGCGGTCCTAATACCGCCTCACGGCATTCGATTGAGCATGGCCACCACCTGGTCGCGCTGCGCCTCGATGTAAGCGCAGTGCAGACGTTGGCCTCGACGGAACGGTGTCCCGCGCACACTCTCGAGACCAGCGTTGCGCTGCCGACATTCGGCGAGGATCGCGTCGTACTTGTCTCGGAAGTAGCAGAGGTTGGCTCGCAGATCAACGAACCGCTCGTCGGAAAGAAGCTCGACGGCGTGGCGAGTCTTGCGCATCCTGAGCGGCGACTGCAGAGTGAAGAGGCGGAATCTGGTCTGATAGAGGTCGTTCGGCTCGTGAACGGGGAGCGTCTTCAGCAGTGCCCCGTGACGCGTGGGGAGCCAGCCGAAATCGTTCAACGCGTCCCGCTGTGCGGACTCGCGCTGGATGTGGCGGTAGTCGGAGATGTCTCCTTCGGTCCCGAGCTCGGCGAGGTTCACGAACTCGTTGGCGGGGACGGCGAGATTCAAGAGGTGCAGGAGCTTGACAGTCCGCACGGAGAGGGGCGACCAGATATCCGCGGCTGCCAGCGCGTTCCGCAGCGTGTGGACGCAATTGTCTGACCACACGCTCCAGTTGTAGTCGGCTTTTCCCTCGGCGTACTCACGGTTCTTGTCATTCAGGAAGGTCATGACCTCGTCCAGCATCCGTTCGGTCACGGGCATGCGCGCACAGAACACCGACCGGGCGAACTGCAGCGCTAGATCCGTACCGATCGACTGAGAGGTGATGAAGTCCTCGAGGCTTCGCACCGGAGCAACCGTCGGGTACGGGTGAAGCTCGACGCCGTCATAAACGCCCCTCGCGATGACCTCGCGCACGGTGGCGTCGAAATGGGTGCGGGTGAGGCGTTGTCCTGGCGCGAGGTTGCCGCGGAAGAACAGGGCGTATCGGGGTACCGCGACCCAGTTGACGTTCCGGAACCATCGCCCCACGCTGACGCCCGCGCCATGCTCGGGATCGTCGAGATCGGTGGCGGCCACGCGGCAACGCCGCAGCTGGGGAAACGGTGCATGCTCGTCCTTGCACGCCCCCTTGATGTACATCACGGCGTGACCGGCGAGGCCGCCGCGGCCCTTCTCGTTGGAGCTTAACTGGCTGGTCGCGCACAGGTCCACGTAGTACGGAAAGAGCTGATCGTATACGGGGTCCGGGCGCCGTTCGATGATGATGCGCTCCGGCGTCAGCATGAAGCGCGACATCATACCGTGCGGACCCATGCGGCGCTTACGCGCGTTTTGGGGTGAGCCTCAGGGACGCCGAGCGCAGGGTGCGGCGCCGCCGCGTTGACGTGATGCAACCAAAGGCCGGACACCCTTGGACCTTTGACGCAGCCGAAACCCTCACAGTCGCCGGGAGTGTGGAGCGCGGAAATCAGGAAAACTAACGAAGTCTCTGCCCTCATTGAGGCGTTTGCGCTCACTCGCCTTTGGACCAGCCCGAGGCAGCGAGTCTTCAGCGCTTCCGCGATCATATGACGCGGTAGTGGCCTGGCACGTCTGATGTACCGCGATACGCGCATGGCGATTGCCGTCTCCCTGAAATCCGGCCCGGTCCGTGTCGAGTCTGTCTTCAATCGACACAGGTGGAACGATTTGATTACCCGCCTGCCGGACTACGCGCTCGAGCAGGGCTTCGAATGGGGAGAGATCCTGAAGGAGTCGGGATGCGAACCCCATAGGTATGCGGTCTTCGATGGAGACGACTGCGTCGCGGCGATCGCGATGCTCCGCTGGCATCCCCCGATGCTGCAGTCCTCCGTTCTGTATGCGCCGCGCGGGCCGTTGATCAGTTCTGACAACGGCCCGGCTCGACGCGCTCTCGGTCGCACCATTAAGGACGTAGCAACTGCGACACGAGCGGTATTCCTCCGAGCCAGCCCGGGCGCGGCTGCTTGCCGTGACGACGTCCATGCGGCCCTTGTTGAGGGTGGGTTCGTTCGTCTTCCCGAAGACTGGACGATCTGGAACGCGCCGAGGATCGTGATGACGTTGAATCTCGAAGGAAGCGACGACGCGATATGGAGCCGCATCAGTGGCTCCCGGCGTCGCGAGATCAAGCTCACGGAGGCGGCGGGCGTAAGTGTCGTCGAGGCGCGGGACGCCAGCGACCTGGGGCTCTTCTATGGACTCCTCGTGCAGATGGGCAGGCGCAAAGCGTATCCGGTTCGGCGCCGCCGGCACTTCGAGGCCGTCTGGCGCGAGTATCGCGCGTCGGGTTCGGGGATCCTGCTCTTCGCTCGCCACCGCGGCGAAATTCTCGGCGGATTGATCGGCGCAAGACTGGGCCGCGTCGCCTACTTTCTCTACTCGGCGATGCGCCACGGCCATGCCGTCGACTCTCAGCCCCGGCATCCGGGCTCGTTGCTGTACTGGCACTTCATCAGGTGGGCACGAGCGACTGGCTGTGAATCGATCCAATGGGGTGGCAGTGGCACGCAGCTCCCACCGGCGCCCGACGATCCCGGGTATGGAATCTATCAGTTCAAGAGAAGCTTCGGTTCGGAGTGCGTGAAGTACACGAGCTACTATGATCGCGTTTTCCGTCCAGGTATCTATCGGCTTTTGCGCACCGGAGAACGTCGCTACGGTGAGCTCATCTGGAAAATTCGCGCACAGATGAATCGGTAGATTTCGATGGCGACTAATGACGTGACGCACCTGCCTTCTCTCGCCATGATCGAGCGGGCGTCTCTATCGGAACGCCGCGCTCGAGTTGGGCCTTGGGTGTGGTTTGCGGACACAGCGGACATTGTCGAGGGTGTCTACGACGGCACACGACTCTGCACGGTCTGCAGCCGCATGATCGGCGAAGGAGAACTCGATTTTCTCATTGTGCTAGCTAGCGCGGTGGCGCTCCGGGTCGATCAAGAGTGCCTCGAGCTGTGGCGCGAGGCCGTGATGAATGCGCGACGCCGCGCTTCGATTCACCTCGATTACGACACGCCGAGCACCGACAGAGACAACCGACAGGATTGTTACGAAGGCATCGTCGGTCAGCTCTCGCCGCCCGCCACGCGTTGACCGCCAAACGCTGGTGCACGCAGTCGGCGTGCGCGCTGACCATCGCAGCGGTGATTTCATCTTCGCTTCAATCCTACAAACGTCATCATGTAACCGCGGGGATGGGACTCCACGATCTCGAATCCCGAAGCCTCGAGGTCCGACTGCAGTTCTGCCGGGGCGTACATGTACCAGTAGACGAGTCGTGCACCGTCACCGCTCCAGGCGGGGCCGAATCGATCGCCTGGTTCCCAATCGCCCGCCGCCCGCCCGAGCAGGCGCAGTAATCGGTGGATGACTCGCATGGCGGTGGACCATGATCTGAATCTCCAGGCAGACTCCCTGGAGGGTGTGACAACGAAGATTTTTCCGTCGGGGCGGAGCACGCGGCGGGCTTCTCGCAACGCATGCAGCCGATTCCGCCTGCCGCGGACATAACAGATCACAGAGCCGACGAGGAGTACCGCATCGAACGACTCGTTCCGGAATGCCAGCAAGCGGGTATCCATGACCTGAAAGGGGACCGAAAGCTGCGCGTCTTCGATGAGCTTACCGGCCTGGCCGACCATCGCCGCGTTCAGATCAACGCCGACGAGGCTGAAACCGGCGCGGCCGAGGGCAAGACTCACGCGTCCACCGGCGCAGCCGACATCCAGAACGCGCCCCCCGGCAGGCAGATTTCGCCGGAACAGCCCCCATTCGGCCTCGGTAAGGCCGAGGCTAGCCTGGTGGCTTGCGGTCTCGAGCTCTAGCGTCTCGCTGTACTTTTCGCGGATCCCGCTCTCGAGTTCCGTCGCTGACACCCGTCCAGTGATCAGCGCCAGCGAACCGCTAAACGTTCGCCAAAAGGTCCCGACTGCTGCCGTGCGGGCGCCGTTGATCCACATCGAAGCTTAACGGTTCATCTGTGCGAGGATTCTCGATACGGCTCGTAACCCGACTCCTTCAGGATCTCTCCCCATTCGAAGCCCTGCTCGAGCGCGCAGTCGGGCAAGCCGGTGATCAAATCGTTCCAAGTGTGTCGCTTGGCGATGGACTCGATACGGACCGGGTCCGATCTTTGGCCCACCGTGATCGTCATGCATGTGTCGGGTTCATCAAACGTGCCACGACACCAGCACGGTCATATGATTGCGAAACTGCTGAAGAGTCGGTGCCTCGGACTGGCCCAAAGGCGAGTCGCGACGAACGCCTCAATCAGGGTACAACGTTCGCTGGCTTTCTGATTTCAGAAGAACAAAATGCGGACTTCGGCGCGCGCCAGCATCGGATAGCCGTTCCGTTCTTCGTCCTGGAAGCTGCGCCTTGTCCTCTCACCGTCTGACCCGCAACAAGCGCGCGTTGATCGCCACAATCACCGTCGACAGTGACATGAGCACAGCCCCAGCCGCCGGGGTGAGAAGGATGCCGGCGGGATAGAGCACGCCAGCCGCTATCGGGATCGCCACCGCGTTGTAGCCAGTGGCCCACCAAAGGTTCTGGACCATCTTCCGATACGTGGCCCGCGCAAGGTCCACTATCGCCGTCACGTCGCGCGGGTCGGAACGGACCAGCACGATGTCGGCCGACTCGATCGCCACGTCCGTGCCGGCACCAACGGCGATCCCCACGTCGGCCTGGGTGAGTGCCGGCGCGTCGTTCACGCCGTCGCCGGTCATGGCCACCGCAAGGCCGCGTGCCTGGACCTCCCTGATTTTGGCTGCCTTCTGGTCGGGCAAGACCTCGGCAAAGAACTCATCCAGGGCCAGCTCGCGCGCCACCCAGCGAGCCACCGCGGTGGCGTCGCCGGTGAGCATCATCACTTTGATGCCCATGGCCTTGAGTCGCGCCAGCGCCTCGCGTGATTCGGGACGGATGATGTCCGCGAGCGCGATGGCGGCCTCGAGCCGGTCGTTCACGAGCAAGTACACCAGCGTCTTCCCCTGCGCCGCCCCCTCGCCCACGCGCGCGTCGTCGATCGTGAGGCTCTCCGTCTTGAGGACAGCCGGGCTCACCACTCGGACGCGAGCACCCTCCACCGTGGCCTCCGCGCCCCTCCCGGGAATAGCCCGAAATCCGGCGGGCGGCGGAAACGAGATGCCGCGCTCCCGAGCTCCGCGCACGATTCCGGCGGCGATCGGGTGCTCCGACTGACTCTCCAGGCTCGCGGCCAGGCGCAACACTTCCTTCTCGCTCCGCGTGCCGAGCGGAACGACGTCCGTGACGCCGAACCGCCCCTCGGTGAGCGTCCCGGTCTTGTCGAACACGATCGCGTCGAGCGCACGCGCCCGCTCAAACGCCGAGCGATCGCGGATGAGCAGACCCTGACCGGCCGAGAGCGCGGTGGAGACGGCGACGACGAGGGGCACCGCGAGGCCTAGCGCGTGGGGACACGTGATGACCATGACCGTGACCGTGCGAGCCAGCGCGAACGGAACGGAGGCCCCGACCACCAGCCACGCGACCATGGTGACCGCCCCGCCCACGAGCGCGAGCACGGTCAGCCAGACCGCGGCCCGGTTCGCCAGGTCCTGTGAGCGCGAGCGGGACTCCTGCGCCTGTCGGACCATCCTGATGACCTGTGAGAGATAGGTCTCGTCCCCAGTCTTCTGGATCTCGACCGCGATTGCCGCCTCACCGTTGACCGCGCCCCCGATCACGGTCGCCCCTTCGGCCTTCTCCACTGGCTTGCTCTCGCCCGTCAACATCGCCTCGTTGACCGAGGTCTGTCCCGCCACGACGGTGCCGTCTGTGGGAACCTTCTCACCCGGCTTGATCAGGATGCGATCGCCGCGCTTCAACTGGCTCACCGGTATGTCCCGCGTCGAGCCGTCCACCCCGACGAGGTGTGCCTCGGCCGGCATGAGGCGCACCAGGCTCTCCAGCGCCGCCGAGGCTCCCAGCACCGACTTCATCTCGATCCAGTGGCCGAGCAGCATGATGTCGATCAGCGTCGCCAGCTCCCAGAAGAACACCTCGCCGTGCAGCCCGAGGACGACCAGCGCGCTGTAGCCCCACGCGACCGTGATGGCCAGCGCGATCAGGGTCATCATGCCCGGCTGCCGACGTCGCAACTCGTCGGCCACTCCGCGCAGGAAGGGCTGCCCCCCGTACAGATAGATGATGGTCGCGAAGACCGCCTGGACCCATCGATCGCCGGGAAACGCCAGCCTCTCGCCGAGACCCAGCCAGGCCTGGATCAGAGGGGACAGCGCCAGCACCGGAATCGACAGAACTAGCGATATCCAGAATCGCCGGCGGAAGTCAGCCACCATGTGAGCGTGATGGCCGCCGCCGCCAACGGAATCATGGGCCATGGCGTGCCTATGCTACTTTGACGTCCTTCGCGTGGGTTGTCCGAATCGACGTTCCACCACTGGTGCGAGCCTGCCCTGCCTGTCCCGTCCGCGAGAGCTTCCCCATCGCCGAGAGATCGGACGAGCCCGGGTGCAAGTCCGTTCGGCCTTCGCCGGTAAGGAAGGATCGCTGCTGCGTGGGGATCTGGAGGGCCATCTCGAGCAGGGCGTTGATCGCCGGGGAGTCCACACCACGGGCCCGAGCCAGTGTCAGCTCGAGTTCTGGCGGCGGGGGCTCAAGACGGCGACAGACGATACGCTGGTCCGCGTATACATGAACCGACGACGGAACGACCGCGAAACCCGCGCCAGCAGCAACGAGCTCAATCACGGCGTACGGCTGATCTGCCCTGTGCTGCTCGTTCAGCGTGACTCCAGCGGTCTCCCAATACTCCGCTACGGCTTCCGAGTAGATCGGGGCAACATTCGGATCCAGCGTCACGTAGCTCTCGCCCGGCAGATCTCGCGGCGACAGATGCGTGCGCGCCGCGAGTCTGTGCTTGACGGGCAGGGCAACCATCAAGGGATGTGCGAGGAGTCCATCGACTTGCAGATCGTCGTCCTCTGCGCTCCGCCACATGAAGGCGACGTCGATGACCCTGGCCTTGAGGGCACACAGGTGCTGCACCGAGTTCAACGTCTGGATTTCGACGCGGACGTTAGGATGCTGTTCACTGAAGCGACACAGGATGTGCGGAATGGCCAGGTAGCCGGCCCACGGGGTACACGCGACCGAAAGCCGATCACACTCGCCTCCGATCATCCGACGGGCTGCGAGCACCGCGCCGTCCACCTCCGTGAGGACCTGGCGCGCATGCTCGAGAAAGAGCCGCCCGGCGCTCGTCAACCGCACCCACCGTTTGCTGCGTTCGAAGAGCCGGACCTGGACCTCCTCCTCCAGCTGCTTGATCTGTTGACTGAGAGGAGGCTGCGAGACGTGGAGGCGCTCGGCGGCGCGACTGAAATGTAATTCTTCCGCGACGGCGATGAAGTATCGCAAATGACGCAGCTCCATGCGATGCCTCCCCTCGAGTCATCGTTGGGGCCGGAACGCTCATGGGTTCCGCGTGACTAACGCGCGCTCACTGTTCTCCCATTGTCCCGACAACGCTTCGCGCGCGAAGCGGGTTAGCAACTCGTGGTCCACCGATTTTCGAAGGACGGCGTCACACAACGCGGACTCCACGGATTGCCCGTCGGTCGGCTGATGGCAGTTCGGTGCCCAATCGACTTAAGAAGAATTCATGAACCGGCGAATCGCAGTTTTTCGAACATCAGCAGTGCGACCGACTGATTCCGCCA
>DAIRVP010000015.1:0-48328 GCA_036802765.1 Candidatus Rokuibacteriota bacterium
GCCGCGACCTCGGCCAGAATGTCGGGATTCGGCGTCAGCTCGAGCGTGAGATCGCGCTTGCCCTTGATCTTGATCTCCGACGGCCGGCGCACGCGATAGTCCGCCACCGCTGCGGCCTTGATGACGATGGTGGCGCCGGCCAGATGATGCAGCACGGCCTCGCGCATCTCCTCCGCTGTCTGGACGGGAACGAACGTCGCCGCTGCGGGAGGCGTGAGCGTGGTGGGCCCGGAGACGAGCGTCACCTCGGCGCCGCGGCGCAGCGCCGCGGAGGCAAGGTTGTAGCCCATCTTGCCGGACGAGCGATTGGAGATATAGCGGACCGGATCGATTGGCTCGCGCGTCGGCCCGGCGGTGACCAGAACTTTTTCGCCGGTAAGGTCCTGCGCCGGCGCGAGCGTCGACATTAGCATCGCGACGATCGCGTCCGGCTCCGGCAGACGGCCGCGCCCGCTCAGCCCCGACGCGAGTGCACCGCTGTCAGGTTCCATCACCGTCACACCGCGCGCACGCAGCGTGGCGACGTTGGCGGCGACCGCGGGATGCTCCCACATGCCGCCGTCCATCGCCGGCGCGATGAGGACGGGGCAGCGGCCGGCGAGCAGCAGTGTCGTGAGGAAATCGTCGGCCACGCCGTGCGCGGCCTTCGCGATCAGATTCGCGGTCGCGGGCGCGACCACGATCGCCGCGGCGCGCTCGGCCAGCGCCACGTGCTCGACCGCGTCCTCGCTCTGCGGATCGAAGAGGTCCGTCAGGACCGCGCGACCCGAGAGCGTGCGGAACGTGAGCGGTGCGACGAACGCGTGCGCGTGCTCCGTGAGACACACGGTGACATGCGCGCCCAGGCGGGTCAGCTCACGGAGCAGGATCACCGCCTTGTACGCGGCGATCGAGCCCGTGACGCCGAGGACCAGCTCCCGCCCGTCCAGTCTCACCGCTCAGCCTTGGCCGCCTCGTCCGCGTCCTTGATGCGGTATTCCACCTTCGCAGCCGCGATCTCCTCGAGCGCGGAGCTGGTGGGCTTCTTGTGTTTGCTTTCCACGCGCGGCGGCGCCCCGCGATTGAGCTGACGCGCCCGCTTCGCCGAAAGCACCACGAGCAGATAACGGTTCGACACCTTGTTCAGCGCGGATTCCAGCGAAGGAAACGACATCACTCGGGCACCTCCAGGTCGGGGATCGTGAGCGACAGGCGCGTGGTCCGGCACCGCTCGGCCTGGATGACGGCCAGCAGCTGGTCCATCGCCTCCTTCACGTCCCGGTTGACGATCAAATAATCGTAGGTCCGCCACAACTTGATCTCTTCGCGCGCGCGCGCCAGCCGCCGGGCGATGTCCCGTTCGGCGTCCGCGCCGCGCTCACGCAGCCGCTGCTCGAGCTCGGCGATCGACGGCGCCACGATGAACACCAGCACCGCTTCGGAATACCGGCGCCGCAGCTGCGCCGCGCCCTGCGTATCGATGTCGAGGAGCACATCCTTGCCGTCGGCGAGCGCGGCCTCCAGCGGCTTCGCCGGTGTGCCGTACAGGTTGCCGTGGACGGTCGCCCACTCGGCGAGCTCTCCGCCCTCGAGCATCGCTCGGAACTGACTCTCGCTGACGAAGCGGAAATCGACGCCGTTGATCTCGCCCGGGCGCGGCGGTCGTGTCGTCGCCGAGACCGAGTACGCGAGATCGGGGATCACCAGCCTCGCCTCGCGGCAGAGCGTCGTCTTGCCGGCCCCCGACGGCGCGGACACGACGAACAGCGTCCCGCGGCGCCTGAGCTGAGCGCCGCCGCGGCTACTCAAGATTTTGTACCTGCTCGCGGATCTTCTCGAGCACGCCCTTCGCCGCCAACGCTGCCTGGCTCATCTCGAGGTCGTCGGCCTTCGAGGCGACCGTATTCACCTCGCGGTTGAGCTCCTGGATCAGGAAGTCCAGCGGCCGACCGACGGGACCACCCTTGTCCAGCAGCAGCGTGAACTCGGAAAGGTGCGCCCGCAATCGCGCGAGCTCCTCCGTCACGTCGCTCTTGTCCGCCCAGATGGCCGCCTCGGTCACGATCCGCGTCTCGTCGATCGCGATCTCGGCGAGCAGACCCCGCAGCCGCTCGCGCAGCCGCTCTCCGCGGCGCGTCGTGGTCGTCGGCGCGCGCGCGGCGACGAGATCGACCGCCGTCGTGAGCTCGGCGTGCAGCGTGCGGAGCGCCTCGACCAGCCGCTCGCCCTCGGCGGTGCGCCGGGCCACCAGCTCGTCGAGCGCGCGCCCGAGCGCGTCCGCCAGGAGCGGCCACGACGCCGGCGGCTCGGTCGGCTCGGGCTCCTCGAGCCGGACAACACCGGGTCGCTCGAGGACCCAGCTGAGATTCGGCGTGCCCTCGAGCGCCAGTTCCATGGCGAGCGCGCGGGCCCGCGCGACGTACTCACGGGCCAGCGCCGCGTCGATCTGCACGCGCTGCGTGGCGGCGCCGCCGAGCGGCGTCAGCTGCACGTTGACGTCGACGCGCCCGCGCTCGAGCCGACTCTGCACGAGGCGCCGTGCATCGAGCTCGAGGGCGGAGAGAGACCGAGGCAGACGCAGGGCGACGTCGAGATGTCGGTGGTTCACGGACCGGGCTTCCACGGTGACGACGATCGACTCGCCTGTTGCCTCTGCCCGCCCGAACCCGGTCATGCTCCGAACCATTAGGAGCCCTCAGCATCGCCGAAATTCTCTGTAGTGTCAATATGTTGCGGTTGACAGACGCGTCGCGGCAGGCGTACGCTCGGCTTCCCGACGGCCGGGCGCGTCCGCAATCGGCCGCGAATTTAGGAGGATCCGATGACGTGGACCCGCCGTCGCTTTCTGACCGCCGCCAGCGCAGGGGCGGTCATCGCGGGCCGTCGCGCGCCGGTGCTCGCGCAGGCGCCGAAACCCATCACGGTCTCGCACTCGGTCTCGACGTTCGTCTACGGCCAGCACCTCGTCGCCAGGGAGAAGAAGTTTTTCGAGGAAGAGGGCGTCGCGGTGCCGTCCTTCATCGTTCCCGGTGGCGGCGCGAAGGTCGTGCAGGCCTTGGCCGCCGGCCAGGCGATGTTCGCGCTCGGCGATTCCAACCATCCGCTGAAGATCACCGAGAAGGGCAAGGACGCGCTGATGCTCTTTGCTACCGACACGCGATGCTCGTACGCGAACGTCGTCGTGCGCAAAGAGCTCTTCGATCGCGGCGTCAAGTCCGTCGAGGCGCTCGGTGACGTCAAGCTCGTTGGCCGCAAGCCGGTGGTCGCGGCCACGGCGATCGGATCCGGGACGTACGTGTACGGCGTCTACGTGCTCAAAGGAGTCAAGGCGCCGGACGGCAAGCCGGTCCACGAGCACGTCGAGTGGGTGAGCGGCGGCGCCTCGACGACGATGCTCGGCGGACTGAAGGCCGGAAAGTTCGACGCGATCATGGCCGTTCCCGAATGGCAGTGGGCCGCCGAGGAGGAGGGCTTCGGTCAGGCGATCTACGACGTCCAGGACGAGAAGGCGTGGAATCGTGTGTTCGGCGGGCCGATCCCAGTCACCGTGGGCTACGCGCTGCGCGAGACGATCGAGAAGTCGCAGGATCTGGTGCAGGGCTATGTCAACGCCTGCTATCGGGCCCAGCAATGGATCCACAGGGCGAAGGACGAGGAGGTCGTCGAGCTGCTCCACAAGCCGTACATGGACACGTTCAGCCGCGACATCGTGCTGCGCTCGGTGAAGTACTACAAGACGATCTTCGACTGGGACTTCATGATCGACGAGCCGTCGTACGCGAACGGCATCAAAGTGTGGGTGCCGCTTGCGGTCGACAAGCCGGTCCCGTACGCGAAGGCGGTGGACATGACCTTCGTGAAGAAGGCCCGGACGAAGTTCAAGTCCTGAGCGCCCGCCGCGCCCGCGTCGTCGTCCGGGACCTCACCAAGACCTTCCGCGCCGACGGGCGTGAGGTTGCCGCGGTGGATCGGGTCTCGTTCGAAGTGCTCGAAGGCGAGTTCGTCGCCATCGTCGGCCCGTCCGGCTGCGGTAAATCGACCGTCCTGAACATGATCGGCGGGCTCGTCACCCCGTCCGCTGGCGCGGCGCTCGTCGACGGCGTGCCGGTCAAAGGCGCCGCGCCGGCGAGGGTCGGCTACGTCTTCCAGAAGGACACGGTCTTTCCGTGGCGGTCCGTCGCCCGCAATATCGCGCTCGGCCTCGAGTATCGTGGCGTGGCCGCTGCGGAGCGGCTGCGTCGCGTCCGCGAGGCGGTCACGTTGGCGGGCCTCGACGGCTTCGAGGAAGCGTTCCCGGCCACGCTGTCGGGCGGCATGCGGCAGCGCGTGGCCCTCATGCGCACGCTCGTCGTCGATCCCGAAATCTTGCTGATGGACGAGCCGTTCGGAGCGCTCGACACGCACACGAAGCTCACGCTCCACGCCGAGCTGCTGGCACTCTGGGAAGCGCGGCGCCAGACGGTGATCTTCGTGACGCACGACCTCTCGGAAGCCATCACACTGGCCGATCGCATCGTCGTCATGACGCGCCGGCCCGGCCGCGTGAAGCTCGTGCACGAGGTCAAGCTGCCCCGGCCACGCGAGGTCATCGCGCTGCGAGAGAGTGACGAGTACGCGCGCGAGTACGGTCGCCTCTGGCACGTGCTCGGTGAGGAATTCGCAGCGTCAGAGGCGCTCCGATGACCGAGCGGACACGCGTCACGCTGTGGCGCGTTGCGATCCTCGTTGCGCTGCTCGGCGCGTGGGAGTGGCTCACAGGGATCAAGGCCATCAGCCGCATGCCCGGTCTCTACTGGATCGATCCGTTCTTTATCAGCCGGCCCTCCGAGATCGCCCGACGCTTCGTCTATCTCACCTCTGGCGAAGTTCGGCTGAGCCTCTGGCAGATGGCGCTGTCGACGGTGCAGTCGACGGTGTGGGGTTTCGCGGTTGGCGTCTCGACCGGCTTCGCCGCGGGACTCGTGCTCGGCCGCCACGATCGCCTCGCGCGCGTGTTCGAGCCATACATCGTCGCGTTCAATTCGCTTCCCCGCATCGCGCTGGTGCCCCTGGTCACGATGATCTTCGGCTTCGGTCTGCTGGCGAAGGTGGTGCTGGCATGGACGATCGTCTTCTTCATCGTGTTCTTCAACACGTTCCAGGGCGCGCGTGCGGTCGACGCGGATCTGGTCCATTCCGCCCGGTTCCTCGGCGCCGGCGAGCGCCAGATTCTGCGGACGGTCATCGTCCCGTCGGCGCTCGCATGGACATTCGCGGCGCTGACGCCGTCGATCTCGTTTGCGCTGATCGGCGTCGTCGTGGGCGAGTTGCTCGGCGGCGAGTCGGGCGGCGGTCTGGGGTATCTGATCACGCAGTCGCTGGGCACGCTGAACGCGGCCGACATGATGGTCGCGCTCGTGTCGCTCGGGCTCATCGGCATCGTGATGGCGCTCGGCATCAAGCAACTCGAGCGGCGACTGCTTCGCTGGCGGCCGGAGCATCGATCGGAGCGTGCGTGACGCGCTGGACCATCGCCGTCGGCGCCGTGCTCGTGCTCGGCGCGATCACGACCGTGACCGTGGCGCGCGCGCTCGGGTGGTCAGGCTCGCGGCTGTCGGTGCTCGGCTCCGTCGTCGCGCTATGGCTCACCGCGTATGTACTCTGGGGATTCGCCGGCGGCCTCGCCGCGCATTATGGTCTGCTCGCGCGCTACGACGGCTCGTTCTTCGCGGCCCTCACGGTGGCTGGCGCCGCGTGGCAATACCGCGTCCAGGTTCGCCGCGGTCGCGAGCGCGGGCTCACCGTGTTCGTGGCCGGCCAGTTGCTGTGGCTCGTCGTGCTCATGGCGCGGAATGGGCTGTTGATGCCCTGACACCGCGTGGAGGCTCCGTGGACATCCGCGACATCGCGCGCTATCGAGGCGAATTCTTCCGCGTGCTCCAGCAGACCGAGCGTAGCCAGACGGCGGTGATGACGATTCCGGGCGGCGAGGATGCAGGCCCGGAGGAGACGCACCCCGCCGACCAGATCATCTACATCGTGGAAGGTGAGGCGCTGCTGCGCGTCAACGGCGAGGAGCGCCGGGCCGGCGCCGGAGCGCTTGTCGTGATTCCGGCGGGCGCGCCCCATCACGTTCGCAATCCGGGCCGCACGCCGCTTTTTCTTGTCACGGTCTATGCCCCTCCCGAATACTGAACCGCACAGGAGGCATCGCATGCGAGGACCGCTTTCGATTTCCGGACTGGCGCTGGGCGCTCTGCTGCTCACGACCGCGGTGACTGCACAGACGCCGCCGGCTCCATCGGCGCCGCCGCCTCAGGGCGAGCCTCGACAGAGGCCCGGTCGGCATCCCCACATGCTCGCGGCCAGCCGTGATCTGGAGCGAGCGGAGAAGCAGCTCGAGAAGGCGGTGCATCATTACGACGGCCATCGCGCGAAGGCGCTCGAGCTCGTGAAACAAGCCGAGCAGGAGCTGCAAGAAGGACTCAAGTGGGCGGAGGCCCACCCCGAGGCGTTCGCCGCCAGCCAGAAGAAGTAGAGGGGTCGAGGCGAAAGAGCAGGGGGGCCATTTCGGGGGCCCCCCAATTACTCAGACTCGGCTGCCCGGCTTCACCGCCCGGCTGCCCGTCTTACAAAGCGGACACGACTCGGGCGACCACGTCGTCGCGTTGACGGTGGCGAGCGCCGCCCGCTTGACGTCGAAGGCGGCGGTGCCACCGCGACGGTCGATCAGCGAGCCGACCCCGACGACATCGCCCCCGGCCGAGCGTACGCATTCGACGACCTCTCGCGTCGACCCGCCGGTCGTGATGACGTCCTCGACGACGAGACATCGCTCGCCCGCGGTCAGCGCGAAGCCCCGCCGCAGGCGCATCACTCCCTCTTCGCGCTCCGTGAACAGTGCGCGGACGCCGAGCGCACGCGCGACCTCGTGGGCGACGAGGATGCCGCCGATCGCCGGAGCCAGGACGGTTTGAGCGCGCGCGGCGACGAACGGTGCCGCAAGTGCCTCACCCAGGCGTGCCGCGTGCTCGGGATGCTGTAAGACGAGCGCCGACTGCAGATACACGTCCGAGTGCAGACCGGATGTCAGACGGAAATGGCCGCGCATGAGCGCGCCCGTCTTCTCATAGAGCTCCAGAGTCTCTCGCTCGGTGAGTGTCGTCATGTCCTCATGATATGTCACGGTGCCCCTGCGCGGCCGCCCGCGGGTCAGGCTGGCGTGCCAGACGTTCCAGCGGTGCCAGCTCGGCTCCGCGCTGACGCGCCGCTCGCGCTCCGCAGACACTGTCAGCGCCGCTAACGTCCGGATTGCAAACACCGCACATCGCTGTCGTCCTGTGGCAGCAGCGTTGCACTTCTGGCCACGAACGCCGCTCTGGCAAGGAGGCTCGGTTCCATGGCGAAGGTGATGGTGGTCGACGACGCGTACTCGGACCTGAAGCTGATGGAATCGATCCTTCGCAGCGCGGGGCACGATGTCGTGTCCCTCAGCAACGGCGAGAAGCTCGAGGATCAGATGCAGGCCGAGCATCCCGATGTGGTGCTGCTCGACATCGTCATGCCCAAGCGCAACGGGTACGAAATCTTGCGCGCGCTGCGCCGGGACGCGCGCACGAAGGCGACGCCGATCGTGCTCGTCTCCTCGAAGAACCAGGAGAGCGATCGCATCTGGGGAAAGAAGCAGGGCGCCGACGAGTACCTCGCCAAGCCGTTCACGTCCGACGAGCTCTTGAGCGTGGTGAGCCGGTTTGCCCGCTGACGACGTCGTCGTCCCCGGTCCCGTGCCGCTGCCCGACGCGGCAGCCGCGAACGACACGACGGCGTCCACCGACGTCGTTCTCCCGGGTGCGCATCGCCGCCGCGCGTGCGTGGTGGCGGTGGGCGGCCGCACGCTCGCCGTGGACGTCAGCGAAGCGCGCGAAATCATGACCCTGGACACGATGGGTACCGTGCCCGGCGCGCGCGCACCGCTGCTCGGCGTCACGAATCTACGCGGCGCTGTGGTGGCCGTCGCCGACGCACGCTCCGTTTTGGCCCTCGCGCCGAAGCCGACCAAGCCCGGAGGCGCCGCCATCGTGCTGTCGGCCGGCGGCCTCCAGGCGGCGGTGCCGATCGACGGCATCGTCGGTCTCGAATGGTTCGACGCGCCGCTGCCGCCCGACGACATCCCAGAGAGCCCACTGAAAACGTTCGCCGCCGGTCTCGTGCCGCGGCCGGACGAACCCGCCATCTTGCTCGATGCCGCGCGGCTGCTCGAGGCGCTTCGCGCCCCGTGGGCGTCCGACGGCCCGGAGGCCCAGCCATGAATCGACGACGCTTCCTCGGCTTTCTCGCCGGCACGACGGCGGCCCTGGCGACCGCACGCGCCGTGTCAGCGCAGACGCGCGGCCCAGCCGTGCCCATCGCGCCCGTTGCTCCGCGCCCGGTTCCGCTCGGCGGCGCGCCCGCCGGCCCACCCGCCGGCCCGCCCGCTGGCCCCGGCGTGAGCGCCAGCGAGATCCGCATCGGGATGAGCGCGGCCTTCCGCGGCACCGCTGCCGGTCTCGGCACGGAGTTCTACCGCGGCGCGCAGGCGTATTACGACGAGACAAACCTCCGCGGCGGCGTGCACGGCCGCCACATCACGACGATCGCGCTCAACGACAGCTACGAGCCGAACCCGTGCATCAAGAACACGATCCAGCTCCTCGAGAAGGAGCAGGTCTTCGCGCTGTCGAACTACGTCGGCACGCCGACGCTCACGCGCGCGCTGCCCGTGATGAAGCGCTACGCCGAGCAGCAGGTCGTGCTCGTCGGCAATTTCACAGGCGCCCAGCCGCAGCGCGAGGCGCCGTACGCCGAGCAGGTCTTCAACATCCGCGCCTCGTACCGGCAGGAGATGATGGCGCTCGTCGAGCGCTTCTGGTCGCTGGGCGCGCGCAGCTTCGGCGTCTTCTACCAGATCGACGCGTATGGCCGGAGCGGCAGCGACGGCGTGGCGCGGGGGCTCGCGCTGCACGGCGCCCGCATCGCGGCGGAGGCGACCTATCCGCGCGGCGCGACGTTCACCGACGACATGACGCCGGCGGTGTCCGCGCTCCAGAGGGCGGGCGTGGACGTCGTGCTTTGCACGGGCGCGTACCAGGGCTGCGGCGCCTTCGTGCGCTCGGCCCGCGACGCGGGGTTCCTGGCGCCGATCTCCAACCTCTCGTTCGTCGGCTCCGACGCCATGCTTGCGCTGCTGGTCAAGCACGGCCGGACCAACGGACGTGACTACACGAAGGCCCTCATCAATTCGCAGGTCGTGCCGAGCTACGACGAGGTGGCGCTGGCCGGTGTCGCCGAGTACCGCACGCTCATGGAGCGACACAACCCCGCGGTGCCCGACACGCTGCGCGATCCCAACTACACCGTGCAGCGGCTCAGCTTCATCAGCCTCGAAGGGTTCGTGAACGCCAAGGTGGTGGTGGAGGCGCTGCGGCGCGCGGGGCCGCAACCCACGCGCGCGGCATTCCGGCAGGCGTTGGAGTCGCTGCGCAACTTCGATCTCGGCATCGGCGCGGCACTGACGTTCGGCCCGGAGCGACACCAAGGACTCGACTCCGTGTACTTCACGCGCGTGGCCGGTGAACGCTGGGTGCCGATCGCCGACTGGGCGGCGGCGGTCCAGATTTGAGGGAGCGTCAATGATCAACTTTCGCCTCCGGTTCGGCCTGCTGACCAAGATCATCGTCTTCCTGACCATCGTGCTCGTTCCCCTCGCGGCCATCACCTGGTATGCCTCCGTGCGCACGCTGCGCAAGGAGATGACCGACGAGTTCACCTCGAAGGGGACGGCCATCGCGAATAGCCTCGCGTCCTCCGGCGTCGACCTTATTCTCAACCGCGACGCCTCCACCGTGCAGGCGCTCATCGATCAGTTCGTCACGATCACCGGCGTGGCGTACGTCATGGTCTACGACCCGCAAAAGACGCTGATCGCGCACACCTTCTATCCGGTGGTGCCGCCCGACGTCATCGACAAGAACCTCGTCCCCGGGGAGACCCCGAAGCAGGTGCGCGACATCACGTACGTGCACCCGGTCACGGGGAAGACGCGCTCGATCATCGACGTCGGCGTGCCGATGCTCGGCGGACAGCTCGGCACCGTCCGCGTCGGCATGGACAAGTCCAGCATCGAAGCGGCGGCCGCCAAGGCCGGCCGCATCCTGCTCGGCGTCTTCGGCGGCGTGGCCCTGGCGGCCGTGGTCGCCGGCGCCGTGTTCGCGCGGCGGCTCACGAATCCGCTGGCTGAGATCGTACGCGTGGCCGAGCGCGTCGGCCGCGGCGACCTGTCGCAGACCGTCCGTGTCCGCTCCCGCGACGAGGTCGGCCAGCTCGCGCGCACCTTCAACGACACGGTCACGCGGCTCCGCACACAGGTCACCACCGAGGCCGAGCGCGACGACGAGCGCCGGCGACGCGAGGAGCTGCAGCGCAACATCGGCGTGTTCCTCGAGACGGTGACCCAGGTCGCCCAGGGCGATCTTCGGCAGCGCGGCGACGTCACGCCGGACGTTTTGGGCAACGTCGTGGACGCCGTCAACCTGATGGTGGAAGAGATCGGCGCGCTGCTGGCCGACGTGCGCCACGCGGCGCTGCGTGTGGCCTCCAGCGCCAACGACATGATGGGCGCCACCGACCAGATGGCGAGCGGCGCGGAAAAGCAGGCGCGGGAAGCCACCACCGTCAGCCGTGAGGTCGAGACGATGTCGCGTTCCGTGCAGCTGGTCGCCAGCAACGCGGCCTCGGCCGCGAACGCGGCCGGCCAGACCCTCGACGCCGCCACGCGCGGCGAAACGGCGGTGCGCGACAGCCTCGCCGGCATGCAGCGGATCCGCAACGAGGTGCAGGTCATCTCCAAGCGCATCAAGAGCCTGGGCGACCGCTCGCTGGAGATCTCGGAAATCGTCAACACCATCGAAGAGATCTCCTCGCACACCAACCTGCTCGCGCTGAACGCCGCGATCGAGGCGGCCGGAGCCGGCGAGTCAGGCGTTCGCTTCGCCGTCGTCGCCGACGAAATCCGCAAGCTCGCCGAGCGCGCCGCCAAGGCGACCAAGGATATCGCCGCGCGGATCCGTGCCGTCCAGGCCGAGACGCAAGAAGCCGTGGTGGCTATGGAAGAGGGCACGCGGGAAGTCGAGGCCGGCTACAAGGTCACGGTCCGGGCCGAGGAGAGCCTCAAGTCGATCGCGGGCATCTCGAAGACGTCCTCCGAGCTGGCGCAGGAGATTTCGGCGTCGTCGCAGCAGCAGGTGCGCGGCGCCGACGGCGTCGTGCGGGCGATGCGTTCGATCGCGGAGGTGGCAGTGCACACCGAACAGGCCGTGCTGCAAACGCGCCGCACGGTCGACGACCTGGTGAAACTGGCGGACGAGCTCACGCGAAGCCTCTCGCGGTTCAAGCTGGCGACGAACTGAGAGGACGATGGCCGAGCCGGCCGAACAGGAGTTCCTCCGCACCATCTTCCTGATGGAGGCGTGGGACACCGTGGCCGCGCTCGAGCGCGCGGCGACGATGCTCGCGACTCCCGGCGGCGTGGACGATCTCTTCGTCGTCACGCACCGGCTCAAGGGCGCCGCCTCGCTGCACGGCTTTCCCGACATCGCGAAGCTCGCGGCCGAGGTCGAAGCCGCCCTGGCCGCGCATCCCCCGGATCCACGCGTGCTCACCACGCTGCTCGGTCCGCTCAAGCGCGCGCTCGACGCGGCCGCGGCAGGCCTGCCGGCGCCGCCGCACGCTCCCGAGCCTGCGGCCACTGCCGCCGTCGATCAAGTCCGGCAGCTCGACGTTGTTTCCGTCCCCGACACACGCGCTGAAGTCCCCAATGACCCGTTGAGAGCCGAGCTCGATGCGTTCTTCGCGAGCAACGCGGACGTCGCGAGCTACTTCATCCCGGAGGCGACGGAACATCTGGAGGCCGTGACGGCGACGCTGGGAACGCTCGAGCACGGCGCCGATGCCGACACGCTCGCGCGATTGTTCCGCGCGGTGCACACGATCAAGGGCGCCGCCTACGTCGTCGGCTGCACGCGGGTGGGCGAGGTGGCGCACCGCATGGAGGACGTGCTGGTGGCCGCGCGGGAGGGAAGCCGGCCTCTCACGCCGTCGGCCATCGAGACGCTGTTCGCCGCCGACGGAGCCTTGCGGTTGATGCTCGGCCTCGCACCCGATCCGCACGCGAACATCACCGAGCGGGTTTCGCGGGTCCGCGCGCGTCTTGACGCGCTTGTCGACGCCGCCGCGCCCGTCGCCAGCCCCGCGCCGCCGCCGGTGGCCGAGACCGCACCGCCGACGGCCGCACCGGCCGCGGCTCCCGAGCTGACGGCACCGGTCCCATCGCCGCTGGCGGCGTTGCTGAGCGTGCCGCGCCCGACGGCGGCT
This sequence comes from Candidatus Rokuibacteriota bacterium, assembly GCA_036802765.1. Classification (GTDB taxonomy): domain Bacteria; phylum Methylomirabilota; class Methylomirabilia; order Rokubacteriales; family CSP1-6; genus AR12. The sequence continues at coordinate 12,367 of DAIRVP010000015.1, forward strand.
CGCGTCCAGCCACGCCGACCTCCGCGTCAGACGATCCGCGTCAATCTCGAGCGCCTGGACTCGCTCATGGACCTGATCGGCGAGATGGTGATCGGACGCGAGCGGGTGGAGCGGCGTCTGGACGAGGCGGACCGCATCGCTGCCGCGCTGCTCGCCAGCCGCGCTCGCCTCGCGCAGTGCGTGGCGGACTTCGAGCGACGGCAATTCGACGCTCGACGCGCGGCGGAGCCGGCGAAGCTCACCAGAGCGCCGGGCGGCCTGTCGGTGTCGGAGATGTTCGCCGAGCTCGAGTTCGATCGCTACGACGACGCCGGCATCTTCGCCCGCACGGTGGCCGAGATCGCGGCCGACATCGCCGAGCTGCAGTCCCAGTTGGCCGCGCTGACCCGGGTGCTGCGCGACGACACCGCCCATGTCCATCGCATCACCGGCGCACTGCGGACAGAGATCGGCCGCTCCCGCCTGGTGCCGATCGGCAATCTCTTCGGCCGGTTCGTGCGCCAGGGACAGGAAGCGGCGCGCAACGCGGGTAAGACCGTGCGGTTCGAGACGCGCGGCGAGGGCGTCGAGCTCGACACTTCGATCATCGAGCAGATCGTCGATCCGCTGCTGCACCTCGTGCAGAACACCATCGCGCACGGGATCGAGGCGCCGGACGAACGCCGCGCGCTCGGCAAGGATCCGGCGGGCACCGTGACGCTCTCCGCCGCGCACGAAGGTGGCGCCGTGCTCGTCGAGGTGGCCGACGACGGGCGCGGCATCGATCCCGATATTCTGCGGCGTCGCGCCATCGCACAGGGGTTCGTGCCTGCCGACGCCGTGCTCGACGATGCTCAGGCGCTCGATCTCATCTTCCTCCCCGGGTTCAGCACGGCCGCTGCGGTCACGACGGCCGCCGGCCGCGGCGTCGGAATGGACGTGGTTCGCACCAACGTCCGCCGTCTCAACGGCGACGTCGAGGTGCGCAGTGTGATCGGCGAGGGCACCAGGTTCACGCTCCGTCTGCCGCTCACGCTGCTGGTCTCCGAGGCGCTCATGGTGATGATCGGGGAGGAACGCCTGGCGGTGCCGCTCAACGCCGTGCAGCTCGTCATGGAGGCGCGCGCGGAGGACATTCACGAGGGCGCGCGCGGTGAGGCGCTGCTCGTCGGCGAGGAAATGGTGGATCTGCTGCCGCTCGCGGACGCGCTCGGCATCGAGCGCGGGCCCCGCCGCACGCGGCGGCCCGTGCTGGTGGTGCGCGGCGCGGGTCGTGTGGCCGCGGTTGAAGTCGACGAGATCCTGAACAAGCAGGACATCGTCATCCGGCCGCTCGGACATTTTCTGGACGGCGTCGGGCCGTACGGCGGCGCCAGCGTCGGCGCCGACGGCCGCGTGACGCTGATGCTCGATCCCGGAATGCTTGTCGAGACCGCCGAGCGCAGGACCCGCGCGCACCGCGCGACACGCCGGACCGCTGAGCTGTCCGACGCCGAGCGATCCGCTCCACGCCGCGTGCTCCTCGTCGACGACTCGGTCAGTGTACGGCGGTTCGTCGGCCAGATGCTGGAGAAGGCGGGCTTCCACGTCACGACCGCCGGCGACGGCGCCGACGCCCTCGACCGGATCGCCGAGGCGACGTACGACGTGGTCGTCACGGACCTCGAGATGCCGCGCATGAACGGCTACGAGCTGATCGACGATCTGCGCCGTCGGCCCGCGACGCGTGATCTGCCGATCATCGTGCTGACGACGCGCGCCGGCGAAAAGCACGTGGCGCTCGCCAAGAGCCTCGGTGTCGAGCATTACGTGACGAAACCCGTCGAGGAACATGCGTTCGTCAGCCTCGTCATGTCGGTGGTGCCCGCATGAAAGCGCTGCTCGTCGATCCCGATCCGCAGCGGGCGCCGGTGCTCGCGCGGGCGCTCGAGGCCGCCGGTGTGGAGGTCTCGATCGCGCCGAGCGCCTCGTTCGCGCTCACCATGCTCGAGTGGAACAAGCAGGACGTCATCATCAGCCGCGCTCGCCTCGGCGACATGGAAGGTCACGAGTTGTGCGCAATCGTGCGCAGCGACCCGTCGACCAAGGAGGTCCGGTTCGTCCTGGTGGTGGGGCCGGGCGAGAACGCGCCACGCCAGACCGCCACCGCTGGCGTAGACTTGCTCCTTCCCGACGCGCTCAGCAACACCACGGTGGTCACGCGCGTCGTTCAGCTCGTGCGCCGCCAGCAGGACGAGATCACGCCGACCGCACCGCCGCTGCCCGCGCCGCCGTCGATCGTCACACCGCCGCCCGTGGCGCCGCCGCTGGTGGAGCCGCCCCCGAAGCCGAGCGCGCCGCCTCGGGTCATCGCGCCGCCGCCCGCGCCGGCGCCGCAGCAGCCTCTCATCGCGCCGCCGCCGCGCCCGAGCACGCCGCCTCCACAATGGTCGCTCCCGCCGATCACGCGGCCGAAGCTTGCGCCCACATCACACGTGGCGCCGCCGCCCGTTCCCCCGCCGCCACCGGTTCCTCCGTTGCCGAAGCGCGTTGCGGCGTCCCCGACGCCCGTTGGCGCGCCGCCGCCCCCAGTGCCGGCGTCAGCCGCGCCGCCGCCCGCGTCGACCCTGGCGCCGCCGGCATCATCGACCGCCGCCCCGACGATGGCCGGGCTCGACACCGTCGGAACGAACAACGGTGCACGTACCTTCCAGGGCGCGCTCGGTGTTCTCGAAATCGAAGAGCTCACGCAGGCGATCGCCGTCGGCGGCAAGACCGGACGCCTCGTGCTCGTGCTGCAGAGCGGCGGCGGCCTCGTCGTATTCGAGAGCGGACGCGTGACGCACGCCGAGTACGGTGGTCAGGCAGGTGAGCCGGCGTTCGGCGCCCTCGTCGCCGCCTCGCACCGCGAACACGGCGGCAAGTTCTGTTTCATCCCGGTCCATCCGAACGAGCTGCGTAGTCAGCCAAAAACCATCGTCCGTGGTGTCGAGCAATTGTTGCTCGACGTCGCGAGGACGATGGACGAGGAGAAACGTGCATGAGCAAGGTGCTAGTGGTGGACGACAGCCTCAGCGTGCGAAAAGTGGTCGAGCGCGCGCTGGCTGGGCGGCAGATCGAGGTCGTGTGCGCGGCTTCCGGCAGTGAGGCGATCGAGCGGCTCGAACGCGACACGCCGGACATCGTCGTGTGCGACGTCGTCATGCCGGACCGCGACGGCTACGAGATCTGCGAGTTCATCAAGCGCCACCCGCGGCTCTCGCACACGCCGGTGCTCCTGATGTCCGGCATCGTCAACGACGAGGTTCGCGAGCGCGCCTCCCGCGCGCAGTCGGCCGGCATCCTGGCCAAGCCCTTCGCCGCGGACGACCTGATGCGCCATCTAGACAGCCTGCTCGCGGAAGCGCCGCCGCGGCCGGCGCCGGTGCGCGAAAGCGCGCCCGTCGCCGAGGCGCCCGCCACACCGGCGGCGCCGGCGCCACCAATGCCGGTTCCCGAGAGCGCCGCCGCAATCCTCGCGCAATTCGTCGCGATGGACGGCGTGCAGTGGGCAGTGCTCGCGGACCGCGAGGGCTTTGTGGTGGAGTCGACCGCGAACGCGGGCGTGGATGCGGACGTCGCGGCCGCGCTGAGCGCCTGCCTCGCCGAATCGTCCGATGGCTTGGGCCGCGAGCTCGGTCGTGGCGCGCTGCAGGGGGCCATTCTCGAATTCGAAAAAGGCATGATCGTGATCTACGGGATCGCGACCTCCGGGCTACTCGCGGTGGGCATCGGCGAGCCGAGCGTTCTGGGCAAGGTCCGCTACTACGCGCGCCGCGCGCTGCCCGAGCTGGCGCGGGAAATGTGACATGAGTCGCTATCGTCCGTCAGCGCTCGGGCGCTGGCTCACGGCGGCCGGTGTGGCCGCGGCCTACGTCGCGATCGCGACGGGTCTGTTCTGGCTCGATCTCGGTGATGCGGGCGTCGCACCGATTTGGGTGATCCTCGCGGTGCCCCCGTTCTACGCCGTCCTCTCGCTGTTCATGCTCCGACGCGTGTCCCCGAAGCGGCGGTTGAGTTGGACGGGTGGCGCCTGCCTCACCCACGTGCTGCTCGGGCTGGCCGCGGCGGTGGTGTTTTCGATCGTCGTCGACGTGACGCCGATGTCGGCGCTGGCGCACGCCTTCGCGCGACTGGGCCCCGTCCCGGTGCTCGCGCTCATCGCGACGCCGCTGGCGCTGGCGCCGTTCCGTGGCCGCGTGCTGGCGCCACGATCCACGTCCCGGTCCGCGCGAGCGCGGCATCCGAGCGTGATGCCGCTCCCACCGTCTGCTGAGACACCGTTCGCGCGGGAGGCGCGTCGCCGGGACACTCAGGCCGAGGCGCCCGTGCCGCCGCCTCCGCCCGCCCCGGTGCCGGCCGCCGCGCCAGCCGCGCCATCGGCGCCTACGACGCCGACAGTCACATGGACGCCAGCGCCTCCGCTGCCCGTATGGACGCATCCTGCCTCGCCATCGCCGGTGGAGTCGCCCGCGGTGGCCGACGACGTGACGGACGATGCCGTCGTACGCGTGCGCTTCGAGCGTGTCGCCAACCAGCTTCCTCAGGACGCCTTCACGCTGCCTCTCGATCGCATCTCCGAGAGCCTGCGCGAGCCGCACTGGTTGACTGTTCCGCGGCGCATCGTGCTCGCGCTGCTTCCCGAGGGGGCCGTGCAAGTCGACTGGGCGGTCGTGGCGTCACAGTTTCCGCCGCTCGTCTACGCGGGGTCCGATGTCGCGTTCCGACGGAAATATCCGGGGCTCAAGCTCACGCTTCCACTGGAAGATGTGCTTCGCCAGGTGCCGCCGGGAACGTTCTCGCTCGGGCCAGCTTCGAATCACATCGACGGACTCGACGCGTTTCCACCTCCATTTCAACCGCTCCAGGTGCCGCGGGACGCCCCCGAAGCGAGCGCAGCGACGCCGAGCGCCGCCCCTGCGCCGGCGGCGACCGTGGCGGCGCCTCCGGCGGTCGCCCCCCCTGCGCGCACCACCACGCGAAAGCCCGCCGCGGCGCCGCCGTCGGTGGCCGCGCCCACGCCGCCACCAGTTGCGCCGGTCGCCGCGCCACCACCTCCGGCTCCCCCGCCACCGCCACCACCGCCGCCTGTGGCCGCGCCGCCACCGCCACCACCGCCGCCGGTTGCCGCGCCGCCGCCGCCACCTCCACGCCCCGCGCCGGCAGCCGCGCCGCCGCCAGCAGCCGCGGCACCGCGGCGGACGCCGGCGGCTTCGCGCGATGTCGCCCCGGAGATCATCAGCCGCGACGCGCTGACCCGGATCGCAGCGTGTCTTGCGGGCGCCGGGACGTTCGAGTCGTGGACGGGCGTCGTCGAGGGAACGCCGCTCGTGGCGTTCATCGCGCCGACGGTGCCGCGCGCTGCCGTGACGGCCGTCGCCGCGCGTGTGGCGGGTCTGCTCGGCGGCGCGGCCGGTGAGCAGGTCACAGTGCGGACCGCACGCGCGGCCATCGTCGTCACCGCCGCGCCGACGGCGATCGTGGTCGCGGCGCGTCGGCCCGGTGCCCCCGTGGCGCTGCTCGAGCTGCGCGCCGCCCGCGCGGCGGGCCTGTCAGGCCGCCCGCGCGAAGGTGCAGGCGTGCCGCCGCGCGCGCTTTCGTCGCTCGCCGTCGATCCGCGTGTCGCCGGCGTGGCGGGCACCCTCGGCGCGTTCGGCATCGTCGAGCCCGCGGTGCTCACCGACGCGGGCGGCAGCGCGCGCGTCTACGTTTTCCGAGAGCCAGGCCGCGAGGCCGAGCACCTCGGCGAGCTCGCGCTCGCGGTGTGGGAAGGCCTCGGGCGCGCGCGCGAGGGCGATCTCGGCGCGCTCGCGTCAGTCGTCTTCCGTCAGGGGCGGCGGCGCATTCTCGTGCGTTCGATCGACGGCCGCGGAACCACCCTGCTGGCCGCCGCGGGACCCGTCGCGCAACCGGGGCGTGCATGGCGCGAAGTCGATCGCGCGGCGGCGGTGTTGGAGATGCGCTGAGTGTCGATCATCAATTACGCGGCCAAGGTGATCAACTTCAAGCTCGTCTATTACGGACCGGGGTTGGCCGGCAAGACCGCGAACCTCCAATTCGTCCACCGCTGCCTGCCCGACGAGAACCGCGGCAACATGATTTCACTCGCAACGGGCGACGACCGCACGCTGTTCTTCGACTTCTTGCCGGTGTCGGCGACGAGCGTGCGCGGCTTCACGACCAAGTTTCAGCTCTACACGGTGCCCGGTCAGAGCCGCTACAACATGACACGCAAGCTCGTCCTGCGCGGGGTGGACGGGGTGGTATTCGTCGCCGACTCGCAGTGGGACCGGCTGAAGGAAAACGTCGAGAGCCTGCGCAATCTCAACGACAACCTGCACGAGTATCGTCTCGACCTCGCCTCGGTGCCCTACGTCGTGCAGTACAACAAGCGCGATCTGCCCGATGTGGCCCCGCTCGACTATCTCGAATACACGCTCAATCGTGGCGCGCGTCGCGTGCCGGCCTTCGAGGCCGTCGCGCTGACGGGCAAAGGCGTCTTCGACACTCTCAACACGGTGTCCCGAATGGTCCTGCTCCGGGAATTCGGGCAAGTGCAAGAAGGAGCCTCATGATGCGACAGGATCTCGCCATTCACGAGTCCGATGCGGCGCGGATCGACGCCGTGCTGGAACGGTTCCTCGGCGACTCCGGCTCCGCGGCCGTGTTGCTGATCGAGCGGAGTGGCGAGCCGCTCGCCATCGCCGGGGCCGCGCGCACGCTCGACACCGTGTCCATCGCCGCCCTCGCGGCCGGCGCATTCAGCTCGACGGCCGCCCTCGCCCGCCTGCTGGGTGAGAGCGAGTTCTCGGTCCTGTTCCACGAGGGCGTCAAGGAGAGCCTGCATGTCAGCACCGTCGACGACGACGCGATCCTGCTCGCGATCTTCGACGAGCGGACGACCGTCGGCATGGTGCGTCTCTTCGCGCGCGAGGCGAGCCAGGGCCTCGGCGCCATCCTCATCGAAGCCCGTCGGCGCCCGCGCCATACGGGTGTCCTGGCTGCGCCGCTCACCCCGGAGGAAGCGCGGAGTGCCATCCGGCAGCGGCCTGCCTGACCGCGGCGAGGGCCGGGAGCTCCGCGACAGCGCCGAGATGTTCGAGGCCGCGCTCGCGGAAAACCCGGAAGACTTGACGGTTCTCGAGGCGCTCCGCGAGATCTACACGCGATTGGGCGACATCGAGCGGTTGATGGAGACCGCCGAGCGCATCGAACGTGTCGATCCCAGTCAGGCGGCGGGAGGCGGGCGCCGGCGCCGCGCTGCGCAGCCGTCCGCGCCCGCGACGCCGCCGGCTCCGCGCACCGTAACACCGCCGCGGCCACCTTCGGTGCCGCGCACCCCGCCACCGCCGTTGGTGCCGACGATGCCCCAGGTGCCCGTCCCACCTGCCACGCCGGTTCCACCGCCTCCGGTCATCGCGCCATCGACGCCCTCGATCGCCGCGTCGCCTTCGATGCCGCCTGCGCCGCCGCTGCCTCCCGCTTCCAGCACGCGTGTGCGGCTCGCAAGCACGTCGGGCAGTCTCGACCCGGCCGGCTCGGGCCGCCCCGGCCTCGCGCCCTCGGCGCGCAAGCGCGCGAGCCGCGCGCGGCTCGGCGAGCTGCTCGTCGCCGAGGGGATCATTTCCCAAGCGCAGCTGCACGAGGCGCTCCGCGAGCACCGGCGATCGAAGGAGCGGCTCGGCGCCGTGCTCGCGCGCCGGGGCCTTGTGACCGAGGAACGACTGGTGGAAGTGCTCTCGCGCGAGCACGGCCTGCCGTCGGTGGACGTGCGCAACCAAGCGATCCCCGTCGAGATCCTCGCCCTGGTGCCCGCGCACCTCGCGCGCAAGCACGAGGTGCTCCCGCTCTCCCGCGCCGACGGCGCGCTGACCATCGCCATGTCGGACCCCACCAACGTCGTGGCCATGGACGAGATCGCCGCGACCACACGGCTGAGCGTGCTGCCCGTCATCGCCATGGGCGCGGCGATCCGCGCCGCCATCGACCGCCACTACGCCAAGCCAGTGGCCCCCGATTCGATGGACGACGTCCTCTCGGAGCTGACGGACGCCACCGTTGAGGTCGTCGAGGAAAACGACACGCGCGCCGCGCAGGGCGAGGTCGTCGAGCTGCGCGACGCGGCGGAGGGCGCGCCGGTGGTGAAGTTCGTCAACAAGGTCCTCCTCGACGCGATCCGGCGCGGCGCCTCCGACCTGCATTGGGAGCCGTACGAAAGGCAGTTCCGCATCCGCTTCCGCATCGACGGGGTCATGCACGAGATGGTCTCGCCGCCGAAGAAGGTGGAACCCGCGGTGATCTCGCGGCTGAAGATCATGGCGAGCCTCGACATCTCCGAGCGGCGCCTGCCGCAGGACGGGCGCATCAAGCTCCGCTACGGATCGCGTGAGATCGATTTCCGGGTGTCGATCTTGCCGACGATCTTCGGCGAGAAAGCCGTTCTGCGTATTCTCGACAAGGAGGCGCTGCAGCTCGATCTCACCAAGCTCGGCTTCGATGGGTGGAGCTACGAGAAGTTCGACGCCGCGATCCACCAGCCGTACGGCATGATCCTCATCACGGGGCCCACCGGCTCCGGAAAGACGACGACGCTCTATTCGGCGATCTCGACGATCAACTCGCCGGACCACAACATCATCACGGCCGAGGATCCCGTCGAGTACAACCTCAAGGGCGTCAACCAGGTCCAGGTGAACGAGGGCATCGGACGCACGTTCGCGGTGGCGCTGCGCTCGTTCCTGCGTCAGGACCCTGATGTGATCCTCGTCGGTGAGACGCGAGATCTCGAAACCGCGCAGATCTCCGTCCGCGCGGCGCTCACCGGTCACCTCGTGTTTACGACGCTGCACACCAACGACTGCCCGTCCACCGTGGCGCGCCTCGTCGACATGGGCGTTCCACCGTTCCTGCTTTCGTCGGCGCTGCTGATGATTCTCGCCCAGCGCTTGGGGCGACGGATCTGCAACCAATGTCGCCAGCCCGTGGAGGGCAGGGAAGAAGATCTCGTGCGATACGGCCACGTGCCGCAGGGCCGGGGCCCGGTGACGTTCTACCGCGGCGCCGGCTGCGCGGTCTGCAACGGCACGGGCATGAAGGGCCGCGTGGCGATCTACGAGGTCATGCCGATCAGCGAGACGCTGCGCGACATGATCCTGGAGGAGGCGTCGACCGCAGAGCTGCGGGAGCAGGCGCAGAAAGAAGGGATGAGGACGCTCCGCCAGGCGGGAATGGCAAAGGTCGTGGAGGGCGTTACCACCGTGGAAGAAGTGCTGCGGGTGACGCTGGGATGAACGGAGTGCGATCGTGCCGCTGCTGAGACGGCTCTGGAGGCCTTCGGCCGAGCGCGCGCCGCAGACGGTGCCCGAGGCCCTCCGCCGCGCCGAGCAGCGACGGCGCGAGGGGCGCTACGCCGAGGCCGGTGCGCTCGTGACGCGCGCGCTCGAGCTGGACCGCGACAACCTGCACGCGCATCTGCTCGCCGCCTACTTGCACGTCGCGCGGCACGCGACGGCGCCCGCCAAGGCGGAATTCCGGTGGGTGCTCGGTCACGACGCCCATCATGCTCGCGCGCTGATCGGTCTGGCCCGCGTCGCGCTCGAAGAGGGCGACGACCGCGTCTGCCAGGACCTGCTCCGCCGCGCGCTGCTCTTCTATCCCGATTTCCCCGACGCGGCTGCGCTGCTGGGCGCGCTGCACGCGCGCGAGGCGCCGGCCGCGGCGCCTCTCGCAGCCGCGCCGCGCGTGGACCGTCTGCGACTGCCGGGAACGGGCCGCGCGCTGATCGTGAGCCGCGCCGACGGCGAGCTCATCGCCGCGCAGCCTGCGGCCGACGACGCGAACAACGTCTCCGAAGCGCTGGCGCGCGCGCTGCGGCTCGCCGCGGCCGCCCTGCAGCGCTGCGGCCTGGGACCGCTGCATCGCGCCATCGTCAACGACGAGCGAGACGCCGTGTTCATCCGCACGAACGGCGAGCTGGTCGTCTCGCTCGCGCTGCCACGCGCGACCGATCCTCCCCAGGGCCTGCTCGATGTGAACCGGCTCTGGTCCGCCACGCTACACGAGCTGGGATTGGCGGCCGCGCCGCCGCCGATCGCGTTCCCAGCGACGCCGGTGAGTACACCGGCCGACGACCCAATCAGGAGAGTCTCATGAGCGGACCGCGCCTGAAGCTCGCGCTCGAGCACGACAATGCCACGCGAGGCCGGCACGTCCGGGATATCGTTCAGGAGCTGAAGCGTCTGCACTGGGTGCGCGGCGCGATGATCGTCGCCGCCGACGGCTTCGTGATCGCCGCCGACTTGCCGCCTACGGTCGCCGTGGATTCCGTGGCGGCGCTCACCGCCACGCTCGGGCGCGAGCTCGAGACCAGCGCGGCCCGACTCGGGCGGCCGTCGTTCTCGACCGCGATGTTCTCGGCCGACGACGGCACTATGTTCATCGCGGGCAGCCGCATCGGCTATCTCGTCGTCCTGGCCGATCAGCAGGCGAACGTCCAGGCCATTCGCGGCGCGCTCGGCGACGCGGTCGCGCTGATCGAGGCGGCGTGGGCGCCACCGGGAGACGTCAGGCCCGCGTAAGGTCTCGCGAGCTCTGGGCGATTTCCGCCAGGATCGCGACCGTAGCGGCGTGCGGATCGGGCGCGGCCGTGATCGGTCGACCGACGACGATCGCGTCGGCGCCGGCGCGGATCGCTATGGTCGGCGTCGCGATCCTCTTCTGGTCGTCGATAGACTGCGCCGTCCGAATCCCGGGGGTCACGATGATCCACGTCGGGCCGAGCGCCCGGCGCAGCAAGCCGATCTCCTGCGGTGACGCCACGCAGCCCTCGAGCCCCGCGTCCCGCGCGCGGTCCGCCAGGCGCAGCACGTGCGCTTCGACGTTGCCGGCGACGCCGATCTCGTCCAGGCCCTTGCGATCGAGGCTTGTGAGCACTGTGACGCCGATGCAGACGGGCCGCCTGAGGCCGAGGTCCTTCGCGGCCTTGGTCGCTGAATCGGCGGCCGCCCGCATCATGGCCACGCCTCCCGCCGCGTGGACGTTGAGCATGGTCACGCCCATACGTGTGGCCTCGCGGACCGCCCCGGCCACTGTGTTGGGGATGTCGTGAAATTTCAGATCGAGGAACACGCCGAAGCCCCGCTTGAGAGCCGCTTCCACGGCGGCGGGCCCGGCCCCCGTGAAAAGCTGCGAGCCGATCTTGGCGCCGATCTTTTCCGGCAACGACGCGACGGCGAGCTGTTCGAGCAGACTGTCGGCCTCTTTCAGCGTTTCGACGTCAAGCGCGACCCAGAGTCGTTCACGCATCGGCGTGGTACTCCTGCAGGCTTCGGACGTGGTGCTCGCCTTTGAGCAACGCTTCGATGGCGCCGATCGCCGCCTGCGCGCCGTCCACCGTGAGGTAGTAAGGGATGTTCAGGCTGACGGCCGCGCGACGGATCGCCGCCGAATCCTTGCGGGCGCGCCCGTCCTCGGGCGTGTTGAAAACGAGGGCGATGTCGCCCTGCTTCATGAGGTCCACGATGTTGGGGCGATGGCCATCGAGCACCTTGTGGACGAACTCCACCGTCATGCCGTGACGCTCGAGCACGCGGGTGGTGCCGCTCGTCGCCACCAGCGTGAAGCCCATCTCGACGAGCCGGCGCGCCAGCGTCGTGACCGCGCGCTTGTCGCGGTTCTTGACCGATACGAAGACCTTGCCGCTCGTCGGCAGCGGTGAGCCGGCGGCGATCTGTGATTTGAGATAGGCCTTGCGGAAGTCGCGGTCGAGTCCCATGACCTCGCCCGTGGATTTCATCTCGGGCCCGAGCACGATATCGACCCCGGGGAACTTGATGAAGGGAAACACCGACTCCTTCACGGCGATGTGCCGGGGCTCACGGTCTTCGATCGACGCGATCGCGGCCACCGGCTCGCCGAGCATCGCCCAGGTGGCGATCTTGGCCAGCGGCACGCCGATGGCTTTGGACACGAACGGCACAGTGCGCGACGCGCGCGGGTTGACCTCGAGCACGAACACCGTCTCGTTGCGGATGGCGAACTGCACGTTGATCAGCCCGACCACGCCGAGCGCCGTCGCGAGCGCCTTCGTCTGCGCGCGCAGCGTCTTCACCTGGCCCTCGTCGAGGCTGTAGGGCGGCAGCGCGCAGGCGGCGTCGCCGGAGTGCACACCGGCCTTTTCGATGTGCTCCATCACGCCGCCGACCACCACCCGCTCGCCGTCCGCCACCGCGTCGACGTCGATCTCGAGCGAATCGTCGAGGAACTTGTCGATGAGGATCGGATGGTCGGGCGCCGCCTCGACGGCTTCACCGACGAACTGCACCAGGTCTTGATCGTCGTACACGATTCGCATCGCGCGGCCGCCCAGCACGTACGATGGGCGCACGAGCACCGGATAGCCGAGCCGCTGCGCGATCTCGCGCGCCTCGGGCAGTGAGCGCACCGTGGCGCCGGCGGCCTGATTGAGGCCGAGCTCGTGCAGCAGGTCGCTGAACCGCTGACGATCCTCGGCGCGATCGATCGCGTCGGGCGACGTGCCGAGGATCGGCACGCCGGCCTGCTGCAGCGGCACCGCGAGCTTCAGCGGCGTCTGCCCGCCGAACTGAACGATCACGCCGAGCGGCCGCTCCTTGTCGACGACGTTGAGGACGTCTTCGAGGGTGAGGGGCTCGAAGTAGAGCCGATCGGAGGTGTCGTAGTCCGTCGACACCGTTTCCGGGTTGCAGTTGAGCATGATCGCTTCGACGCCGCGCTCGCGCAGCGCGAAGGCGGCGTGGACGCAGCAGTAGTCGAACTCGATGCCCTGGCCGATGCGGTTCGGTCCCGAGCCGAGGATGATGACCTTGCGGCGGTCGGTGGGCGGCGCTTCGTCCTCGTCTTCATACGTCGAGTAGAGGTACGGCGTGTGGGCGACAAACTCCGCCGCGCAGGTGTCGACCGTCTTGAACGTCGCGCGAATGCCGTGCGACAGGCGCAGCGCGCGGATCGCCGCCTCGCGCGTGCCGGTCAGCCGGGCGATCCATTGGTCGGCGAAGCCGAGCTGCTTGGCGCGCCGGAGGACTTTCGCATCGCTCAGGGCCGCGCGGCGGATCTCGGGCTCGAACTCGACCATCTCGCGCATGTTTTCGAGGAACCATGGATCGATGCTCGTGAGGCCGTGGATCTCGGCGGTGCTCATCCCGCGCCGGAACGCGTCGCCGATCGCGAACATCCGATCCGGGTTCGGCACGCTGAGCAGCCCGCGCAGGTCCTCGTCCGAGACGGCGCGGTCGAGCGTGAGCGCCCAGCGATCCTGCTCGAGCGAACGCACCGCCTTGTGCAAGGCCTCCTTGAACGTGCGGCCGATGGCCATCGCCTCGCCGACGGACTTCATCTGTGTCGTCAGCGTGCGATCGGCTTCCGGGAACTTCTCGAACGCCCAGCGTGGGAACTTGACGACGCAGTAGTCGATGGCCGGCTCGAACGAGGCCGGCGTCTCACGGGTGATGTCGTTGCGGACTTCGTCGAGCCGGTAGCCCACCGCCAGCTTGGCCGCGATCTTGGCGATGGGAAAGCCGGTGGCCTTGGACGCCAACGCCGACGAGCGCGAGACGCGCGGATTCATCTCGATGACGACCAGCCGCCCGTCCTCCGGGTTCACCGCGAACTGGATGTTGCTGCCGCCGGTCTCGACGCCGATCTCGCGGATGATCGCGACCGCGGCGTCGCGCATGAGCTGATATTCCTTGTCGGTCAGCGTCTGCGCGGGGGCCACGGTGACCGAGTCGCCCGTGTGCACGCCCATCGGGTCGACATTCTCGATCGAGCAGATGATGACGACGTTGTCCGCGAGGTCACGCATCACCTCGAGCTCGAACTCCTTCCAGCCGATCACCGACTCCTCGATGAGCACGGTGCCCAGCGGTGACATCTGCAGCCCCCAGCGCACGGCCTCTTCGAGCTCGTCCGGGTTGTAGGCGATCGAGCCGCCGGTGCCGCCGAGCGTGAACGACGGCCGGATGATCGCCGGATAGCCCGTCGTGCGCACGATGCTCTTGGCCTCGTCGATCGTGCGCGCGTAGCCCGAGCGCGGCAGCGTGAGCCCGATCGACTCGATCGCGCGCTTGAACAACTCGCGATCCTCCGCCTTGCGGATGGCCGGGATCTTCGCTCCGATCAGCTCCACGCCGAACCGGTCCAGCGTGCCGTCCTCGGCCAGGGCGACGGCCAGGTTGAGCGCCGTCTGGCCGCCGAGCGTGGGTAAGAGCGCCTGCGGTCGCTCACGCTCGATGATCTTCGCCACGAACTCCGCCGTGAGCGGCTCGACGTACGTTCGCGCGGCCATCTCGGGATCGGTCATGATCGTCGCGGGATTGCTGTTGACGAGGACCACGTCGTAGCCCTCTTCCCGCAAGGCTCGGCAGCCCTGAGTTCCTGAGTAATCGAACTCGCAGGCCTGGCCGATGACGATCGGCCCCGAGCCGATGATCATGATCTTCCGGATGTCGGTCCGCTTGGGCATCCGCTACTCTTCGACCAATCCGTACACGATCGACGTGTCCGGCGCCGCCTCCTCGCGCTTGTAGAGCACGTCGTCGATGCGGCCGGCGCCGACCCAGACGGTCTGGCCGTCGCCCCACAGCTGCTCGCCGAGCACGCTCATACGGCGCTCCACACGCTCTTTGATCGCATGCGCCTCGAGCGACGCCTCGCTCTGCGTGGTGAACGAGGCCCACTCGGGCTTCTGCCCCGCGGCCTCGACCTTGCGATACGAGATGAGGTATTTCGGCATGGACACTCAGCCTCCCATCAGCTCGGTGAAGCGATGGAACAAGTAGTTCGCGTCGTGGGGGCCCGGCGACGCCTCCGGGTGGTACTGCACACAGAACGCGGGCCACTCCGTGTGACGTAATCCTTCGCACGTCGTGTCATTGAGGTTGACATGGCTCGGCTCCCACCCGCGCCCGGCGAGCGACGCCGGATCGACGGCGAAGCCGTGATTCTGCGAGGTGATCTCGACGCGCCCCGTCGCGAGGTCCTTCACGGGATGGTTCGCGCCGTGGTGGCCGAACGGCAGCTTGTACGTGCGACCGCCGGCCGCGAGCCCCATGATCTGATGCCCGAGACAAATGCCGAAGACGGGCACGCGCCCGAGCAGCGCCCGCACGCTCTCGATGAGGTACGGCACGCCCTCGGGATCCCCGGGCCCGTTGGAGAGGAACACGCCGTCGGGCCGCCGCTCGAGCACGGCATCGGCCGGCGTGTTCGCGGGAACGACGGTGACCTCGCAGCCGGCCGTGCGCAGCTGCCGCAGGATGTTGAATTTGATGCCGGCGTCGAAGGCGACGACCTTGTAGCGGGCCGGCGGCGCCGGCCGATAGCCCTTGATGGGGTCCCAGCTGCCGGTCGTCCACGTGAACGGCGCCGAGGCCGTGACCTCGGCGACGAGATCGCGGCCGACGAGTCCCGGCAGTCTCTGCGCCGCTTCGCGCAGCCGATCGATATCGAGATCCGTCGACGAGATGATCCCGTCTTGAGCGCCGTGATCCCGCAGGTGACGGGTGAGCGCGCGCGTATCGATGCCCTGCAGGCCGACGAGGTCATGCGCTTTGAGGTACTCGTCGAGGCTCATACGTCCGCGCCACGACGAGGGGCAGACCGAGGCTTCCTTGACGATGAGCCCGTTGGCCCACGGCCGGTGCGACTCGACGTCTTCTCCGTTGATGCCGTAGTTGCCGATCATCGGGTACGTCATCGTCACGATCTGACCGCGATACGACGGATCCGTGAGGATCTCCTGGTAGCCGGTCATGGCGGTGTTGAAGATGACCTCGCCGTGTGTCTGCCCGATGGCGCCGAGGGCCTGGCCGCGGAACACGCGACCATCACGCAGGACGAGCACCGCCTCCGTCACGACGCGCGTCCCTCGTCGGCGCATTGCCACACGGCCCTGCCGCCGACGATCGTCTTCCAGGGCCGGCCGGTCGCCGTCCATCCGGCGAACGGCGTGTTGCGGCTCTTCGACTGAAAACGCTTCGGATCGATGGTCACGGCTCCCTCGGGATCGATCAGGGTGAGATCGGCCGGCGCGCCGACTCCCAGACCGCCGCCCGGCAGACGGAGCAGGCGCGCGGGGTCGCGCGAGAGCCGCGAGATCAGCGTGGCGATCGGCAGCAGGCCTGGACGCACGAGCCGATCGAGCAGCAGCGCCACCGCGGTCTCGAGGCCGACGATGCCGTTGGCGGCCTGGTCGAACTCACCCTCTTTCTCGCTCAACGCATGAGGGGCATGATCGGTTGCCACGCAGTCGATCGTGCCGTCGACGAGCGCCTCGATCAAGGCTTCACAGTCGCGCTTCGTCCGAAGCGGCGGCGCCATCCGCGTGTTGACGTCCCAGGAGCGCACCGCCTCCTCGGTGAGGACCAGGTGGTGCGGCGTCACCTCCGCGGTCACGCGCACGCCCCGGGATTTTGCATCGCGCACGAGTCGGACGGCCCCGGCGGTGGACAGGTGAGCGATGTGCACGTGCGCGCCCGTGAGCTCGGCCAGCACGATGTCGCGCGCCACCATCACGTCTTCCGCTGCGGCGGGAATCCCGTGCAGTCCCAGCTCCGTCGACACCACGCCTTCGTTCATACAGCCGCCGCGCGAGAGCGTGTGATCCTCCGCGTGGCTGATCACCGGCGCGCCGAACGGCAGCGTGTATTCCATGGCCCGGCGGTAGAGCTCGGCGTTCATCACGCACCGGCCGTCGTCGGAGAACGCCACGCAGCCGGCTTCGGCCAGCTCCGCGAGCTCCGCCAGCTCCTTGCCCTCGAGCCCACGGCTGACGGCGCCGATCGGATAGACGCGAACGACGCCCTCGCTGTCGGCCTTCGCGCGAATGTAGTCCGTGACCGCGCGATTGTCGTTGACGGGTTGCGTGTTCGCCATGCAGCACACCGCCGTGAAGCCACCGGCGGCGGCGGCCCGCGTCCCGGTCGCCACGGTTTCCTTATATTCGTGCCCCGGCTCGCGCAGGTGCACATGCATGTCGATGAAGCCCGGGCACACCCACTTGCCTGCGGCGTCGATTTCGGTCGCGCCTTCCGGCGCCGTCAATCGGCCGCCGACGCGTGCGATCTTGCCGTCCTCGATCAGCACGTCCTGCACGGCGTCGACGGACCCCGCGGGATCGATCACACGACCGCCACGGATCACCAGGGCGCTCATTGATGGGCCTCCGGGCTTCGGCCGCCGGCGAGTAAGAGCAGCACCGCCATGCGCACTGCCACGCCCTTGGCGACCTGGTCGAGAATCACCGAATAGGGACCATCGGCGACTTCCGGCGACAGCTCGACGCCGCGATTCACCGGGCCGGGATGCATGATCAACACGTCCGGCCGCGCGTGAGCGGCGAGACGCTCGAGCGTCAAGCCCCAATAGCGTGAGTACTCCCGCAGCGACGGGATCAAGCCGGCATGCATGCGCTCCTGCTGCAGGCGCAGCATCATGATGACGTCCACGTCACGGATCGCGTCCTCGAGCCGGTAGCTGACCTTGCAGCCGAGCTCCTGCGCGTACGGGGGAATCAGCGTCGGAGGCGCGGCCACCGTGACCGTCATACCGAGCTTCTTCATGCCGTGGATGTTGCTGCGCGCCACGCGGCTGTGGGCGATGTCGCCCACGATGGCCACGCTGAGTCCCTCGAAGTGACCCTTCTTGTCGCGGATGGTCAGCAGATCGAGGAGCGCCTGTGTGGGGTGCTCGTGCGCGCCGTCGCCCGCGTTCACGATCGCGCAGGACAGCTCGCGCGCCAGCAGCGCCGGTGCGCCGGACGACGAGTGACGCACGACCACGACGTTGGGACTCATGGCGGCGATGTTGCGCGCCGTGTCGACGAACGACTCGCCCTTGGCCGCGCTGGAGCCCGAGGCAGAAAAGTTGATGACGTCGGCCGACAGCCACTTGCCCGCGATCTCGAACGACGTCCGCGTCCGCGTGGAGTTCTCGTAGAAGAGATTGACGATCGTCTTGCCGCGCAGCGCCGGCACCTTCTTGATCTCTCGGCCGGCGATCTCCTCCAGCGAGGCCGCCGTGTCCACCAGCGTGAGGATCTCGGCGGCCTCCAGCTCGCGGATCGTCAGGAGATCTTTGCGGGTCCACCCCATCCTCAGGCCTCCTCGGGCTCTTGGATTACGACGCGGTCCTCGTCGTCGTGCTCGGTCAGGCGCACGGCCACCGTCTCGCGGCGGGACGTGGGAAGGTTCTTGCCGATGTAATCGGGGCGGATCGGCAGCTCGCGGTGACCGCGGTCGACCAGGATGGCGAGCTGGATCATCTTCGGACGGCCCAGGTCGATGAGCGCGTCGAGGGCGGCTCGGATCGTCCGGCCGGTGAACAGCACGTCGTCCACCAACACGACGGTCTTGTCCTTGATGGAGAACGGGATGTCGGTGGCCCGCACCACAGGCGCGCCGCGCCTGTCGAGGTCGTCCCGATACAGCGTGATGTCGAGGACGCCGACCGGGAGTGAGGTGCCGTCGATCGCGGCGATCTTCGCGGCAAGCCGCTGGGCCAATGTGACACCGCGCGTGCGCAAGCCGACGAAGGTGACATCTTTGGCGCCGCCGTTACGCTCGAGAATCTCGTGCGCGATTCGGGTGAGCGCGCGGTCGAGGCCGGCGGTATCAAGCACTTCGGCCTTGTCGCGCGAGCGGGGCGGTCGGGTGGTCATCGTTCTCTCCTTACGAGCCTCGCAGGGCCCGCTTAAAGGAAAGCGCACATCGAGTCACGTCACTCTACATGGACGCGGACGGCCGTGTCAACGCGCGGCGGACACGAGCAGCGCGATCAGCTGGTCGATGTTCACCGGCTTGGTGAGGTGGGCGTCGAAGCCGGCCTTGACGGCCTGGCGCATGTCCTCGGCCTGGCCGTAGCCGGTGAGTGCGATCAGCCGAGATACATTGACATCGCTCCGTCCGCGAATCCGGCGCGCGACCTCGAACCCATCGATGTCGGGCAACCCGATGTCGCACAGCACGATGTCCGGCCGCATCCGGTCGGCGATTCGCAGCCCCTCCTCGCCCGTCTCCGCGGTTTCCACCACGGCGCCTTCGACTTCCAGCATGAGCTTGAGGACATCGCGCGTGTCGAGGTTGTCCTCGATGACCAGCACGGACTGGCGCTCGAGCCGGGGCCGTCCGCTGACGGGAGGTGGACTCACGGACGCTTCCGGCCGCGTCAGCGGAAGCTCGACTCGAAACCGCGCGCCATGACCGAGGCCGGCCGAAGCCACGCTGACCGTGCCTCCGTGCATCTCGGTGAGCCGGCGCACGAGATCGAGCCCGATGCCGAGCCCGCCGCGTCGCGTGGATTGCTGGCCCTGCCGAAAGGGCTCGAAGATGATCGGCAGGTCGGCCTCCGCGATTCCCTCACCGGTGTCGTCCACCTCGACGACAGCGCGCCGCTCGCGCGCTTCCAGGCGCACCCCGACTCGCCCGCCGGCCGGCGTGAACTTCAGCGCGTTCGCGAGCAGGTTGGACACGATCTGGTGCACGCGGGCCGCGTCGCCCCACATCGGCATCGGCTCGGTGGGCAGGGCCGCAGCCAGACGCACGCGCTTGAGCGCCGCGGGCTCCTCCACGGCCTCGACGGCGGCGTGCACCTGCTCGCGCAGGTCGAACGTTTCGAAGCGCAGGATGAACTTGCCGTGCAGGATGCGTGAGAGGTCGAGCAGGTCGTCGACCAGGCGCACCTGCTGGCGGATGTTGCGATGCACCACCTCCATCGCGCGTGTCGTGACGTCGTCGAGCTTGCCGTGGCGCCGCAGCACCTCCGTCCAGCCGAGGATCGGCTGTAGGGGCGTCCGCAGCTCGTGCGACAGCGCGGCGATGAAGTCGTCCTTGAGCTGATTGGCTTGCTCGGCGGCCGTGCGAGCCATTTCGAGATCCGCGAGCACGCGCATCTCTTCGGTCACGTCGCGCCAGGTGACGACGGCCGCGTACACCGCTCCGTCGCGTCGCAACGGATGGGCCCGCATCCGCTCACGGCGCGTCGAGCCGTCCGCGCCCGAGACCAGGACGTCCATCGACGGCACCGTCTCGCCTTGCAGCGCACGCGCCGACGGTAATTCCTCGACGGAGAGGAGCCGGCCATCCAGATTGCGGATGCTCAGCCGCTTGATGCGATCGCGGGGCAGCTCGCCCGGCGGCATGTCGCCGAGGAGCTCGCGTCCGAGGCCGTTGGTGAACAGCAGCGCGCCGTCGGCGGCGATGATGAAGATGCCTTCGTAGACGAGGTCGACGAGCGCCGTGAGCTGCGCCGCGTGCTCGGCGGCCTCGCGCTCCAGCTGCCGCGCGCCGGTCACGTCGTGGAACACCGACACGGTGCCGGTCAAGCGGCCGTGCGCGTCGCGCAGCGGCACGGTGTTGACGAGGAAGATCGCGGCGCGTCCGTCGAGCTCCAGCGTGAGCTCCGCGCCGATCACGGTCTGGGCCTGCGCCAGCGCCCGGGCGATCGGGTGCAGCGACGGCGCGAGCGCGGCGCCATCCGGCGTGCGCGCGGGGTGGCGAGCGAGCAGATCGCTCACCGGACGCCCCACGTGGCGTGCGGCGTCGAGTGTGCGCACGGCCGTCGCGTTGGCGAACGTGAGCCGGCCCGCGGCATCGGTCACGAGCACGGGTTCCACGAGAGCATCGAGGACGGCGCCGAGGAGAGTCGTTGGATCGACAAACGTCATGCGCGGTTCCGCGTCTCGGAGGATAGCATGTGGGTCCACGCGTCCCATGCGAGCAATGCAAGCGCGGCGAGCATCGTGAGCGCACCGAGCGCGAACGTCAGCCGCCCGAACAATTCCGCGGCGTTGAGCAGGCCGAGCGTGCCGAGGATGAAGTTCCAATCGTGGATCAGCCCCTCGGCGAGCAGTGGCAGCGCCAGGGTGCGGCCGTCGGCGACGTAGACGGCGACGTCGCTGATGCTCTGCCCGGTCCAGAACAGCGTCACCGCCGCGGAGCCGAACTGCTGGCGCCACGCGAACACCGCCGTGCACACGACGGGAATGAGCACCTGGTTCAGGGAGCCGCCGAGCACGGCGATGAACCGGCCGAAGAACCCGAAGATGATGTGGCCCGCCTCGTGAAACACGAGATCAATCAGGTGTAGGAAGTTGAGGATCACGCCCGACGGCAGCGCGAGGCCATTGGCGAGCACGAGTACGGTGAGCACGGTGAGCGTCGCCAGCCCGGCCAGTCGGCCGGCGACATCGGCGGTGACGCTCATTCGCCCCCTTGGATCGAGTCACTCGCCAGCGTCTCCAACGCCGCGGTGAAGCAGGCGAGCGGGGCGCGCACCACACCGGCGCCGATCTGGCCGACGCCCGCGCGGCGGCTCGCGATACCGGTGTTGATGAGAGGAGTGATCGACGTCTCGACGACCAGACGCGTATCGATGCCGACGGGTGCGCCGCGGTCGTCGAGCGAGGGGATGCGGAAATGCGGGTGCTCACCCGCGCAGATCTCCCGCATCTCGTTCGTCATCGCCGCCGCTTCGGTGGTGCCCCCGGCGCCGAGGAAGCGCGCCACGGCGGGTGCAGCCACCATCGAGAGCGCACCGAGGCCGATCGTCTCGACGATCGCGCTGTCCCCCATGTCGGGGTTCGCGTCGTCGGCGCCGAAGCCCGGGAAGTAGAGGCCCCTCGGCATGTTCACCGGCGCGGTAAACCACCGCTCGCCGCAGCCCGCGACGCGGATGCCAAACTCGGTCCCGTTGCGCGCCATGACGCTCACGAGCGTGGAGCCCGCGATGTCGCTCGCCGGCTCGACCATCGACTTGCCTGCGGCCATCGCGACGTTGAGGAAGAACTGGTCATTGCCCGCCAGAAACTCCGCCAGCCGTGCGACGGCATGGTGGCGGCCGCCCACGGCGGCGATGCCCGGCATCATCGCGCGCGTGAGGAGCGCCGTGGCCGCGATGTTGCGCTGATGCATCTCGTCACCCATTCGCAGCGCCTGCGCCATCAGCGCGCGCAGGTCGATACCTCCCAGCGCGCGAAGGCCCGCGCCGAGGAGCGGGCCGGCCTCCGTCGCGATCCAGTTCAGACGCGCGATCACGCTGTCGTCGTTGGCGCCGTAGCGCAGCACCTTGCCGAGGCCCTCGTTGATCGTCGCGTGGCCACGCGTGCCGTACGCCCGGTTCTCCACGACGAACACCGGCATGGAGGGGGTGACGACGCCGGCCATAGGGCCGGCCGTGGCGTGGTGGTGACATGGCGCCAGCCGGACGGCGCCACGCTCGACCATTGCCCGCGCGGCGTCGTCGTTGGCCGCCCAACCTTCGTAGCGGATGCCGCCCAGGATCGCGGCGCGCACGGGCTCGCTGAAACGATCCCACGCCAGCGGTGGGCCGGAATGCAGCACCGTGCGATCGGGCAATTCCAGCGCTTCGCGGGCCGGGCGGCAGTCCACGAGGAACGGGGCGCCTCCCGTCAACCGCTCGAGCGCCACGACGTTGGCCCGGTCGATCGACTCACGCCGACCCTCGAGCCGCGACAGCAGCGCGGCGAGGCGTGCATCACCGCTGGCAGGCGGACGCCACTCGACGTGCACGGCCGGGACGTCGAGCGCGGTGAGCGTGGTCGCGAACAGATCGAGCCCGATGTTGACGATGCGCGGTGTCGCGCCGAGCAGCGCCATCAGCCGAGGTGCCGCACGATCGCCGCCGCGAGTCGCGCGGCCTGAGCATTGGAGTCCATGACGACGACCCCGGCGGTGCGCAGGCGATCGACCTGCGCGGCTCGCGACTGCGGGTCGCCATCGGTCCCGCACACACTCGCGACCACGGCGAGCCGACGCTCCGCACGGACAGCGCGGATCGCCGGCAGGATCTCACCGGCCGGATCGGGATGCGCGCCGTACCCGAGCACGACGTCGAGCAACAGGACGGCGGTGCGCTCGTCGCGACCCTCTTTGTCGATCCACTCACGGCGCACACGGCCGTCGATCATTGGATGCGGACGGCCCAGCGTGAAGACGTCCTCGCCGAGGTCCACCACGCGATGGCCCGGACCGCCCTTCGTCAGCGATGGAGCGACGTCGGCCAGCACGCCGGCGAGCAGACCGATGGCTTCGTACGCCAGCGTGCCGCCGGAATAGACGCCGCGCACGTAACGCTGGGGCGGCCCGAGGCCCCGGGCTGTGTCGGTGGCGAGCTGCGAAACGTCGGCGCGTGGCAGCGTGAAGTCCACCGGCGCCGGCGTCGTGCCGCGCTTGAGCGCAACTGCGGCGTGGCCGGCGTCTTCGAGCGTCGCCGCGACATGCCAGCAGCCCGGCGGCGGCGATACCGCTCCTGCGAACCAGGCGACACAGGGCTTGCCGATCTTTGCGGCGGCGTCGGCGAGACGGCGGGCGACGTCGCGACCCGGTGGCTTCCCGATCAGGCACACGACATCCGTCTCTGGATCGGCGCCCAACAGCTCGATCGCGCGCAGCATCATCACGCCGCCCACCTCATCGGAGAGGTCGCGGCCGCCGACGCCGATCGCCTGCGAGATGCCTTCGCCTCCGCGCGCGATGGTGCACGTGACCTCCTGCAGGCCCGTGCCCGAGGCTGCTGCGACGCCGATGCTTCCGCGCGGGATCACATTGGCAAAGCCGAGCGGCACGCCGTCCAGGATCGCGGTGCCGCAGTCGGGCCCCAGCATCAACATGCCGCGCTCTCGGGCAACCCGCTTGCACTCGATCTCGACGTCGACCGGGACGTTGTCGCTAAAGAGCATCACGTGCAGGCCGGCGTGGAGCGCGCGGAGCGCCTCGGCGCCCGCATACGCGCCGGGCACGGAGATCAGCGCGAGGTTGGCGTCTGGTAGCGTCTTCAGGGCGGAGGACAGCGTGCGCGGCGCCGCGGCGCTCGTTGCGCCGGCCGCCGTCGGCTTGACCGCCAACAGCGCGCGCTCGGCCGCCGCGCGCGCCGCATCGGCGGCGCCGGCCGAGTCGGCGGCGATGGCGATGACAAGATCCGCGGATTCGGCCGCTGCACCCCCGGACGCGAGGAGACCGGCCTGATCGAGCAGCGCGAGGTTGTGCGGCGTGCCCATCATCGCCGCCGCTCTCGTCACGCCGGCGACCGCTTCCATGTCGTGTGCGAGGCGCATGAGCGTGACGGAATCACGGTAGAACGACTTGCGGACGAAATTGAAGGCCGGCATCGTCGACAGCTACTTCGGCGGCGTGATGCCGTACGTCTTGATCTTCCGATACAGGTGCGAGCGCTCGATGCCGAGCCGCTCGGCAGTGCGCGTCATGTTCCAGTCGTTGGCTCGCAGCTCGGCGAGGATGTACGCGCGCTCGAATCCGTCACGCGCGTCCTTCAGCGAGCGCGCTCCCTCGCCACCGGCCACGGCGTCTTTGGGCCGCAGCGGCGCAGGCAAGTCGTCGGGACCGATGACGTCGCCCATGGTCATGATGACGAGGCGCTCGACCATGTTGCGCAGCTCGCGGACGTTGCCAGGCCAGTCGTACGCGAGGAAATACGCGAGCGCCTCGGCCGACATCGTCTTGAGCCGCTTGCCGTTCTCGGCGGAGAACACGGCGATGAAGTGCTCGATGAGCAGCGGAATGTCGTCCCGGCGGTGGCGCAGCGGCGGGACCTCGATGGGGATGACGTTGAGCCGATAAAAGAGGTCTTCGCGGAAGCCGCCCTGGGTGATGAACGCGGGCAGGTCGCGGTTGGACGCGGCGATCACCCGCACGTCCACCTTGATCGGCTCGCGTCCGCCCACGCGCTCGACGACCTGCTCCTCCAGCGCGCGCAGGACCTTGGCTTGCGTTTTGAGGCTCATATCACCGATCTCGTCGAGAAAGAGCGTGCCGCCGTCAGCCGTCTCGAACTTTCCGCGCCGCCGTGCGACGGCGCCGGTGAAGGCGCCCCGCTCGTGGCCGAAGAGCTCCGATTCGATGAGCTCCTCCGGAATGGCTGCGCAGTTCACCTCGACGAACGGCGCGTCGCGCCGACCGGACAGCGCGTGGATCGCCCGCGCCACCAGCTCCTTGCCGCTGCCGTTCTCGCCGTGGATGAGCACACGGCCGCTGGTGGGCGCGGCGGTCGCGATGGCTTCGCGCAGCGCGCGCATCGGCTCGCTGTCGCCGATGATCTCGGTGCGCATGTCGAGGCGGGCGCGCAGGGTGGCGTTCTCGCGCTCGAGCCGGCTGTGCTCGAGCGCGCGGGTGACGCTCACGAGCGTCTTCTCGAGCGACATCGGCTTCTCGATGAAGTCGTAGGCGCCCAGGCGCGTTGCCTTCACGGCCGTCTCGATGGTGCCGTGACCCGAGATCATGATGACCGTCGTCTCGGGACGGACGCGCTTGAGCTCGGCGAGCGTCTCGAGGCCGTCCATGCCCGGCATCCAGATGTCGAGAAACACTAGGTCGGGCGCCTCGTCGGTGATCGCGCGGATGGCGGCCTCGCCGCCGCCCGCGGTCGTCACGCGGTATCCCTCGTCCTCGAGCACGGCGCGCAGCGTGCCCTGGATGGCCGGCTCGTCGTCGACGACGAGGATGTGCTCGCCCGCCATCCTCAGGCCTCCACGGCTGCGGGCGCGCGAATCACCGGCACCTCGATGACGAAGCGCGTGCCAGACGGTTGATTGTCCTCGATACGAATCGTGCCGCCGTGCTCGGCGACGATCTCGCTGACGATCGGCAGGCCGAGTCCCATGCCGGTCACCTTGGTCGAGAAGTAGGGGAGGAACAGCTTTTCGCGATCCTCCGTCGGGATCCCCGGACCGGTATCCGCCACCGTCAACCTCACGCGCGCGGCCTCGGGCACGTACTCGGTGTCGATCGTCACCGTGCCGCCCGAGCCCACGGCCTCGACGGCATTGTCGACGAGATTCAGCACGGCGCGCTTGATGTGGTCGGGGTCGACGTCCAGGAGTGGCACGTCCTCGGCGTGGCGCGTCACGATCGTGCACTGCGGGTGTGATTCCCGATAGAGCGTCGCGACCGCGTCCACGAGCGGCCGCACGTCGGTGGGCTTGGGTACGAACGCCGGCATTCGCGCGAAGCGCGAGAACTCGTCCACGAGCCGCTTGAGCCCATCGACCTCCTGAATGATCGTCTCCGTGCACTCGGTCACTAGCTGCCCGTCGTCGCCCCCGACCCGCGACAGCCTCCGCCGGAGGCGCTGCGCGGACAGCTGGATCGGCGTGAGCGGATTCTTGATCTCGTGCGCGATCCGCTGCGCGACCTCGCGCCACGCGGCGAGCCGCTGCGCCTTGAGCAGCTCCGTGAGATCGTCGAAGACCACCACGGCACCGTCGTACGTTCCCTCGGGGCCGCGTAGCGCGGTGGCCGACGCGAGCAGCGACAGATTTACGCCGCTGCGGCGCATGTGCAGCTGGATCGCGACGCTGCCCATCTTCGGCCGCCGCGTGCGCTGCACGAGCGCGATGACTTCCCGCGCCTCGGGTCCGGTGAACACCTCCTCGAGCAGCCGTCCGATCGCGGCCGCCTCTGCGAGGCCGAACATCCGGGCGGCCGCGCGGTTGAGCGTCGTGATGCGCCCGAGCGGATCGAGGGACACGACGCCCGTGGTGATCGCCTCCAGCACGGTCTCGATGTAGCGGCGGCGATCCTCGAGCTCGGTGTGCTTGTCCTGGAGGTCGACGTACGCCTCTTCGAGGCGGTGCTTGGAGCTCGAGAGATCGTCCGTCATGCGGTTGAACGAATCCACGAGCAGGCCGATCTCGTCGTCGGCCCGGGCCTGCACTTTGTAGGCGAGGTTGCCGGCCGCGACCTCGCGCGTGCCCTCCGCCAGCTGCTCGATGGGACCCGTGATGCCTCGCGCGAGATAGAGACCGAACCAGGTGAAGCCGAACACGATGAGGAGCGTAATGAGGAGGAACAACAGGATGTAGATGCCCTTGATCGGGTTCTTGAGCAGCTTGAGCTGCTTGTACTCGCGGAAGGCCTGGGAGATGCCACGCACTTTGGCCTCCAGGCGCTCCGTGACGTGCGTGCCCACCACAACGGCGCCGATCACGTGCCGCTCATGCCCACGAACGGCCCAGATCGGCGTGACCGCCTCGATCAGATCCCCCGACGCCAGCTCGCGGACGGTGGTGACCTCCTGGCCGGCCAGCCCGCGCTTGAGCTGGACCTCGCTGAGCTCCCGCGTGGCCATGTCGCCGAGCACCGGGTCCTTGACGTGGATGACCTCGCGGCCGCGCGCGTCGAAGACCGTCAGCGCGCTGATCGACAGAAGGTCCTGCTGCTCGACGAGGAACGCAGTCAGCGCGTCGCGCCGATCCTCGTCGAGGAGATGCTCACGATCGATCATGCGGGCGATGTGCTGGCCGTGGCGCAGCGTCGTGCGCTCGAGGTTTGCGTAATACGTCTGCGCCACCGACAGCGCCTGGTCGAGCGGGCGCTCGACCTGCGGCTTGAACCAGCCCTCGATCGACTTGTTGATGAAGTTCGACGCGATGAAGAAGATGAGGATGGCCGGCGCCACCGCGAGCAGGAGGAATGCGAGCACGAGCTTGGCCTTGAACTGCGCTCCGATCACTTTCTGCCGCCGCTCGAAGCCGAGCTTGACGAGGTTGCGGAAGAGCAGGAGCAGCAGCAGTAGGAACACGACCAGATTCAGATTGAACAGCGCGAAGATCACGATGTTGGACGCGACCGGCAGCTCGGGCGCGAAGGAGCCGAGGTCGAACGCCCAGAGCCCGCCGACCAGGACGAGGAACGCGAGGATGACGAGCAGGTTGCGCTTGCGCCGGTTGGTCTCGGAGAGCAACGGCATGGCCTACTGCATCCTTTGGATCGTGCGGTATTCGGACTGCCGTTCGGTTTGCTCGGCGGTGCCCGCCATGCGCGTGACGAAGGTGTTCTCACCGTTGAGCGCCGCTTCCGCGAGCACGCGGATGTAGAACACCTCCGTCGGGCTCAGCGCCGTCGCGGGGCCGAGCTTGAGCGAGCGCACTTCCGAAAACACGCGCTGCGCGTCGCGCAGGTCACGCGTGCCGTACGGAGGCTGGGTCTCGCCCTTGAGCGCGATGACCTTGTACTCCTTGGTCACTGCGTTGTAGGCGAGCTGGCGCTCGATCAGCACGCTGTGCACGAGGCGGTCTCGCCAGAGACGGTTGTACTGCCAGAGCTCGATCGTGAAGCGGACGTGGGTCGGAATCCCGCTCTGCAGGCCTTCGTGGAACGTCGGCGGGATCGCGTCCAGGAGCACGACGCGGACGGTGACCTCGTGGTCGTTCAGGTAGATCTCGAGGTCGCTGATGCGCAGATCCGCGCGCGCCGGTGCGGCCCCTGCTAGCAGCAGCAGCGCCAGCGCCGCGGCGAACCCGGGCCATCGCAGGGCGTTCGGGGCCTTCATACGGCGGACGTGCCATTATACCGCCCGGGCCGCCGCGCTCCTGCGGGACTCGGCACGCGCGGCCGGCCGGGGAGGCCGGCTCAGGGACGACTTAGGTGGTGGCCAGCCCCCGCGCGGAGACGAGCGCTTCGGCAGGCTCGGGGGCGAGAGGCAGCACCGAACGGACCGCGGCGCGCCGCTCGAGCCCGAGCGCACGCTGAACGGCCACGACCAGCTCGAAATTCAGCGCGTGGCCCGCATTGCGCGCGATCACGTGTCCCGTGATGCGCCGGCCCAGGAGCGCGAGATCGCCGATGAGGTCAAGGACCTTGTGGCGCACGAACTCGTCGCGATAACGCAGGCCGTTGAGCGTGGCGCTCTTGCCGATGACGATCGTGTTGTCGAGCGAGCCGCCGAGCGCTCGACCGCTCTTGCGCAGGAAGCCGAGATCCTTCAGGAAGCCATACGTCCGCGCCGGCGCGTAGTCGGCGATGAACGACTCCTCCGTCGGCGTCCACGACAGCACCTGGGTTCCGATCGCCGGATGGTCGTTGTCGAGCGTGTATGAGATCCGGAACGTGTCCGCGGGCACGATCTGGATCCACCGGCCGCCGTTGCCGGCGCCAATGGAGTGCGGAATTCGAAGCGGTCGCTGACGGGCGCCCTGCGGCGCGCGTCCCGCGGCCAGCATGAGCTGCACGAACGGTTTGGCGCTGCCGTCCGCCGCCGGCAATTCCGCGCCGTCCACACGGACCTCGAGGTTGTCGATACCGAGGCCGGCCGCCGCCGCCATCAGATGCTCGATCGTCTGGATTCGAGCGCCGTTGCGGCCGATCGTCGTCGCGTAGTGGGAATCGACGACGCTCTCCGGCGTCGCGGCAATGGGCTCGCCGTGCTCGCCAGCGCGGAACACGATGCCGGAGTCTGCTGGGGCGGGCGACAACGCGACGCGCACCGTCTTTCCCGAGTGCAGCCCAACACCTTCTAGGCTCACCGCCTTGCGGATGGTGTGCTGTCTCATGACCGCGGCGCTAGGGAGCAACCCGAGTGCCAGATCTACATTCGCTTCTAAATAGCCGAGTTATTTGATGCGGACTGGGCCATGAGCTAGGGCCGGCTCGGCCTTTGTCGCGGGAATGACACGCCCTAGTTGGGCTACCGTCTCGCTTTTGAGACGCTAGACGTCCACGATGATTCGGACCTCGTGGCGGCCGTCCCACGCGTCCACCGAGACGCCGTGGAGCGTTGCAGCCTTCACCACCGTGCCGAGCCGGTGGCGGCCGGCGTCGAGCGGCTCCCCGTAAAGCTGGCCGATCGCAACGGTGTCGGAGCAGGAGACGAGCTCGACGCGGCTCACCACGAACGCCTCGATCTCGTGCACGTACAGGCACTCGTCGATCCACGCCACCAGCAGCGTCTCCGGGCTGTCGGCCTGCGCGCGCACCTCACGCGTCTCGCGCGGGCTCACCGTTGCCGGGTCGGCGGTAAGCGACAACACGCCGAGCGCGGCCTGTGCGAACGCTTCCGCGCGCGTCGGACCCCAGGCGCGGATCCCGACGTCCGCCTCGACCTCGAACTGCTCGAAACCGCGATTGGTATCAGTCAACAGCGTGAAGAGGGGGGTTTGGGGGGAAGCCGGTGCGAGGCAACAGCGTAAATGAGGGGGGTTTGGGGGGAAGCCGCAGGGGTCCCCCCCAAGCTAATACAGCCCGCAACAGCGTGGTGCCGCAACATGTTCACACCGTTCCGAGGTCGCCCCAGCGGGATTGCAAGATCGCGATGACAGCGGGGCCTGCCGTTTCGGTTCTCAGAATGCGCGCGCCGAGTCCGACGAGCTGCCAGCCGGCGGCCCGCGCGGCGTCGATCTCGCGCCGCTCGAGTCCGCCTTCGGGACCGATCAGCACGGTGACTCGGCGAGGACGCTTCGCTTCGGCCAGGACCACGCCGAGAGGCCGAGATTCGCCTTCCCAGACGCAGAGCGCCAGATCGGTGTCGCGCGCCTCCTCGAGACACTTTTCGAGCGGGCGCGCCGGCATGACGTTGGGCACGACGGCGCGGCCGCACTGCTTGGCCGCCTCGCGCGCGACGCGCTGCCAGCGGGCGACGCGTGCGCTCGCCTGGCTCTCGGTAAGACGGACCACTGTGCGCGCGGCGATGGCGGGGACGACACGCGTGACCCCGAGCTCCGTGGCGGCGCGCACGATCGTCTCCAGCTTGTCGGCCTTGGGTACTCCCTGCACGAGGGTGATCTGCAGCGGTGACTCGACGACGGTCTCGGCGACGCCGACGACGACGCCGGTCGCGCGAGGCCCGACCGCGTCGAGACGGACGGTGTAGTCGTGGCCGGCGCCATCGGTCGCGACGACGGTGTCACCGGGCCCCAGGCGCAAAACCCGGGAGAGATGGCGCGTCTCCAGCGAATCGAACGTCACGCGGCCATCGACGATCCGCTCAGGCGCGATCGTGAAGCGGCGCATGCTCGTATGCGAGCGTCGTCCAGCCGTCGATCGACCGTACGTCCAGCCGCCGGAAGCCATGGCCAGCGAGCGCGACCGTCACGTCGTCCGCTTCGGCGTCGAGGCAGCCTCCGGCGACCAGCGTGCCGCCGGCGGCCACGAGACGGATGTACGAAGGCGCGAGTGCGCGATGCGCGGCGGCCAGCAGATTGGCGAGCACGAGCGGCGCGGCGGCGGGGCTGATGGTGCCGGCATCGGCCACCTGGCACTTCACGCGTCCGGCCACGCCGTTGCGCTCGATATTTGCTGTCGCGGACGCGATGGCGTCGGGATCGGAATCGACGGCCAGGACCTGCGACACCCCGAGCCGGGCCGCGGCGATTGCGAGGATGCCCGAGCCGGTCCCGAGATCAATCGCACACGCGGGCCGCGCACGCTCGACGATCGTCTCGAGCAGCTCCAGACATCCGGTGGTGGTCCCGTGTTGTCCCGTCCCGAACGCACGCCCGGGCTCGAGGCAGAGGATCAAGCGGCCATCGGCGTCCGGTGGCGTTTCCCAGGGCGGCGTCACCAACAGGTGGCGGCCGATCGGCAGCGGAGCGAAGTGCGCGCGCCATGCCTGCGCCCAGTCATCCTCGGCGACGATCGCGACGGCGGGGCTGCCGGCGCGCGAGAAACCCAGCGAGTGTAGCGCGCCGAGATAGACGTCGACGCTCTTGACGATGGCGCGGCTGTCTGCGACGTCGGAGAAGAACGCGCGCAGCTGCGCCGGGCCCGCTGGCTGTTCTTCTTCGACGACGCCGAGGGCCCCGAGCTCCCAGACGAAATTCGTGAGACCCTCGGAGGCGTCGGGCGGCACAGCGACCGTGAGTTCCCAGTAACGGGAACCCATGATCAGCCCAGCAGCTTCTTCATTCTTTCGATGAAGGCACTGGCGAGTGGACCACGGTGCTCCTTCGACGCCGCTTCGAACGCCTCGAGGGCCTCGCGCTGCTTGGCACTGAGCTTCTGCGGCACCTCGAGGAGCAGTCGATAGCAGGCGTCGCCATGGCCGCGCTCGCGAAGTCGCGGCATGCCCTTGCCCCGCAGCCGAATGACCTGGTGAGGCTGGCTGCCCGCGGGAATCTTCAGCTTGTCCGTGCCGCCGAGGATCGGAACATCGACCTCCGCACCGAGCGCCAGCTGCGTGAAGGACACGGGCAGGTCGACCAGCAGATCGGTGCCATGGCGGGTGAAGATCGGATGGTCGCGAATGCGCACCAGCACGTAGAGGTCGCCGGCCGGCCCGCCGTTCACGCCGCTGCTGCCCTCGCCAGACAGGCGTAGCTGCATGCCGTCGTCGATGCCCGCGGGAATCTTGACGCCCAGGACGTGCTCGCCGCGCAGCCGACCCTCACCGCGGCAGTCGCGACACGGGCTCTTGTTGATTTGCCCCTCGCCCGCGCAGCGCGGGCACGGCCGCGCGACGGTGAGGAAGCCGTGACTCATTCGGATTTCGCCACGCCCCTGGCACGTATCGCACGTGGTCTTGTGCGTACCCGGCTCGCTGCCGCTGCCTTTGCACGCCTCGCAACGCACCAGCCGTGGAATCTGAATTTTCGTCTCGAGTCCCGTCGCGGCGTCTTCGAGGGTGATCTTCAGCTCGTACTGAAGATCCTCGCCGCGCGTCGGGCGCGAGCGGCCGCGCCGGCCGCCGCCAGCGCCAGAGAAGAAATTCTCGAAGATGTCTTCGAAGAGCGTGCCGAACCCGCCCTCGAAGCCGCCACCCGAGGCGGCGCCGGGGGCGACGCCGAACCGATCGTAGTGAGCGCGCTTGTCGGGATCGGACAGGACGCCGTACGCTTCGCCGACTTCCTTGAAGCGCTCCTCGGCTTTCTTGTCGCCGGGGTTCTTGTCCGGATGGAACTGCATCGCGAGCTGGCGGTACGCCTTCTTCAGCTCGGCGTCGCTGGCGCCCTGCGAAACGCCGAGCACCTCGTAATAGTCGCGGTTCGCCACCTAGGCGGCGTCCTCATCGGGGGCCGCGGCGACGGCCACCATCGCCGGGCGCAGCACACGGCCGTGCAGCATGTAGCCGGGCGCGATCTCGCTCACGACGGTGTTCGGCGCCGCGTCCTCGCTGACCACCCGCGCGATGGCCTCGTGGCGCGTCGGATCGAACGCTTGGCCGACGGCGGAGTAACGACTCACGCCGGCGCGCTCGAGCACGCGCAACAGCTCGCGCTGGATCAGCTCCACGCCGGCCAGCACGCTCTCGGCGCCGGCCACCGCGCGGGCCGACGCGAGCGCGCGATCGAAATTGTCGAGGATCGGCAGCAGCTCGCGCACGAGCGACTCGTTGGCGTACCGGACACGGTCCTCGGCGTCGCGCTGCGTGCGCCGGCGGACGTTCTCTGCCTCGGCCATGGCGCGCAGCATGCGATCCTTCTGCTCCGCGAGCTGCCGCTCGAGGTCCTGGATCGCGCCGCCGTTGTCGGGCGCGGCGCCGTCGTCGATGGGCTCACGGGCGTCGTCGGTCATTGGCCTCAGGACGGAAGATAGAGATCTTGACGGACACGCGACAGCGCCTCCGTGACTTGCCGCGCCGTCTCGTTCACGATCGACATGACTTCGGGATAGGGCAACCGCCGCGGCCCGACCACCCCCAAGATCCCGAGCACCTGGTCACGATACATGTAGGTCGACGTGATCAACGTGCACTCGCGCATCGCGTCGACGGGATTCTCGACGCCGATGGTGACCCGCACGCCGGCATCGGCCGAGAGAGACGTCATGAGATCCGCGAGCCGCTCCTTCTGTTCGAACGTGCGCAGCAGCGCTCGCGTCTGCTCGATGTCCCAGAATTCGGGATGGTCGAGGATGTTCATGGCGCCGCTGACGTAGAGCGTGCGGCCGCGCAGCATGGCCACGATCTGCTCGGTGACGCCGCGCGCCCGTGTGTGCAGGGCGTCGAGCGGATCCGCCGGCGCGTTCTCCATGGCCACGATCTCCTCGACGCTGCGATCGCGGAATCGTCGCGTGAGCTCGCGACCGATCGCCCGCACCTCCTCGGCCGCCAGCGGCGGATCGAGCGCGACCTCGCGCACGGTGAGCCAGCCGGCGTTGGTGGTCACGACGGCGAGCGCCCGATCTTCTTCGAGCGGCATCAGGTCCACGCGTGCGATGACCGTCTGCGCGAGCGGCGGCGCGAGCAACAGGCCCGTCAGCCGGGTCGCCGTCGACAGGTGCGACGAGGTGCGCTCCATGAATCCGTCGATTCCCGAGCGCCGCGTGGGCAGCGATGTCGCCGACTTCGGCGTCGCCGAGGACGGCGGTGGAAACGAGTCGACGTAGAAGCGGTAGGCCTTGTCGGTCGGGATGCGTCCGGCGCTCGTGTGCGGCTGAGCGAGGTACCCCATCTCCTCGAGATCGGCCATGACGTTGCGGATCGTGGCCGGCGACAGATGCGGGAAGTGACGCTTGGAGAGGGCGCGTGAACCGACCGGCTCGGCCGAGTCCACGTATTCCCGGATCAGAGCGACGAGCACATCCCGTTGCCGCGCGTCCATTTCACTGATTTTACAGCAGGTCGACGAACAGCGCGTCCGAGACCAGGAATCCCGACTCCGTGAGGCGCGCGCGCCCGCCATCGACGACCAGATGGCCGGCCTGCTGCCACTCTTCGATCCGACGGCTCAGCACCGCCTGGCCGGTGGTCCGCTCGGCCAGCCACGCCGCCGGGACGCCGTCGCTCGTTCTGAGTCCGAGAATGAGCCGCTCGGCCAGCTGCTGCCGCGGCGTCAGGCGCTCGGCGGCTTCCACGGGCAGCATCCCGCTCTCGACCGCGGCGCGCCAGCGAGTGAGCGGTTTGATGTTGCTCCAGCGCACGTCGGCGATGAAGCCACACGCGCCGGGACCGGCGGCGAGGTACTCGCCGACGCGCCAGTAGCCGAGGTTATGGCGCGCGCGATGGCCGGGCCGTGCATAGTTGGAAACCTCGTAGTGCTCGAAGCCGCGCTCGCCCGCCGTGCGCACGAGGGTCCAGTACTGGGCGATCACGGCGTCCTCGTCCGGCAGATTCTCCACGCCCCCGGCGCCCCAGGGACTTCCACCGTCGAGCGTCAGCGCATAGGCCGACACGTGATCGGGCTTCCAGTCGAGCACGCCTTCGATGCCGGCTGCCCACGCATCCACAGTCAGACCGGGCAGGCCATACATGAGGTCGACGCTGACATCGTCAAAGCCCGCCTCGCGGGCCGCGTCGAATGCCGCGCGCGCGCCGCGTGCGTTATGTAGCCGGCCGAGCCTCGCCAGCACCGCGTCGTCCAGGGCCTGCACACCAAGACTCACGCGAGTGACCCCCGCCGCACGATAACGCGCGAGGCGCTCGCGCGTGACGCTCTCGGGATTGCACTCGACCGTCACCTCGGCGTCCGGCGCAAGCCGCCAGCAGATGCGGAGGTGTTCCAGCACCGCGGCCAGCGCGTCCGGCTCGAGCAACGACGGCGTGCCGCCTCCGAGGAAAATGGTGCCGAGGGTGACCTCGCGCGCCCAGCCGAGCGAGCCGAGCAGATCGAGCTCGGCGTGCAGCGCGCTCAGATACGGGTCCATCTGACCGGCTTCGAGCGGTGCGGTGTTGAACGAGCAGTAGTGGCAGCGCTGAACG
Source organism: Candidatus Rokuibacteriota bacterium (assembly GCA_036802765.1). Classification (GTDB taxonomy): domain Bacteria; phylum Methylomirabilota; class Methylomirabilia; order Rokubacteriales; family CSP1-6; genus AR12. The sequence continues at coordinate 47,782 of DAIRVP010000015.1, forward strand.
CAGAACGGAACATGGAGATAGAAGCCCAACGATTGGCTGGACGGGAGGGAGCCGGAAACCATCTGAGACGGCCCACCCACGGTCGTATCCGGCCTCGCGGACCCCGCTACAACAGACCCCGCTACAACCGTCCCTTCGGCGCCCACTACGGAATATACCTGGCGAGTCTCCACCAGCGCAGCCAGTGCCGATCGCTATCCCAGGACCAGTAGATCAGGAACGCCTTGCCCTTGATCTTCTCTCGTCGGACGAAGCCCCAGTAGCGGCTGTCCTGGGAGTTGTTGCGGTTGTCGCCCATGACGAAGTACGAGTCCGACGGCACCACGGTCGGCTCGCACGCGTACGCGTATCCGCAGTAGCTGGAATGCGTGCTGCGGTCTCCGAGCGGCCCGTCCAGCTTGCGGACGTAGGGCTCGACGAGCGCCTTGCCGTTGACGAAGACCTGCTCGCCACGTACCTGCACGGTGTCGCCGGGCGTGCCGATGATGCGCTTGATGAAGTCGCGCTTTTCGTCTTGCGGGTACTTGAAGACGATGATGTCGCCGCG